>JBBQYO010000055.1:0-14136 GCA_038208605.1 Gemmatimonadales bacterium | reverse complement strand
CGTCGCGGTGCCAATCACGCCGGACAACATTGCCGCATCCTGTGCACGTGGGAGTGACATAACGCGCGCAACCTTGCCGCTCGGATCGATCACGAGCATCGAGATGGACGACGGATCGACGAACAATGTTGAATCGCCTTTGTATCCCACCATTCCGCCGATTCTCGATGCGTATGCGTTCGCCGTCGCGCTGGTCGAGTCGGCGACCACCGTGAAGGCGTTGAGCTGCGGGTTGAACATCAGGATGCGCCGGCCGGCGACGTCGTTGACGAGAACGCTTCCGTTGGACAGCGGTCGCACCGCCGTGACATTTCCGAAGGTCTCGGTAGCCTTGCCGACGACTGCGCCGAGCTGGCGAATTGCTGGCCGCTGTTGCGCGCTCAGCGTCGTGGTTGACACTGCAAGCAAAGCCATCGACAGGGAGCGAATTTCGATTCTCATGAGAAGGTCGGGAAGAGGGAAATGTTATCGAGCCTGGTTTCAATCACTGACGGATAATCACTGTCTGCGCTCCACCACCGCCCGCACCGACGAACACTGCATCGCCAAATGCAACGGGGCCTCCGCCGCCAAAGCCGGAAGTGGCGGTGAAGCCCGCAGTACCTGAGCGGATCGAAGCGAGATACCTCGGCTCCAGGTAACTGGCGATGAACGCAGGAAGCTTCCGGCGCTGATCAGGTGTGAGCAATCCCTTGATGGCCGGAGCAAGCGCTGCGAGCTGATCGATTGTCGCCCTGCGAGCGGTCATGTATCTCTCGTATGCATCATTCTTGTCGTAGCCGTTCGGAAGATTTGCGAATTGCCTGGCTACAGGTGACCACAGCGCATCGTTGCGAATTGTGTAGTTCCGGTTCATCGTCGCGAGACTGTCTGCCTGCATGCCAGTGAGATGCAATGAGTCCTGTTGTCTGAGAATGGTCGCCATTGGATTCGGAATGCCTCCGCTTCCATAGATGGCTTTCAGCATCAGCTCGGGCAGCTTCGTTCCGTCGGTGCGACGCCCGCGATCGAGCTGCTGGGTGAGCAGCTGCTTTTCACGCGTTGGTGCAACGTCGAAACGCATCATCGCGGTGAGCGTTACCGGAAGACGGAATGATCCGAGTGCCTGATTGGTCGAGCCGAACCGCTGATTGACCTCGTACTTGAATTTGCGCGTTGACGGATCGAAACCGCGCACGTAAAGAAGCTGCTGGTCCGGGAAATTCGTCTGACCCCATCCGCGAAGGTTGTCGGTGCCGTGGAGAAGAAGATCGGCGGCACCGAGCGGATTCGAAACCTGGAATGAAAGAGTCGCGCGCTGCGGCATTCTCACCTTGATTGGATTGAACGACACCGACATGCTGGCGCTCGAGATCCATGGACTCTCGCAGCTGTTTCGTGCAGCGAGCTTTCCAAGCTGGCTCCTGAGACAGCTTTGCGCTCCGCTCGTTCCCTTCGAGAGCAGCGACTGAATGCCACTTGCAACTGCCGGATCTGCGTCGCTCGTTGTCGGAATGAAGGCCCTGTCATTGTTGTAGCCGTCCCCGTTGATATCGCCTGCTACCATCGGGGTATACGGTGTCCCCGAGCGGAACTGACCGAACCAGTTGACGCGAACGAAATCAAAAAAATTGTATCCGACGTTGTAAACGATCTGGTGCCGCGAGTCGAACGACGATCTGCCCCACTCGGTAGTCAGTGGATTCGAGACAGTGCTGCTGAATCCGCGGAATTGTTCGCGCACATTCGAATAGACGTAGGAGAGACCCCAGCTCAGCGTTGTCGAGAATGAGGTCGGACTTATTCTGAGACTTACCTGACGGCTCTCCGATTCGAGGTCCGACGTCAGCTGAGTTACCCGCGAAAACTTCGACGACGTTCGCGCGCCCTGCGAGGCGGTTGCACCAGTCGCCGGGACGATGCTGGCTGGCTCGACGTAAATGGGGCGCAGATCCTCCGAACCGAGAACGAATCGCGGTGTCGGATTGAAGTTGAGATCCGTCACGCCCTGCTGATTCAAGTTCAGCGAGAAAGTCCCTTCGATCTGCGTGCTCAGCCTGTTGCCGAGTGTCGGGCCGCTCCATTGCAGGTTGGAGCGAACGCTGCGCGGTGCCTTGTAGTCCTTCGAAAACAGCGAGACGTTCGGGACAGCGTTCGAGAAGATGGTCCCGGTTGTCCCGTCCGCGCACTGCGTTGGTATCGTTGCCGAGTTCGATACGTAGGCGGCCCAATCGGGAATGGGTGTAGCTGCGCCGATACAGGTGATCTGCTGTACGCCGCTTGCGAGTCCGGTGTTGTCGAGCGCGGTGCCGACGAGATTTGTCGACGGCGTGTTCTGAAAGACTCCGATCCCGCCTCGAACAACGGCGCGAGGTCCGCGCGCGGCGCCGTCGAAGCCTGCTATCTGCGGAGCATCTCCATAGGTCCAGGAAAAACCGAGGCGAGGACTGAGATTCAGCTTGTTCGGCAGCGCATCGTTTCTAACTCCGAATATCGATTGAATGTCAGAATTGAACGCCGGGTCGTTGAGGAACCGGTTTCCGTCAGCGCGAAGACCATACTGGATTTGAAGATTTTCGGTCTTTCTCCACGAATCGCCGAGTGATAGTCCTGCGACTAGCTGGCTGACGTCGCGCTCCCTGAATCCGAGCTGTCGGCTGAAGCTCGATGGCCGCGCAGCCTGAAGGTCGCTCAACGAATTGAAGGAGAAGGTGCCAAGAGTATTGTTGGCCTGCTGGAGAAGCGAGCCGTCGCGACGAAGCTCGCTCGTGAGCTTGAGACGGTGCTTGTTGTTGGTGCTGAACCATGAGAGCTGATTCAGCAATCCAGCCGAGCTCGCGGTCTGCGAGCTGTTGAGCGACTGGCTTCCACCGAAGGTGAGATTCTGGACACCGCTCGTACCATCGACGAAATCTGAATTCACTCTGACCTGGCCGGTCGGGAGACGCAGATAAGGCGACGCCCAGCTGCGCGATGCACTCAGACCGAGAGATGTCTCACTCAGAATTCCGACACCGAAGTACATGTTCTGGCGCGCCTGAAGTCCGCCGCGCCAATTGGTTCGGTCGCCGCTGTGTGCCGGCAGCTCGGTTGGAAAAATCGACGAGGGACTTTGCTTCGCCCAGTTGCCGTTGAACGAAATGTTGAGTGCCTGGCCCGATGTGGACGAAGGCGGCGCGAAGTCGAAGCTGCCGAACAACGAGCCTGAATCACCAACCCGATCTGTGGGAGGAGTTCCGACACTGAGTGGAACCCGTGCCGAATTGAGAATCGAAAGAAGCCGTGTTACCGAGTCCGACGACACACTCGCCGCCTGCAATCCTCGCGAGTCGGTGTTGAGCAGACTCTGTAGATCATTCGCTCGCCGCCCGAGCTGATAAGCAACATTGTAGAACGCCTTATCGAGCTTGAGCGGACCGGATACCGTTCCACCGAGCGAGTAGTTGCTGTATTCCTGACCGAGCGATTGTGATGCGCGGTCGGTCCACTGGAGCTGCGGTGCATCGACGTTGAGGCTCATCCCGCGCGTCAGGAAATTCGAGCCTGATCGTGTGCGAATCGACATCTGTCCGCCGCTGAAACCGCCTCGCGACACGTCATAAGGCGACGTGATCAGCGATGTATTCACTGATGCATCGCGCGGAAGACTGGAACCGCCAAAGCTCAGTCCATTGAGTGTGGTGTTGTTCTGGTCTGCACCAAGGCCGAGGACGGAATACCCATCGGCGGCTCCGTCCTGGCCGGCGACCGATTGCACGCCGGGAAGGGATGCGGCCATCGCGGCGAGATCGCCCATGAGATTCGCGGGGACAGCAGAATTGCTCAAGGTCGTTTCGGTTCCACCGACATCGGGCTGAACGTCGTTACGCTGAACTTTCTGGCGGTCAGCGGTGACCTTCACGGGATCGAGAACGGTTCCGACGCGAGCGAGGCGCGTGTCGGCGATGAGGATCTCCTCATCTGCGTTTCGCTTTACCTCAAATCTCTTCGCCGCGTATCCAAGTGATGCGAACGAGACCATATAGTCGCCGTCGCCGCTCGGAAACGTCACGGTGTAGCGGCCGTTCTTGTCAGTGCGCGCGGTTCGGGAAACGTTGCCCGAGATCGACGTGACGGTTATCTGAACCCCTTCCATTGCAGCGCTGTCGGGCCCCGTAACGCGACCGCGAATCACGTCGGCGGACTGTGCCTGCAGGTGACCGGGAGCTGCTGCGACCGGCAAGAGCACAGCAGCGATGATGAAGAGAAAACGACGAAGTGTCATGAGTCTCGTTGAAGTTCCGATAATTAGAGTCTCGGGCGATCTCGAGGGTTTCCTGCGGTCGCCCGGTTATCGGCTCAACGCATAGTCGATAGTTGTCACAACGCGAACTGTCTTCTGGATCTGGCTGGCCTCGGTAATCCCCTCGGCCTGATCGCGCGGAAGAATCTCGAACACTCCCTGGCTCGCTCGCCTGATTCCCCCGATCGAGCTGTGCGAATCGCGCGCGAACTGCTCCGCGGATTCGCGCGCTCGTGCCGTTGCCTCACCGATCATCGCCGGCTTCAGCTTGTTGAGGCCAGTGAACACGAACGTGGGCCCGCCGTTTCCATACTCGCCGCCGGATGAAAGCACGACACCGTTGCTTACAAGCTCCGACACACGCTGGCTCGCCTGGCTGATCAGATCGGGGCGAGTCGAGCGAACAACCACGGTCTGCTTGATCACATAGCGGGCTCCCGGGGATCCACCGCCCGAGTACTGATTGGTCTGCGCGTCGGTGACGGAGAAATCCTGCAGCTGGAGCTGCGATACATCGATCTGATTTGAACCGAGGAAAGCTCTGATAGTCTTGAGACTGGACTGGACCGATGCATTCGCTTTCGCGAGGTCGTTGTCGGCGGCGACGATGCGAAGCGGCCAGATCGCGAGGTCGGCACTGACTTCGCGTTCAGAGATTCCCTTGACTGTCACGAATCGGTCTTCTCGCGACTTGGCGAACCCGCCCCCAATGAGAAGGCCAGCGATTGCAATTCCGACAGCAAGTATGAGCGGGCTTACGATGTTGCGGTCGCGCGTCACTCCCTCTTCCATTTGATCTCCATGTGTCTTCCGGACCGTAGCCGGGACGAAATTACAACATGCAGATGGCTGTCGCGCGCTGGATTGGAAGCCTTACATTTTCAACGATCCGGAGGGACCATGCGTATGCGGTGAGCGTCACGTCTTTTCAAACCGCCGTCGAGGTAGTTGAATGCGAAGCAGGGAATTTCAGCTCGTGATGGTCTCTGTGGCTTTTTTCGCTGGCTGCACGCCAAGTCCAACGACGCAGCCGACACCTTCGGGGCAGGGAACTGCAACCAATGCTCCTCAGGATGTTGCGGCGGGCGTGGCGGCACCGGGCCCGGGAGGACCAGGTGGACCCGGCAATCGACGCCCGCCCAACCCGATGGCGCAGGATACAGCTCGGCGCAAACAGGTCGATTCGATTCTCGTCGCAATCGCGGGACGCGAGAACGAGCCCGCGGGAACCGTGTTCAAGAACGTGAAGGTTCTCAAGGACATGCCCGCAGGAGCTTTCGTGCGCAACATGGACACGGTCTACGGCCGAGGCCTCGGAATGAGCTGCGCGAATTGTCATGTCATGGGCCAGTACGATGGCGAGACGCGGAAGAACAAGCGCGTTGCGCGAGACATGCAGGTGATGCAGAACTACATCAACTCGGTGCAGCTCTCAGGGATCAAGGAGCTGGATGAGGATTACACGAAGGTTTCGTGCGTGACGTGCCATGCCGGATCGGGGCATCCGAAGAACACGATGGCGGTGCCGATGCCATCGGCGCAGTCGCTGCCACCACTCGCTCGCTGAGCATTCAACCGCAAGCAAAGTGAACTGAAAAGGGCCAACCTGCCGATCGCTGGTAGGTTGGCCCTTCTCAGTTTGAGTCTGTTGTAAACCGCAGAATCGCTAGATGCCTACTGCCACGCAGAGGGCTCAGACTTGTACAAAGGCGCAAGGTCCTTCTTCAGATTCTCGACCTTCGGCGCATCATTGATCCGAATGTACATGTCGTTCGGATGAAGCGTCGCGTAATTCTGATGGTACGACTCCGCAACATTGAACGTCCGCGCCGGCTCGAGCTTCGTCACAATTGCGCGGTTGAACACCTTCGCCTTGCCAAGCTGGTCGATGTACGCGGCAGCGATTCGCTTCTGCGCGTCGGTGGTGAAGAAAACCTCTGAGCGGTACTGTGTACCAGCGTCAGGACCCTGTCTGTTCAACTGCGTCGGGTCGTGCGCAACTGAGAAGAACACGCGAAGCAACTGCCCGTACGAGATCTTCGATGGATCGAACACGACACGCACCGACTCGGCATGGCCCGTAGTGCCGCTGCTGACATCCTCATATGACGGCGACGCAAGCGTTCCACCCGCATAGCCCGATACGGCGGATTTGACGCCCTTCACGTGCTGAAATACAGCCTGCACTCCCCAGAAGCAGCCACCGGCGAAAACAGCCGTCTCCTGGCCTGGAGTCGCAGCAAGTGGATTGTCGATCAGCGGCGCCGGAACGGTCGATGGCGCGGCGACGAGGGCAGAGCTTGGACGCGATATAAAAAGAAATCCTGCAACGACTGCGAGCATGATCAGCGCAGCTCGCGCAAACGATCGGTTCATGACAAGTCCTTTGTAATGTGTTTGCCTGCATCTATTAAACGATCAAATGCGGCAGTCAGATTCATACAGCTGCCCCCTCTATTTGTTCCTCTGAAATGGAGGCCCGATTTCACCATTTTCGGAGAGGAGAATCCTCTTCCGGCTTAGAGGGCCGGGGCGGGGCAGGAGGCGTGACGCGCTCCATCGGAACACCGTTCGACTCGCCCTTTTCGCGATCCAGAATGCCGCCCCTCGCCACCATCTGAGCAGCCAGTACGGTCTGAATGACGCTGACCATGTTATTGGCCGTCGTCTCGGCCGCGCCGGTCTCGCCGCTCGAAATCGTCACCATCTTCGCCGCCGCAAGAGCATCCGCGAGTGCCGGAGCAATTTGCGGAAGCATCTCGATCTGCCGATAACGGAAATAACTCTCCCCGCCCGCCGCGATCGCCTGATTCACCTTCTGAATGCTCTCGGCCGTCGCGTCTGCGATTCGTCGAATTCGAATAGCCTCTGCATCGGCGGAAGCCTCGGCCTGAAGACGAACGATCGATGCGTCGGCCCGCGCCTGCGCGATTTGAGTTGCATCGAGCTCAGCCGTGCGCTGCAGTCCGGCTGCTTCCTGCCGCTTCGCCTCAGCCTGCGCGATCAAGCCGGCGTTCGATGCCTTCGTCTGCTCCAGCTCGCGCTGCTTGTCCGAGATCGCGCGCTCAGCATCGAGCTGAGCTTCCTTCGCGCGCCGCGCCTGCATCGCGGAAACGATTTCAGCGTTTGCCTGAGCTTCTGCGGCCGACTGCCTGCGCCGCGCTTCGGCCACCTCTGACTGAACGATCTTGATGTTGAGCGAATTGAAGATCAGTCCAAGGTCGGTGAGCTCACGGGAGCAGGCTTTCCGAATGATCACCGCGAGTGGATCGTCGTCATCCTCGATCACGGTGGGATCCCCGCCGTGCAAAACCACCGGCGCCGGCGCAACCTTCACCGGAAGCACCGGGCTCGAACCGCCCAGCAATGACTTCGAGGCTGACGGTGTCGCTTTGGCCGAGAACAGCTGGTCGTGCGTCAAGAGGTTGATCGCGCGACGGCCGGAACTCGACAGCAGGTCGGTCAGCGTACTGATCTGATCCGCTTCCTTTTTCGAGAAGAAGCGGTTCGCGGCAGTCTTGATGAGCATGTCGCTGTCGCCGACGGAAACAATCGCACTCGCGAGCACGCGAACCTTGATCGGCCGCGGCGTCCCTGTCTCATCGATATCGGCAGTCTGGTCGGTGATGTCGAGATCGACATTGATGACCTTGCTCGAGATCGTCGTCCCGGTGGTGAGAAGCGGGATCTCTTTCGATTTTCCGGGTCCGCGGTAAATGATCGTCCCGCCGCCAAGCCAGCTGACGAGACGAATCTCACCGGCCTCGACGTTGCGAAGAAATTTTGCGACGATGATCGGGACTGCTATGAGCACGAAGGCGACAACGCCCACGACCAGCGCGCCGCCTGACATCAATCCATTCATTGCGATCTCCCTATGCTGACGAAGTGCGTTTCCCTCATATGAGAGAAACGGTGCAGCGGTTGCGCGCGGCATCGACATCCTGAATTCGAAGCCGTGATCCCGCCGGAACTTTCACGTTCATGGCGCGGTCTCCCGACTGGAGCGTGCCGAGTATTTGAACCATCTGACCATCGACTTCCACGGCGATGAGACCTTGTCCATTTCTGTCGAACGAAGTGACGGCTGTGGCCTCGTCCATCAGCGAACCTTCCAGAGTGGCCGCGGGGTTCGACGCAAAGCGAAACGCCAGATTCCAGACCGGCGCGACTACCAGCCGTTCGAATAAAATTCCAATACCAAGTGAGGCGGCGAAGAGCAGCGGACCGCCGAGGAAATTCTGCAGTACAATTCCGGCCGTACCGAGTCCCAGACAGACGCTGAACAAGACTCGCGGCGACATGAGGGCCATGAGCGGATTGCTCTGCGGCCCCGTTGAATGCGGTGCGTGCGCGCCATGAGCCGGGACCGACGCATGTGCGCCCGTGTGCGCGGAGCCGGCGTGTCCCATACCAGCGCTAACGTGCCCCGCGTGACCATGCCCTGTGTGACTGTGTCCCGCATGACTGCTGCTGCCGTGGCGGCCGAGGCCACCAACGGCCATTCCGACCAGTCCGACGCCCCCAAGGGCGAGAGCGGTCAGGTAAATGTCCATGCGCTAATCTAGCGGCGTTGATCGTCTCCGTGACAGGACATGTCGACGACCACCGCGGCGGCGAGGATCAACACCTGGTCCTCGCCGTCGGCGATATCGATGCCGTATGTGTCACCAAGCGCGAACCATTGCTTGGAAACCGTTGCTGCAACCTTTCCGGCACGCGTAAACGTGTACTCGCGGTCGAAGAAATTTCCTTCTGCCTTCAGATCATCCGGACCAGGGACGTCTACATAGAACGTGTGGTGAAACGGAGCGAACAGTTCTTTCTTCACTACAGCGACAACAACACCGTTCCTGAACAACTCGTAGGTCCGTCCCCACGCCAGCACTTTCTGCCTGATGAACGCGAGCTCGTTTCCCTGAAGATCCTGAAACGAGAGCTGGTCACCGATACTGAAAGCTTTTCCGTCAACGAAGTACACGTCGCGCTCGTTCTCGTCGCGGATGTAAAAATCATCTCCCCACGAGAACAGCTTCTGCTTGAGGATGTATCGCAATTAGACCGCGTCCGAGAGCGACGTGAAATTGAAGTCGTGAGCACGAATCGCCGGCATCACCTGTCCCGCTGAAGTCGGCTCAGCACGGCTTAAATCCTCGATCTTGTTGAGCATGAAGAGCGGGCTTTCGTTCCAGCGAAAATTCTTGAGGCTTCTCGTAATCTTTCCGTTTTCGATGAGGAACGTTCCGTCACGGGTAAGTCCCGTCAGCAGCACGGTGCGTTGATCGAGCGCGCGAATGTAAAAGAAGTGAGTGACGAGAACTCCGCGCTGCGTTCCCGCGATCAGCTCGTCGACCGATTTCGTGCCGCCGACCATTTTAAGTCCGCCGGGAAAGCCACCACCAAACCCGCCGCCACCACCACCACCACCACCTCCTCCTCCTCCGCCGCCACCTGTCGGCTGGACTCCCTGCTTCTGGGCCCAGTAGCGCGAGTACGTGAGGTTCTTGAGAATGCCATTCTCGATCCAGACGCGACGCTGCAGCGGAAATCCTTCTCCGTCGAACGGAGCGGTGAGAAGGTCGGCATCGGTTGGATCGGAATAGATCGTCACTTTTTCGTCGGCGATTTTTTCGCCGATCTTCGTGCCGCCGCCCTTCTTCGAGAACGGGCTTCTGCCTTCGTCGGCAGAGCGCGCGCTGAATGCTCCGCCGAGGAGTGGTACGAGATCGGCGACTGCCTGTGGCTCGAGCACCACGGTGTACATGCCTGGCTCGATTGCCGTCGGGTTGCGCGATGCAACCGCTTTCTGCGCGGCCCGCGCGCCGAGAGCCGCCGGATCGATGGCTTCCCAGTTTCGCGCTCCTGCTGAAGCCCATCCCGATCCCGTACCGTCCGGTGTTCGGACGGTAGTCGAAAGATTCGCATCGGTGGACCGATGATAAGCGAACAATCCCCTGCTGTTCGCGATCGCTCGCGATCCTGCGTTGGCTTCGAGATAGCCGGCGACAAAAACGTTACCAGCGGCGTTACCTGTTTCGCCTGCGCGCTCGATCACGCGTCGCGCAGCTGCAGCACGTGCATCGCCGCCAAGCGCTGCGGTAGAATCGATGAATCCGGCAACAGGAGTGTATGTCTGCGGTCCGAGCTCCGGCATAATCTCCGGATCTTCGGGCGAAAGTTTCGCAAGACGCTCGGCGAGATCCACCGTGCGTTTGAGCGCTGCATCCTCGAGCACATTTGTCGCTGCCGATGCACGTCGCTTCCCGACAGTGCTCGTAATGCTCACGGTGGTGTCATTGCTGTCACCAGACGTCGTAATCTCGCCGCCGGCGAATCGCGTATTGCCACTCCAGTCGCTGGAGATTGCGACGCGCGTCTCGTCGGCTTTTGCCATTGCGAGAACGCGCTGCGCCAGCGCGCGCGCCTGCTCAGACGTGAGCAGGTTTTCCGCTGCTCCTGGCTCGAAGAGTGAGCGGGGCCTCACGCTGTTCTCCCTGTATTGACGATGTTGACCTGCTTGAACCGAGCCGGCACGCAGCCGTGGCTCACCGAGTTTGACTGAGCTGGCTCGCCCTTTCCATCGCCGAACGATCCGCCGAGCCAGTAGCTATTCTTGCCGCCGATCATGTCCATGCTGTTCCAGAAATCAGGGGTTCTGCTTTGATACGCGACGTCCTTGAGCATTCCAGTGATCTTTCCGCCCTTTACTTCATAGAAGACCTGCCCGGAGAACTGGAAGTTGAACCGCTGATGATCGATCGACCACGAACCGCGGTTCTTGATGACGATGCCTTTGTCAGTTGCCGCGACGATGTCATTCAGCGATATGTCCTTGTCGCCCGGAAGTAATGAAACGTTCGGCATGCGCTGGAACTGAACGCTCGACCACGAATCGGCGAACGAGCATCCGTGCGACTTCTTCACACCGGTGATGTTGGAGATCCAGGCGGCCTGCTCGCGAGTTGTCTGGTAATCGTTGAACAGCCCGTTCTTGATGATGAGCCACTTGTCCGCTGGAACACCTTCATCGTCCCACGCCGTGCGTGAAAGCGAGCCTTCCTGTGTTCGGTCGCCCTGGATGTTCATGAAGTTCTGGCCGTATCGAAGCTTGCCGAGAACTTTTTCCGGCGGCGCAACAAACGAAGTACCTGCGAAGTTCGCTTCGTAGCCCATCGCCCGGTCGAGCTCGGTGGGATGCCCGATCGACTCGTGAATCGTGAGCCAGAGATTGGTCGGGTCGAGAATGAGGTCGTATCTGCCGACTTCGACCGAACGCGCCGTGAGCTTCTCCGCGGCGAGAGACGCCCACTTCTCCGCGTTGCCCGGCATGTTCAGTGATTCGATGTATTCCCAGCCTGACCCTCTCGGAGCGAGCTCCTCGGTGTAGGACTGGAAATCGCCGTTGTCAATCGCGGTGGCAGAGAACTGAGGACCGACGCGTACATACGTCTGTGTGACGAGCGTGCCATCGGTAGTAGCGAGAGTCTTTTCTTCGCGAAGAAGCTGAAGTCCCGAGTTGACAAACCTGATCTTCGGAACCTTGAGCGCGGCCTCGTTTGCGGCGAGCAGCAGCGCGACTTTTTCCTCGATCGGAACATCAACGGGGTCGCGTGTGACCGGAGTTCGCCATGTGCCTTTCACCGCCGCGACCGGAGCGAGCACCACCGGCTTTTTTTGCGCGGTACGCGCTGCCTTGGCGAGTCGCACGGCTTCCTGTGCCGCGCGTGTGATTCCGTCCTTCGTCATCACGTTGGTGGACGCGAAGCCCCACGATCCGCCGGCGAGTGCGCGCACACCGATGCCGTATGATTCCATGTCGGCGACTCCGGTGACGTTGTGCTCGCGAGTCGCGACGAACTGTCTGCGATATCTGCCGATGCGCGCGTCGGCGTAGGAGGCGCCGGCAGCCTGGGCCGCGTTGAGCGCCTCCAGTGCGAGGTCGTCGACAAACGTGTCGGAGGCGGGCGGCGGGAGGTACACTGCGCCTTGAGGTTGTCCGAGTGCAGCGCGTGCACCGGTGACAGCGGCGATCGCTGCCGATGTCTTGAGAAAGTCGCGTCGGTTTGTGTGCATCATTCGGTGGGGAAGAAGATGGCTTACGCTACGGCCTTGAACGCTTGCGTGTCAATGTCACTACGCGGAACCTGTCCGTAGCGCTGAAGGTGACAGTGAATGAAATTTCCGCCACGAACCCAAGGAGATCGTCGATGAAATTCCCGAAGCTGCTCGCGGTTGCGGCAGCCGCGACAGCGGTTATTTCCGCTTGTGACAAAGGTGAGCCGGCACCTGCAGATTCGACCAAGCCTGCAGCCGCGGCCGCGCCCGATATGCAGCGCAGAACTTCCGAGTATACGAGTGTCGCCCTCACCGCCGACACAACTTCGCTCACCGCGAAAGAGAAGCAGATGCTCCCGCTTCTCATCGATGCTGCGAAGGCGATGAATCCGATCTACTGGAAACAGACATACGGACCGCGCGACTCCCTCATCTCGGCGGTCAGCGACCCTGCAGTCAGAAATTTCATCGACGTCAACTATGGTCCGTACGACAGGCTCGACAACAATGCCGCCTTCGTGCCGGAAGTTGGTCCGCGTCCGGACGGCGCCAATCTTTATCCGAAGGACATAACGAAAGCCGAATTTCTCGCGGCCGTGGCGAAAGGGCCGCCGGCCCATGCCGATTCATTGAAGAACTTGTACACGCTCGTTCGGCGTGCGCCGGATGGCAGTCTCACCGCGATTCCTTACCACGAGGCGTTCAAGGCAGAGAACACGATCGCTTCGGAAAAGCTTCGCGCGGCTGCCGATCTCGCGGAGGATCCCGGCCTGAAGAAGTATCTCAACCTGCGCGCGAAAGCACTGCTCGACGATAATTATCAGCCGAGCGACATGGCGTGGATGGACATGAAGAACAATACGGTGGACGTGGTGATCGGTCCGATCGAGACGTACGAGGACGGGCTCTTCGGCTACAAGGCCGCGAACGAAGCGTACGTGCTCATCAAGGACAAAGCGTGGAGCCAGAAGCTGAGCAGGTACGCCGCGATGCTTCCGTCACTGCAGCGCGGACTTCCCGTTGCCGACAAGTACAAGCAGGAGAAGCCGGGCACCGACTCCGATCTCAACGCGTATGACGCGATTTACTACGCGGGTCAGGCCAACGCCGGCGCGAAGACGATCGCAATCAACCTTCCAAATGACGAAGAGGTTCAGCTGAAGAAAGGCACGCGACGGCTTCAGCTCAAGAACGTAATGCAGGTGAAGTTCGACAAGATCATGATGCCGATCTCGAGGGAGCTCATCGCCGACGACCAGCTGCCGCTTCTCAATTTCAACGCCTTCTTCGAGAACACGATGTTCCACGAAGTAGCGCACGGACTTGGCATCAAGAATACGCTCGACGGGAAGGGAACAGTTCGCATGGCGCTGAAGGAGCGTTACAGCGCGGTCGAGGAAGGGAAGGCGGACATCCTCGGGCTTTACATGGTTCAGACGTTGAACAAAACGAACCAGCTTCCCGGCGAAGACGTGCGTGGCAACTACGTCAGCTTCCTGGCGAGCCTGTTTCGGTCGACGAGGTTTGGGGGTGCCGATGCGCACGGGCGCGCGAACATTGCCGCCTTCAATTTTCTGCAGCGGCAGGGCGCGTTCACTCGCGACGCAAGTACCGGAAAGTACCGCGTCGATTTTCCGAAATTCGAGAGCGGAATGAATGCGCTGGTGCAGAAGATCATCACGATTCAGGGCGATGGCGACTACGCAGGGCTCGGAGCGTTTCAGCAGCAATACTGGAGCATCCCGGCCGAGCTTCGGCGGGATATTGACAGGCTCAAGACGAAGGTGATTCCGGTGGATGTTGTCTTTGAGCAGGCGAAA
>JBBQYO010000054.1:0-14162 GCA_038208605.1 Gemmatimonadales bacterium | reverse complement strand
CGACTCGAAGAAGGAAGATCTCGAGAAAGAGCTCGAAGCTACTCATCGCGCTGGACTGACCGACACGCAGTTGCTCGAACGCGCACCTATCGACTTCTGGGACACAGGTCCGGCACTTCGCTTTCCACGACAGGCGCAGTTCCACCCGCTGAAATATCTGAACGGTCTGGCACGTGCGATTCTTCGCGACGGCGGACAGATCTTCTCATTCACACACGCGGACAAGATCGAAGACGGGGAGCCCGCGAAAGTCACGACTAGCGATGGATACGTGATTCTCGCAGATCACATCGTCGTCACGACCAATACTCCGGTCAACGACTGGGTAATTCTTCACACCAAGCAGGCTGCGTATCGCACCTTCGTTGTCGGTGCGCGTGTGCCGCGCGGCTCGATTCCGCGCGGTCTGTTCTGGGACACCGCCGATCCGTATCACTATGCCCGTCTTCACGAAGTCGATGTTCAGCTCGATCCCGATCGCACCGACGAGATTCTCATTGTCGGAGGCGAGGATCACAAGACAGGGCAGGAAGACGATGCCGATGAGCGCTTCAAGCGGCTCGAAGACTGGACCCGCGAGCGCTTCCCGATGGTGAAAAGCTTCGACTTCCATTGGTCCGGCCAGGTCATGGAACCTGTCGACTACATGGCGTTCATCGGAAGAAATCCCGGCTCCGACGAGCACATCTTCATCGCGACAGGAGATTCAGGCAACGGAATGACCCATGGCACCATCGCCGGCGTCCTGCTCACCGACCTCATAATCGGCCGCAAGAATCCCTGGTCGAAGTTCTATGATCCATCGCGCGTGACGCTGCGTGCAACAGGAGACTTCATCAAGGAGAACCTGAATGTCGCCGGACAATACGCTGACTGGGCGAAGAAGAGCGACGTCAGTTCATACGACGACATTGCTCCGGGCACCGGTGCGGTGGTTCGTCGCGGAATCAGGAAAATCGCCGTCTTTCGCGACGACAATGGAGTGATCCACGAGCGATCCGCCGTGTGCACCCACCTGTATTGTATCGTCGACTGGAATTCTGCCGAGCGAACGTGGGACTGTCCATGTCACGGTTCGCGGTTCAATGCTTATGGCGGTGTAGTGAATGGTCCTGCGATCACTCCCCTTGGACAGGTTGACTCGGAGACCCCAGCGTCACAATGACTTCGTGCGCTGCATTGTCGTCGGCCAGGTTTATCGGGCCGTCGATACGCACGCCATCGACAACTGTCGAGGCAACGCCGCGCTGAGCTCCTGACGGATTCTTCACGGTAATGGAGTACTTCCCGCTGCCGTGACGGTATTCGACCGAGAACTCCTTCCAGTCCGCGGGAATGCACGGGTCCATCTCCAGCGTTTCTCCGCGCTTTGTGAAACCGAGAATTGCCTCGAGACCGACTCGGTAAAGCCAGCTCGCCGATCCCGTATACCATGTCCATCCCCCCCGACCGACGTGACCCTCGGCCGTGTACACGTCGGCGGCGACGACGTAGGGCTCGACTTTGTAAACCGACACGGCTTCAGGTGTCAGCGAGTGAGTGATCGGATTGATCATCTGATACAGATGCATGGCCCTGTCGCCATCACCTTGTAGCGCGGTCGCCAGCACCGACCACAACGCGGCGTGCGTGTATTGCGCCCCATTCTCGCGAACGCCTGGCAAGTATCCCTGGATGTAACCCGGATCGTGTCTGGAATTATTAAATGGTGGCGTGAGCAGCATGATGAGACGCGCATCCTCTCGAACGAGACGTTCGTTCAGGGCTTTCATCGCTGTCCGGCTTCGCTCGGGATCCCCAGCGTGTGAGATGACACTCCAGCTTTGCGCGATCGCGTCGATGTTGCAGTCGTCGCTGGTGCTGGAGCCGAGCGGCGATCCGTCGTCGAAGTACGCGCGCCGGTACCAGCCTCCATCCCACGCCGAAGTCTCAACCGCAGCCCGGTAACGCTCGGCCTGCGCTCTGAACTCCTCGCCAGCGACCTTGTCGCCACGTTCATCACAATGTTCCGCAAACTTTGTGAGCGTCACGATCAGAAACCACGCAAGCCAGACGCTTTCGCCCTTGCCTTGAATTCCAACGCGATTCATTCCGTCGTTCCAGTCTCCGACTCCAATCAGCGGCAGTCCGTGCTCTCCCATCGTTGATGCTTTTCTCAGCGCGCGCGTGCAGTGGTCGTATACCGATTCGGTCTTTTCGGACACGAGGGGCAAATCATACAACTCGGTTTCGTCAGCGTTCAGCACGCGCATCTTGAGGTATGGTGCTTTCTCATCGAGGATAGATGCATCAGCCGAGAGACTCAGGTAGTGATTCACTACATATGGAAGCCACACGAGGTCGTCCGAGAATCTCGTCCGAACTCCTCGGCCGCTTTGCGGGTGCCACCAGTGCTGGACATCTCCCTCTTCGAATTGTCTCGATGCACAGCGCAGGATGTGCTCGCGCGCGAGCTGTGGCTCCGAGTAAGCAAATGCCATCACGTCCTGAAGCTGATCGCGGAAACCATATGCGCCGCTCGATTGATACAGCGCAGACCGCGCCCACATCCGGCACGACAATGCCTGATATAACGCCCACTGATTGACTACCAGATCGAACGTCGGCTCCGGCGTCTTTACCGAGATGGTACCAAGCCGGGAGCGCCACGAGCGGGCAGCGTGGTCGATCGCTGCGGTCGCTTTAGCGGGAGCGAGATATTGAGCGGCTAACGACGTCGCGGCTTCGATACCGTTCGATGCGCCAAGGAGGAACGTTATCTCCCGAGTTTCTCCGGGAGCCAGCTCGATGCGCGATTGAAGAGCAGCACAAGGATCGATCGTGTCCCCAACGTCTCCACTCAGAATTTCGCGCCGCATGGCAGCAGGCGCCGACAGCACACCGTTACGCCCGATGAATTCCCGGCGGCCCGCGGTGAAGCTGGTTACGCGCTCGCTGGTCGAAGAGAACGCGACCAACCCGGAGAATTGCGGATCGAAATAATTTCGCGCGAGCATCGTCTGCCCGTTCGCTGTCACCTCCGTGCGCACGTGCGCCTGCGTCTTTTCCCGATCGACGCCGAGTACCCATTCAGCGTAGCTGGTCACGGTGAGCCTGCGCGTTTTCGCGCTGCGATTGGTGATCGACAGAACCTGAATCTTTACCGGATCCTTCTCCGGCATTCCCATTCGAAGTGACGTTTCGATCTCGTCATGCGTGTGATCGAATATCGAGTATCCCGCTCCGTGCCTTACCGTGTAAGGCGTATTCTCGCGGACTGGCTCAGGAGTTGGACCCCACAGGCTGCCATTGTCGTCGTCGCGGATGTAGATGCATTCGCCAGCGGGGTCTCTGACGGGATCGTTCTGCCATGGTGTCAGCCGGTAGAAGTAGCTGTTCTCCGCCCACGTCACGCCGGTACCGGCTTCGCTCACTATGAACCCGGCTGCTGCGTTTCCGATGACGTTCACCCATGGCGCGGGTGGAAGCATGTCGCCAGTGAGTCGTATCTCGTATTCGTGATCGGTGTTGAATCCGCCGAGGCCGTTGTAGTAGGCGAGCTCACGTTCTTTCGCTGGCGTGAGGCTGATCGCAGGTGCTGCGGGCGACTGTTCTTCGGCAGCATCTATGTCCGTTGTATCCGCCGACGCCGCGATTGCGTCGACATTTGCCTGCCCGGCAGCCGCATGCACGGCGAGAATCTGCCCTGTCGTAAAATCCTTGTCTTCCACATTCGGGAACTCGAGAAAGTTGCCGAGTCCGAGACCATCGCAGTCGACCTGAATGCGCGCCACGGAGTGCAGAAGCTTGATTTCTTCCGGGTCAAGAACGTCACACCGCCGAATGAACACTCCGCCGGGCCTGTCCAGAAATCCTGATTCGCTCGACGCCATCACGATCGACAGCAGCTCGTCGTTCAGCTCCTGCAGGTATGTCGGCGGATGCTCGTTGAGAATCACGAGATCGCAGAAAATTCCCTTGAGGCGCCAGTAGTGATGAACCTTGAGAAGCTGGCGAACGCTTGGCAATCCATCGGGAGTTTCGAGCGTCGCGAGCAGAATAGGCAAGTCGCCTGAAATTCCCATCGCCCATAATTCAGGCTGTCCCGATGTGTTATCGACACCCTTGGCTGCGAGTCCCTTGAATCCGGGATGCGCATAGAGAAGGTGTCCGGCCAGCTCCTGGTATAGAGCAGCGTCAGCCGGCGTGGTGCCAAGCTCGCGAAGCTCGGCCTGTGCGTGCGCCCATGACAAGTCGAGCGCCCGCCGTGCGCTGTATGTGTCATTGTACAAGTCGGCTATCTGGACAGCATGCTCGCGATCCTCTGCCATGAACGTCGTGAACGTTACCTCGGCGGAGCTGCCGGGAGTGATCGTCACGCTTGTTCGGAGCGCGAAAATGGGGTCGAGCACAGATCCGGTGCTTCCTGACAGATCACCTGCGTTGTCCATCGAGACTGGATCTCGCGTCGAGCGTCCCCGTCCGATGAATTGCGCGCGACCGGTCTCACACGTGACGTCGGTCGCACGCGATCGGTTGCCGTTGTTGCCCGGCTGATTCCCCGTGCGTGTCGCGATGACATGACCGCACCACGTTGGTTTGTCTGCCGCGGATCGCGGCCGGCGCATCGCGAGAATTGCAGCGCTTTCCGGTAGCCACTCCGTCTGCACGAAGAGATTTCCAAATGCCGGATGCGCCTTGTCCGCATCGGCATTCGCGATCACCACTTCCATATAACTGGTCAGTTCGATTTCGCGTGTCGATTGAGACCTGTTCGACACAGTGATCTTTCGAACTTCCGCTGCTTCACCCGGAGCGACAGCAATCTCCATCACTGTCTCGATGTCTCCATCTCGTCGATGAAAAGTGACTCGGTCGCTCGCAAAGAACACGTGATACCAGTCCGCCTTTGCGCACACAGGCTGGTGCCCGGCAGACCAGACTTTCCCGGTAGTCACGTCGCGCAGGTAACACCATTGTCCGTAGTCATCGCGCGTTCCATCCGCACGCCAGCGGTTGATTGCGAGATCGCCGTAACGACTGACCCCCGCACCTGCGTTGCTGACAATTGTCGTGTACGGTACGTTGCCCAGTAGCGCGATTCGAGGCTGCGCCGTGTACGGCGTGTCGAGCTCGCGCACCGCCGGCTTGTCGGTCTCCGTCGGAACGCGCATGCTGTCGTCTTCGCGCTGCACGTCCTGAAGAACGAGTCTTCGCGGAATTCTCTCCTGGAGAATGAGCTCAGCCGATCTGACAATTGGATCGGCGTGAAATCTCAGCTGCCATACGTTCGAGTTCAGTGCGTTGTCGAGCGCCACGAGACTCATTCCAATGTGATGAGCCATGTATGCACCGACGACCGCTTTCTTTGACCCTGGAAGCGGACGCGTGTAGTCCACGGCATCGCGGAATCCGTATGGACCAAGAGCTCCTTCCGCCTCGAGAATAGCGAGATTACGGATTGCCTGATGAGGCTCGACGACCAACGCCAGCAGAGTCGCATAAGGCGCGACGACGAGCTCGCGGCTGAGGCCCCTCTTGAGAGCGAGCTCCGGCACCCCAAATCCGCGATACTGATATGTGAGTGCGCGATCTCGAACATTGTATGCCGATTCCGATATCCCCCACGGCACCCCGCGCTCCGCGCCATATGCTATCTGCCGCCGAACTGCACCGTGATGTGTCTGGCTAAGCAGTGTCGAAGGGAAAGTTCGCAGCACGAGCGCCGGCATCAGGTACTCGAACATGCTTCCGCTCCACGAGACGAGCGTGCCCGTCCCACCAGCCGCCGTCAGTTGCCTGCCGAGCCTGAACCAGTGGTCCACCGAGACGTCATCCTTTGCAATCGCCATGAAGGACGCGAGACGCGACTCTGACGCCAGCAAATCGTAGAACGAATTGTCGAAGGCATTTGCTGCGGGATGAAACCCAATTGAGAACAGCTTTCGCTTCTCGTCATACAGGAACTTGAAATCCATCTCGAGCGCGTAAGCTCTCGCGCGCTCGCTGATTGCGCGAAGGCGCACCGCTTGATCAGGTGTGCACTCGAGTTGTTTCGTCGCCTGCACGCATCCCTGCTTCAGTGCTATCAGATGCCCGGCGAGATTTCCGCTGTCCACGGTCGAGATGTACGCTGGCTCCAGAACGTGCAGATCGCGCAGGTCATACCAGTTGTAGAAATGACCGCGAAAGCGACGCATCCTTTCCATCGAACGAAAAACCTTCTCGAGCCGTTCGATCATTGATTCGAGCGTGATGAATCCGAGATCCCGTGCGGATACGATCGAGAGAAGCTGAAGGCCGATGTTCGTTGGAGATGTGCGAGCTGCTATCACCGGCTCGGGATCTTCCTGAAAATTGTCGGGCGCGAGCCACTGCGACGAGGAGGTCACGAAGTGGTCGAAGTATTCCCAGTGCAGGCGGGCATACCGTAATGCCGTCTGACGCTCTGTTTCCGTCAGCCTTACTTCGTTGGGCGTCGCGGGGGCGCTCAGCGAGTATGAGATCGCCGGTGATACGAGCCATAACACGATGAGTGGAAGTGTTCCCGCAAGGCCTAGCGTCATTGTCGTTGACGGGCCCGCTGCTCCTACCATCAACAGCAGAACGAGAGTGAGCAACACGCTCATCAGCGTTACGGGCCACATGCGTCGCCACACCTCGAGGCGCGAGCCACTCGCCATCGACCGCTCTACCTGCGATGCGGTTTGCCACTCGAGAAGGTTTCTCTTCGTCACGAACAGACGAACGAGTGTGCGTGCAATAGCGTCAGCGCTGACGAATGCCTGGTGCGGGAGGAATATTACTGACAGCGCCCACTGTTGAGTGCTTACGCCTGCATCGCGAGCCACGGCTGCGTAGTACGCGAGCCATGACTGGTCGCGCGGCGGCCGCAGCACCGAAAGAAAAATCGAGAACAACCACGGAGCGGCCAGCGCGAGAAGCGCTATGCCGGTCCATAGTATCGGCTTCCCCGGAAGTAAAAACCATCCACCGATCAGCAGCACGAGCTGGGATATTTCCATTGTGCTGCGCCGAAGATTGTCGAAAATCTTCCAGCGCGAGATCGCCGAGAGTCGATTTTGCGTCGGGCCCTGGGGGCCTGGTACCGTGGGACCAAGCCAGCGAAGCAGTTGCCAGTCGCCGCGAATCCACCTGTGCTTTCTGCGGGTGAATGTGAGATAGCGCGCAGGATAATCGTCGTAGACTTCGATGTCGGTGGCGAGCCCTGCCCTCGAGTACGCTCCCTCGATCAGGTCATGACTGAGCAGCGTGTTCTCAGGAAATCTTCCGTGCGTCGCCTTCTCGAATGCGTCGACGTCGTAGATGCCCTTGCCGGTGAAGCTTCCTTCCGAAAAAAGATCCTGGTAGACGTCCGAAACCGCCGTCGTATACGGATCGACTCCCGGATGACCAGAGTGAATCGCAGCGAAGTGAGATGCGTGTGCGCTCGTCAGCGATACACCGACCCGCGGCTGAAAAATTCCGTACCCACGTACTATTCGCTCGAGGTTTGGATCATAGTCGGCTTTGTTGAGCGGATGCGCGATCAGCCCGCTCAGCATTTGCGCAGCATCGCGCGGCAGCACGGTATCGGAATCGAGCGTGATCACATAACGCACGCTGAGGAGTGGAGTCGCATCTCCGACAATCCACGGAAAAGCCTCGGCACCCTGGCTTCTCAGAAAGCGGTTGAATTGCCCAAGTTTTCCACGTTTTCTCTCCCAACCCATCCACACGCCCTGCTTCTCATTCCAGAATCGCTTCCGATGGAAGAGAAAAAACACATCTCCGCCCTGGCGCGGATACTTGAGATTGAGATCTGCCATGCCCGTTTCAGCAGCGGCGATTATCTCATCGTCGGTATCGGTCTTTTCGGTCTTCGCATCCGTGAAATCACTCAGAATTGCGAAGAACAGATTCTCATCGCGGTTCGCGAGGTACTGAACCTCGATGTGCTCGAGAGCTTCGGTGACCGCTTTCACGCTTCCAAACAACGTTGGGACGACGACAGCCGTTCGGCAGTCATCGGGAATGCCCGTTTCCTTGAAGTCGAGCTTCGGAAGAATGTGCGGCGGCATGAGCAGCGTGACGAGCTGGTTGACCACGCTGATCGCCACTTCGTTCACCGGAACGAGCGCGAGAAGAGCCACCGCCATCATCTGCCCGAATGTTGCGCCTTCGACCACTTCCAGCAGTGCTGCCATCAGCACCACCGTCACGGTGACAATTCCGCCGAAGTACAGCACCGTAGGATGCCGCTGCGTCCAGCGATAGATCCGCTCGCTCAAAGGCGGGGTGTAGCCCGTCGCGGATTCGAGGTCAGCCCGGCCCTTGTCGATCAGGTAATACCCGATGTGACCAAGCTTTTCGTCGCCCCGGCCATGGCCCTCGACCGCGAGTCCGAGCGCGATATTGGCGACGTCTTCCTCAGGTTTCTTCGTTCGCCTGGCGATGTGCTCGACTACGTGCCGGTAATGGTCACGCGTGCCGAACGACATTTTCAGGTAGCATCCCGACAGGTCTTTGCCGAGGATTTTCTCGGTCGCGCTCTGTGACTCGACCAATTCCTTCCAATCGAGGCGCGCGATCGCTCTCAGACTCGTAATGCAGTTCGAAACCGTCACCTGCGTGAGCGCGATCATCCTGTTCGATCGCGTCACCGCTACTTCGGCGCTCGGACCGTCCTCGGCAATCCATTGCTCGAGCCATACAAGCGGCGTGAAGTTCACCTGGTAGCCGCGAATCTGGTGCAGGAATCTCGCGACGAAAGTCGGACTGAACGGGGGATGGTCCTGGATGAACGCTTCGAGCGCGCTTGAAAGTTCTTCCGACGAAGTGTCGTTCGCCGCCATTATTCGCGCCGCACAGCGATCGGCTTCCTCTACTTCGTCGAGCCGCGCAGCAACACGCAACGACATACGCCGAATGTTCTCGACGAGACCGAGGCGAAGCATCGTCGGAATCGCCCACAGCTCACCCATCTTGAGCGCTGTGACTTTCTGGTACTCGCCCACGAAGAGCGTGATGTTTTCCAGCGATAGATGCCCTTCGGTATGGGCAATCAGCTCGATCGCGATGTCGTACACTCGCGGGTAGTCGGCGAGCATTCCCGTCGCGAGCTTTGGCAGCTCCTGGTAATAGCCACCAGGCAGGTTCGTTCGAATTTCTCTGATGTGCTCCTGGACGATGTAAGCATTATCGAGGAGCCATTCGCCCGCGGGGCTGATATCGACTTCGCGCTCGGCCGCGTCTGTCAGGCGATCGTGAATCCCATCGAGTACTGATCGAGTATCGTCGAGGCGCTCGAGCAGAGGTCCGTGGCCTCGCTGTTTTTTCGGGGGCAGGAGCTTGTGCTTCCGCGCAATGTTTCGTGCGTGTCTGGCGAGCCGGTCCGCGCCAAAGACTTCTCCGCGAATTGGACCGACGAGCTTTCGGTCCGCTGCATCGGTAGAGCGGCGAAAGAGATCGAAAATTCTATTTGTAGTTCCGCCAGGCGGAGTCGCTGTTGCCACGAATTATCAGAGTGCCAGAGACATGCCGGAAAGCTACCTGCCTCTGCGCTCTTCCGGTCCGGTGATGACGAACGTACCGGTTGCGTGTGCATACAGCTTTCCGGTCGAGTCGGTGAGCCGCCCCTGCGCTGTCGCCGATCTCTTGCCCATGTGAATTATCTCGCCTGAGCATTGAAGCTTTCCCGTCGCAACGGTGATCGGACGGATGTAGTTGATCTGCAGCTGAAGTGTCGGTGCGACGTGAGCAGGTGGAAGCATGCTTTGAACGGCGCACCCAAGTGACGAGTCGAACAGAGCTGCCGCCAATCCGCCATGAACCACACCCAGCGGATTGTAGTGAAACTCCGCCGGGATCACCGACATCATCACTTTCCCTTCCTCGATCTCGTCGAGTGTGAATCCGAGCATTAACGCAAGCGGTGGTGGTGGTGCCTCCCCACGAGACATCGCGCGGAGGTATTCGAGCCCCGTCAACCTCGTTGCGGCTTCGATGCCGAGTCCCGGATCCTGCCATGTGACAGTGTGTGTACGATCCATTGAAGCTTAAGATCCCTGATGCAAAGTTCTGCGCTAGATGTCGGCTTGTTATCAGGTGAATGAAGCCCACCCCGCCGGTGAGGCGGGGTGGGCACGTTCATCCGGTATCGCGCTCGGAATTACCGGCCGCTGTAATTTTTCTTGACTTGATTACGATAAACTTCGCTCGCGTAGATCGCGACTTCCACGCGGCGATTTTGTTGTCTCCCCGCATCGGTGTCATTCGTTGCGACCGGCTCTCTCTCACCAAGTCCGTTAGTCAATATTCGGCCACTCGGCACTCCCTGCGATTGCAGGTATGCCGACGCCGAATTCGCCCGCCTGTATGACAATGCCTGGTTGTACGCATCGTCTCCCTGACTGTCCGTGTGGCCGACAATCATCAGGTTCGAGTCCCCGAACTTGTTGAGGCTCTTGGCAAGCTCCGACAGGTTAGTTGCGGCCGCCGGGCGGATCTTGTCGGAATCGAAATCGAACAGCAATCCTGAATCGAACGTGACGTCAATTCCTTCGCCCACACGCTCGACCTTTGCGCCCGGGATCGCCTGACTGATCTCCTTCGCCTGCTGGTCCATCTGGTGACCGATCACCGCTCCGGCCGCTCCACCAACTACTGCGCCTATGATGGCACCCTTTGCCGTGGATCCGTTGCCGGTGTTGTTTCCAATCACTCCACCAACCGCCGCACCTGCTGCGGCCCCGATCACTGCGCCGTTTTCCTTGTTGTTCAAGCTGGCGCAGGCGGAGAGCCCGAGCGATGCGATCGTCGCAACAGCGACGAGCGAGAAACGGCTATTCATCACGTTCACCCTGATCGGCTTCAGTGCGCTCATCCTGATCGGCGATGAATTCCTTCTCCGACTTGGGCGTTGCCTTCTTGTCCTTTTCTGATCCCTGAAAATGCTGCTTGTCCTGCTTCAGTATCCCCTCGTCCTCAGGCCGGAACTTGTTGTCCGTGCTCATTGCATCGTGAGCCTGATGGAAATGTGTGCTTTTGGGCATTTGAGTCTCCGTTGATGTTACTGTCCATGGCTATGAAGTACACGAATCATGCCCCGATGGCCGAAAGTTTTTTGTGAATTGAGGAACAAAAGCCATGTGTGACAAATCGCTCCAGCGTTCCCGAATTAGGTGTTCATTTTTCGGTGGAAACGCCGTAAACGAGGTCCTAGATTCCGCCCCATGACGACTACATCACTTCCCTCGGCCAGCAAGATGTACCTGGCCCTGACAGAGCGTGACGGCACTTTCGACGGCGTCTTCTTCGCGGCCATGCGAACCACTGGCATTTTCTGCCGGCCGGGCTGCTCGGCAAGGACGCCGCGTCAGGAAAATGTCGAGTTCTATCCGTCGGTTCGCGATGCACTCGTTGCTGGCTACCGGCCGTGCCTCCGTTGCAATCCGATGGAGCCGAAAGGTGCCGCGCCGGCATGGATCGAACCGCTCCTTAAGCGAGTTGAAGAGGACCCGTCACGACGCTGGAAGGATTCCGATCTTCGCGCGGCGGAGCTCGATCCCGCTCGCGTGCGAAGATGGTTTGTTCGCAATCACGGTCTGACGTTTCAGGCCTATCAGCGAGCACGCCGGCTTGGACTTGCCTTCGGACAGATCCGTCAAGGCGAAAAGTGGGAAGGCGCGGCCTACACCCATGGATTCGAGTCGGCCAGTGGTTTTCACGAAGCGTTCAGCAAAACGTTTGAGGCTGCCCCCAACAAGGTCGGTGGTGTAACGCCGATCGTGATCACCCGGCTTCTCACTCCTCTCGGTCCGATGATCGCCGGCGCCAACGTGGATGGAATCTGTCTCCTCGAATTCGCCGATCGCCGGATGCTCGAGACCCAGCTCGAGCGCGTGCGAAAGTGGTTCGGGAGCCCGACGGTTCCGGGCACAAACAAGCACATCGAAACACTAAAGTTGGAGTTGGATAAATATTTCACCGGAGCACTTCGCGAATTCACCATTCCGATCTCCCTCATGGGAACGGAGTTCCAACTCGCTGCATGGAAGCAGCTGATGAAAATCCCCTATGCCGCTACCATCAGCTACGAGGCCCAGGCTCGTGCGATGGGACGGCCTGGCGCTCAACGCGCGGTCGGAAAAGCAAACGGCGACAATCGCATTGCCATCGTCGTTCCGTGTCACCGCGTCGTCAAACAGAACGGCGATCTGTGCGGCTATGGCGGAGGACTTTGGAGAAAGAAATTCCTGCTCGATCTGGAGCAGGGGCAGCGTGAGCTAGGCAGCTGAGCGCGCGGAGCTCAAGGCTCTAGGTACGCGCGGGTGCGCTTGCGGCTTCCGGCTCAGGGGCAGGTTCTGCTTTCAGCGACAGCGCGGCGAGAAGTATCGCGCCACAGGTGATTGCCGCATCAGCAACGTTGAACGTATAGAACCTCGTGCTTCCGATCCCGACGTCGATGAAATCGACGACTCCCCTCGATGACATGATTCGATCGGTGAGATTACCGAGTGCGCCACCGGCAACGAGTGCAAGCGCAGCAGCAGAGGCTGCTGAACTTGATGGCGTCTTTCGATAAAATGCGGCAAGCACGACAAGAACGATCGCCGCGATGACCGCAAAGCCAATTCTCGAGTAATCGCCGAGGCTCAGGCCCATCGCTGCGTACTTGTTGTACGCGAGCGTGAATCTCAGGAAGTTGCCGACTATCTCGTGCGGCGTGTAGAGCGGAAGGAGCTGCGTTTCCGCCATTCTTTTCGAGACGAAGTCGATTGCCAGCACGGTGACCACGACAGGCCAGAACGCGCTCGCTTTCGGAGAAGAGAAAATCTTCATGTTTTTCATTTATTGGAAGAATGTACGCAGCGACCAAGATGACAGGAACATTACTTTTTACAAATTCTCCTGGCGTCCCACTATCCTGAGACGAGAACCCTGACCAGGAGTAAATTTATGAACCGCAAGACCATGATTGGCGCCCTGATTCTCACGCTCGGATTCGCCGCGACGTCGAATGCTCAGACGATGTCCAAGGACAGCGTAAAGAAGGCATCGTCGTCAGTTTCGACGAAAAAGCATCACCGCCATCACAGAAAGAGCAGCACGGCAGCGGTCAAGACCGCCGCCGCAAAGGAACACGAGACCGTCGCCACTGAGAAAAAGGAAGTAAAGAGCGCGGCGATCAGAAGGGACACGACGAAGAAAAAGTAGCCTGACGCCCTCCGGATAAGGCCGGAGCTCGTAATCGGGATAGGGAACCGTTTCCCGCCGGAGCAGAGCTCGAGCGGTTCCCATTCAGAGTGTTGCAACGTGCGGACAACCTGCATCGCACTCAGAACTACGAAAACCACCCGACCAGCGAATTGATGCTGATGTCATACTCGACAGGACCGAATCGCATCCTTTGGCAGGTGCGTTCCTGAAGACTCCCGGCGGCTGCTAAGTCGGCTGGCATCGACTAGCAAGTCGCGGAAGCCACCACAACACCTACCTCGCGGCCTGTGTTTGAATTTCGACGGAACGCATTCCATTCGACGCTTTCACGTTGAACGAGCTTGCCGAAGTGCGAATCACCGCGTCGCCAGATCGCGCAAACGAAATGATCTCGTTTGTCCGTGAATCGGTAACCACAAGCAACGGCGCTACGCTGGCATCCCACTGCAGCCTCACGAAACCCGACCGCGGGCTGCTTGAGGTAACTCTCACCGATGAAATGTCCCCAGCGCGCGAAGTCATGACGCTCGGCGCAAACCCAGCTCCCGATACTGACAACGCGGCAAGCCGCGATAACTGCATGCGCCCAACGGGAATTGCATACGCAAAGTGGCTCTCCGCGTTTGGCGCATCTTCAACATCCATCGGATCAAACGACATCGACATCAGTGACCCACCCGATTGGTCGAGTGCTGCCAGCGTCAGCCGCCCGCTATGCGCCGGCAGGCTTGGAACTGTGTTCGCAACGAACGCCGGCTCGAGAACTATTCCACGCGAAGTCACCCGGCCCCAGACAACGAGGCACTCCTGCACGGCGTCACCCACCCGAGTGGCGTCGCCGCCCGACTGCCGGTAATTGAAAACACGTTCATAGTTGTAGTCACTGATCCACTGTCTCGGAACAGAGAGGTCGAAAGTCAGGTTGAGTCGGCAGTAACTCATTAGGTCGGGAATGTCGGTTG
>JBBQYO010000053.1:0-14256 GCA_038208605.1 Gemmatimonadales bacterium | reverse complement strand
ATC
Source organism: Gemmatimonadales bacterium (assembly GCA_038208605.1). Classification (GTDB taxonomy): domain Bacteria; phylum Gemmatimonadota; class Gemmatimonadetes; order Gemmatimonadales; family Gemmatimonadaceae; genus UBA4720. Next base: position 14,253 of record JBBQYO010000053.1, on the reverse strand, counting down.
TGGCGGAGCTCCACGTCCGTATAGCTCGCATAGTGACTCTTGTTACCGTGCAATCTCCAGTAGATCAGCTCGGGTGTGACTGACGCGCGAACGAACGGATCAACGGCGTGAATGAGATTGAGATCGCGGCAGATCTCGAGCGTCACATCATCCGGCCACGCTCCACGAGGCTCCCACATCAGCCTGACGTTGTCAGGTCGCTCGATTGTAGCAAAAAAAGTCCGCATCGCCGCGAGATTTACCTCGGTTGGCTTGAAGCTTGGCGGACATTGGAAAAGAATCGCCGTTGCCTGCAACGCGGCAGCCGCCTGGAGGGTCGCTGACCAGGCATCGAGCGTTGTTTCGTTGAGTTTGAAACCACCCGCTTCGGAACGTTCGCGCTCCGTGAATGGCCGACGCATCCTCCGGTACGTGCTGCTGGCTCCGAGATGAGTGATGACTTGCCATGCCTTCATGGTGAACTCGAATCCAGGCGGAGCCTGAGCGCGCCACTTTTTGATAGTTGCCAGCGGGGGCGGATCGTAGAAGGTCTGCTGCACCTCCACAACAGGAAAGCGCTTGAAGTAAGCCGCGGCACCGATCGTAAATCCGCACATCCCGATCTTCATGGTCATGAGATGCAGCGAAAGCAAAATCTCTACCCGGCACCTCCGGCTTAGCCCTAAACAGTGGAGGCGAACGGGCGGACGCGAACTGGCTTGGAAACACGTTCAGCCCTAGCTTTGCAGCCTCTCCGCCGTCTTCCCAAGCCAGGATTCTACACGAGTGCTGCTCGAACAGCTTCAGGAATCGCTAGGGTCAGAATATACGATCGAGCGCGAGCTCGGCGGCGGAGGAATGTCCCGCGTTTTTCTCGCGACCGAAAACCGACTCAACAGAAAAGTTGTAGTAAAAGTCCTGTCGCCTGACCTTGCTGCCGGCATTAGCGCAGACCGCTTCGAGCGCGAGATTCAGCTCGCTGCGCAGCTTCAGCAGGCGAATATCGTCCCGCTCCTCGCAACGGGAGATACGAAAGGCCTTCCATACTTCACGATGCCATTCGTGGAAGGACAGTCTCTTCGGGCTCGCATCGCCGAGAAGGGCGCATTCAGCATCACCGAAGTTATTGGGATTCTCCGCGACGTAGCGCGCGCACTGAGTTACGCGCACGCATCGGGCGTCGTTCACCGCGACATCAAGCCGGACAACGTGTTGCTGTCGCACGGCGCAGCGATGGTCACTGACTTCGGAATCGCGAAAGCCTTGTCTGCTTCTCGAGAACAGGGAGAGGGTTCAGATCTGACGCAAACCGGCTCGTCGCTCGGCAGCCCTGCCTACATGGCTCCCGAGCAGATCGCTGCGGATCCGGACATCGATCATCGCGCCGATCTCTACGCATTTGGTTGCATGGGGTACGAGCTGCTAACGGGTAAACAGCCTTTCGCCGGACGATCACCGCACCGCGTGCTTACCGCACACCTGACTGAAAAACCGCAGCCGATCGCCGCAATGCGACCGGACGTCCCTCGGCAGCTGGCCACAATCGTCATGCGTTGCCTCGAGAAGAATCCGGCGGACCGACCCGCGAGCGCGGCAGAAATTGTGACGGCACTCGAATCAGTCTCGACGAACGACATCGGGATCCAGCGTGTGTCGCCCGTCAGGTCTTCGCGATGGAGCCGCGCGAATTCCATTTCGGCCGTCGTGGTAGTGATTCTGGTTTTCATTGCGGGTGCCTTTATTCAAAAATCGCGGGGATCTGCAGGCGCTGCGCCCGCTGACAGGTCAGTCGCAGTCCTTCCGCTTGCAAACCTGAGTGGCGACAAAGCCAACGACTACTTCGGCGAAGGGCTGGCCGAGGAGATCACGGGCGCGCTCGCGAAGGCCGGACTGCGTGTCGTTGGGCGGAGCAGCGCGCTTGCCCTCTCCGCAAAAGGCATGAGCGCCGGCGACATCGCGCGCCAGCTCCACGTCGGCAATGTCCTTCAGGGAAGTGTACAGCGAGCGGGCGACCGCGTAAGAATCTCGGTCACTCTGGTCTCCGCACCAGACGAGTCGGTGTTGTGGACCGAAAAATACGATCGCGCAATAAAGGACGTCTTTGCAGTTCAGGATGAAATAGCGCGCTCCGTCGCCGGCGAATTGAAAGTCAAGCTGGCTTCGGGCCAGACCCTCCGCCACGCGGACACGCAGGATCCCGAGGCGCACGCAGCATATCTGCAGGCGCTCTACCTATGGAACAGGCGGAACGCGCCCGGTCTCCGCAAAGCGATCAGTCTGTTCGGCGAAGCAGTCCGCCGCGACCCAACGTACGCTCAAGCGTACGGCGGAATGGCGATGGCGTACGTCGTGATGCCGGCATACGACGACGTCGGCAACGATGACATGCTGGATCGCGCAGGTGAGGCTGCAGTGCATGCGCTCGCGCTCGACAGCTCAAATGTTCAAGCGCTGACAGCGCTCGCGTACACCAACGCTCTCCAGTACAAGAATCTCGAAGCGGAGAGTCTGTTCAAGCGGGCGATTGCCGCCGACTCCAGTTTCGGCACCGCGCATTTCTGGCATGGGTTGTTGTTGCTCCAGGAGCAGCGAAACGACGAAGCCCTCGCCGAAGTGCTGCACGCACGCGCACTCGAGCCAGCATCGCTCGTCATCAACACTGCGGTGACACAGGTGTTGTACGATATGCGCCGTTACGACGATGCCGAAAAATCCGGCCGGGCTGTTTTGCAACTCGACTCGACGCTTCAGCTCGGCATCGTAGATCTCGCGAAAGTCCTGATCGAAAAAGGGAAAGCCAGGGACGCGGTTCCGATGCTGCTTCCAATCATCGACGTTCCCGGCTTCAGTCATCTCGAGAAAGTGGGCGTCTCCGCGTATGCGCTCACGCGCGCAGGTCGTGTCGATGAGGCGCGAGCACTCCTTCAAAAAGCCGAATCCGTATCGGGCGGACAAACTACGCGCCGGGGAATGGTCGCTGCGGCGTTGGACGCCGTGGGAGAGCGTGAAAAGGCTATCGAAATACTGCGCACCGCCGTTAGCGATCACGATCTCTGGCTTGCGCACTACCTGACGGCCGCGCCCTACGATGGTCTCCGCAAAGATCCGCGCGTGCAGGAGATTTTCGCCGCGATCTCGAAGCATTAACGCCAGTCGGCTCCCGATGCTCCATCACTTTCCCAATCCGCTGATATGACCGCGCCGCGTCCGCTCATTCCGGTCGACCCGGATTTCGTTAATCGCGTGCGCGACAGTTTCGGCCGCCAACCGTTCATGGTAACACTTGGAGCGACGCTCGAGTTCATCGGCCCGGGTGCTGTCGACATCCATCTTCCCATTCGCGCTGAGCTGACTCAGCACCACGGGTTCGTTCATGCTGGCGCGGTGGCGTCAATAGCGGACAGCGCGTGCGGTTACGCCGCGTTCAGTCTCATGCCTCCCGATGCGGGCGTGCTCGCGATCGAATTCAAAATCAATCTCATGGCTCCCGCCACAGGAGAAAAATTGATCGCGCGCGGACGAGTGATACGCGCAGGTCGCACGCTCACCGTGTGCCACGCCGACATTCTCGGCGTATCGAACGGTGAAGAACGTCAGGTCGCGATCATGACTTCGACGACAATGACCGTCCGCGGCCGAGCCGGAGTTACGGGATGAGCCGAACACCTGGTCCGGCCTCAGTTCGCGAAGTGAGGATCTGCTGGTTTCGATAAACCCGCGCCGGCCAACAAGATGTCTCCGTAATTCTGAATCTGCCGCGCGCCACAGTTGCGCTCTTCTATTCCTGAATCGCGTCGCATCCTCTGGCCGACCGTCAGCAGTCGCGTACTCCTCGAGGAATCTCAAAACATTCGCCAGGTTGAACGCATCATCTTCTAGCCGCGGCATGTACATCTCAGCCAGATAGGCTTTGGCGGCATCCTCGGCAGCTTTCCGATCGCCCAGCTTGCGGTTTGCCCAAAGTAAATCCGCCATTGCACTCATCGGGCTCGGGTCTGTTTCAATCGTAAGCCTGATTTCATCGACAGCACTGCGATCGCCGCGAGCTGTTCTCAGCATCGCCTTGTCACGACGGCGCAGCCACTGCCCGCGTGCGCGAAAATCAGAACTGACGTTGCGATTATCCTTGTCAATCAACTTCGCAGCGCGGTCGGGCAGCCCGGCCGTGAGAAAAAAATGCGCGAGGGTGAGATAAGGCCTTTCCCGCGAATCGATCTCGTTCCAGTGCGACTGCGTAACGCCGCTGTCTACTACCGCCAAAGCCCGCGACGTATCCTGAAACAGCTCGAGCTCAATTCTCGCGAGTTGAATGGAAGTGCGGATCGATGCGTCCCACAGGCCTCCAGACAACTGAATATGCTGAAGGTCGCGCAGGTGAGACCTGGCTTCTGCGCCCTTCCCAGAAGCGCATCGGTTAGTCCCTGATAAAGCAGGGGTGTCGTGCTGCCGCGGCTGTGCGGCAAAGCGTGCGCGAGCGAATCTGCAAACAGGTACTCACCCGTCGCTTCCGCGAGATCGATTCTCGCGGACGGAAACAACAATGAATTCGGATAAAGCTTCGCTGCGACGTCGATTGTCTCTTTCGCGTCCCGGGTCTTTCCCTGGCGAAATCGCGCATTCGACAGAATCCGGTAGAGGAACGGGTTGGGAATCCATTGCAGGCCGCGCAACGCAGCCAACTCACCTTCTCGGTAACGGCGCTCACGGAGAAGTTGCGACGCAAGCCGTCCCCAGAAGACGATGCCGGGATCGATCGCCGCGGCATTGTACATCGCGGCGATCGAGCCCGGCACATCACCCTTGACGTCGAAGAGATAGCTCGCCTCGACGTTGTAGCGCTCAGCCGGGCCGAGCCGGTCGCGGTATCGATATGCGTTTTTCGACGCTTCGACTTGCCGCGAGGGCTGGGAACCCGTGAGCGAGAGGGACACCGCAAGCATCATGTACGCGTCGACGAACGTGGAGTCGATTCCGATCGCCTCCTCGAACAGGGAATTGGCTCGACGGAAATCCTCATCGTAGTACGCCGACATTCCCATCGCGTGCTTACGAAGCGCGACAAGCGATGTAGTGGAGACGTGGAGAATGGGCGATGACGCGGCAATCGCCTTCATTGATTCGCCGGCATCGCGACGAACGGCAGACGAAAGCGTGTTGATTGCCTGCAGGAGCACCGTCGAATCTTTTGCCGTTGCGCGCCACCCACCCATCAGCCTTGCGTCGTCGGCTGAGACCAGTCGAGCGGTCAAAGCGAACCCGCCACCAGTTCGACGAACGTCGCCCTGAAGAACTGCCTTGATGCCCTCGCGTACGGCAATTTCGCGGGCGACATCAGGATTGATCCGTGTACTCGTATCGCGCCGCATGAGGAGGAGCGCATCGCGCGCCTTCGCCTCGCTCACCACTTCTATGAGATGCGAGCCGGAGAGGTCGAGCTTGATTGCTTCCGTCACAGTGCTGCCGAGCGCAGAATCCGCGGCGTCGCTGGTGAAGTCCGCGACGATCATTTTACTCGTCGTCGTGTTGCGCTCATCTGCCAGCGGTTCACTTGCAGAGCGCTTCCACGCGATGGCTGTGACAGCCGCCGCAATCGCAATCACCGGCAACGCAAACATCAACAGGCGACGGGAAGATGTTGTCGCTGGCGCAGTGCTACTCGCTGATGTCGCGGTCGCCTGGCTTTCCTGGAGGGGGATATCGGCGACATTCCGCTCCAAGTCACTCGGTGGGGCCGACCGCCGGGAATCCCGTGCTGCAGGTACCTCTCGCTGGCGGATTGTCTCGACGAGAACCTGCGTTTCGTCCGACGGTTCGAGATCCAGCTCACACGCGATGCGCGCACGGTACTCTTCGTAAGCCTTGATCGCCTCGGCGGGACTTCCCGAACGGGCAAGCAACCGCACAAACCGGCGAAGGCTTTCCTCGCTGTACGGTTCCATTGCGACCGCCCGGTGACCCCAATCGCGAGCTGTCTTCGCGTCGCCAGCCGACTCTGTGGCTTCCGACAAATGCCACGCAGCGTCAGCGGCTCGCGCGCGAAGATTCTTGCGCTCCCTGTCCAGCCACTGATCGAACTCGGGGGATCCCGGAATGAAGAATCCGGATAGCAGCTCGCCATCATAGAGGGAGCACGCTTTCTCCCAATCTTGTGCCAGGACCGCTGCGCGAAAGTCCGCGACATCAGAAGAGACGACGGCGGAATTGAGTCCAACGTCCTCGTTGCCTCGAGCTGCGATCGACCCCTCTCCCAACGCGTTTCGAACCACGTGGAGCGCCTGGCTCAGCGCGCGACGGCCGCGAGTCGTATCGAGCTCCGGCCAGAAAACGCTGAGAAGCTCTTCGCGCCGACGGTAACCGGCGGGGGTGGACGAGGCGAGGTATGCCAGCAAAGCGAGAGGCTTTGGCTGGGCGAGAAGTGACTGCGGCTCTGCGCCATCAGACAGCCGGATTTCGACCCGGCCGAGCAGGTCAAGCCGAATCATGGTCCGATTTCAAAAGAAAATCGCAGGAAAATCTCGAAATCATAGCCGGCTGACACTCCGCTAAGAGACGGCTGAGAGACCCGGACTAATTCTACAGCTCAACCTTTCCTAAAACAGGAGAATGTCATGAACACCTCTCATCCCGTCGTCCGGCTTCTGGTCGGCCCAGCAATTCTTGTGGCGCTCGTGGCCGCCGCGTGCAATACGCCGTCGGAGACAGGCGGATCTGCGCAGAACGTTGCGGTGCGGGCGAGCAAGAGCTCCGCTCAGGATTCGAAGCTCATCGCGCAGATGCGAAGCGCGACGGCGAAGTATCACGACATCAATGTTGCGCGCGCAGACGGGTACGTCGATGACGGCTTCGGGTGCGTCAGCGACCCGACCCTGGGCGGCATGGGCTGGCACCTGATTCGCGACGATCTGCACGCGGATCCGGCGATCGATCCGCTCAAGCCGGAGCTGCTCATTTACGAGCCAAAGAAGAACGGCGGCATGAAGTTCATCGCCGTCGAATACGAGGTTTATCAGCAGGATTGGACGAACGCGGGCAACACACAGCCACGATCGTTGCTCGGCAAGCAGTTCGAGGCGCTTACCTTCGAAGGAATTCCGCCTGTGTATGGGCTGCATGTCTGGCTTTGGGCGGAGAATCCCGCGGGTATGCTAGAGGATTTCAATCCGAAGATTCGCTGCCCGTAATCGCTGAAACTTCTTCAAGTTCTACAGTGCGGGCTGCCACTCCAGGCAGCCCGCATTTCGCGTGTGGATTTCGCTTATCGTTCGAGACGCGAACGGCGATGGCAAGGCGGCCATCGTCCGATCGCGCTATTAACTCGCGCGTCAGTACGAAAAGTCGGAATTCCATTATAGAATGTCACTGGAGCTCGACCGCCGATTCGATGGCACGCACACCGGACTGGCCCGAACCCTCGAGGCACTCGGTCGCCTGGATGCAGCGCGGGACGAGTACGAGGAAGGACGGCGATTGTCTGGTAATCTTTCGGGGCCGTCGTTCGGACTCGCGCACGTTGCTGCGTCGAAGGACGACATAACGGAAGCACGGCGGATTCTGGCAGAGCTGACAGAGGTGCGAAAAAGTCGCGTCGTGTCAGCGTGGGGACTAGCAGTGCTTCACGCCAGCCTCGGTGATGTCGACGACGCGTTTCACTGGCTCTACGAAGCGGTGCAGGAGAAATCGACGGGCCTGATTCTTCTGCGCGCGCATCCGCGACTCGATGCAATCAGAAATGATCCACGGTATTGGCCGCTCGTACAGAAGGCCGGATTGGACGATCGCGCTAGCTGACTCGCACCACCGCTTTCACCGCTGACCGGTTCGCGACTGTTTCGAGAGCTGACGCAACGTCTTCGAGAGGATAAGTCCTCCCGGCCATCTTCGCCCACGGTTTTAATTTTCCAAACCGCGCGGCGATCTCGACTCCGCGATGGAAGTGCTCGTAACGTGACCCCCAGCATCCACGCAGCTCGACGTGCTTTCGATTGATCTGAAAATGCGGATGAATGTCCACCGAGCCGTTGTCCGTGTAGTGACCGCAAACAACGACGCGTCCGCCATCGCGAACTATGTCGAGCGCTTCGCTGACCGCATCGGGATTTCCACTCGCCTCGATGACAACATCGAATCCGCGGCCATGCGTAAGCGAGCGCGCCACATCGAGTCGCTCGGCACGGTCGTTCGCAAGATCGATGGTGCTGGTCGCGCCCATCTCTCGCGCGAAATCAAGACGGCTCTTCACACTGTCAACCGCGACGATCTCGCCTGCGCCACTGAGCGAAGCAAGCGCAACGATGCTTTGGCCGACTGGTCCGGCTCCCATTACCGCGACTGATTCGCCGAGCCGAATGCGTGACATGTCCGTCGCATGCAAGGCTGTTACGAGGCCGCAGCCGCCGCCGATGAATGTCTCTGCGGACAGGTTCTGCGGGAGGTGTATCATCTTTACGCCCGGTTTCATATAGATGGCTTCGGACCATCCGCCGAGCAGGCCGTCGTTGGCAGAGTAGGTGATGCCGTAGACCTTCCGCGATGGGCATCGATTTGGCTGATCTGCAACGAGGCAGTGATAGCAGGCGCCGCAGGTTTCGTGAACGTCCAGGAACGTGACGACGTCGCCTTCCTTCAGATCATCGCCGCTCACTGTTTTCAGCGCGCCGCGCATTTTCGCAATGACGCCGATGCTCACGTGGCCGGGGATGATCGGGTAGGGAACGCCGCTCAGGCGTCCATGATGCAGGTGAACGTCGGTTCCGCAGACTTCGGAATACAGCGTGTGCAGGAGAGCCGAGCCCTGCTCGAGATCTGGCTCGGGAAATTCGCGAAACTCGATTGGCTCATTTGGCGCGGGGAAGACTGCTGCCTTGTAGGATGTCATGTCGCGGCTTATCCCTGCGCTCGTTGCGGTTTCGTCGAGCTGTTCCCGGGGGAGACCTGTTCGGTGCCTTCACCGGTGGCCGCGTTTATGAGCTCTTTGAACATCTCCGTTAATTGCGGCAGCTGATAGTTGGCGTTCAGCCCGCTCGGATTCGGAAGAACCCATAGCCCGGATGCCCCTATTCTCTCGGTCTGACGGCCAATCTTTGCGTCGGCTTTCCCGAATCCCGTGCGATACGCTCCGAGTCCGAGTACGGCTACCCATCGCGGCGAATATTTTCTGATCTTTCGGGCCAGCGCATTACGACCTTCCCGATACTCGTCATCGCGCAGCTCCGCGGCGGTGGCCGTCGTTCGCGGAACGAGATTCGTAATTCCATACCCCGCTTCGAGCAGCTCGGCGTTTTCCCACGGAGCGAGCAGTCGCTGGGAGAATCCCGCCGCGTGCAGCGCAGGCCAGAAGCGGTTGCCTGGCCGGGCGAAGTGCAAACCAGTCGCGCCTGAGTAGAGTCCGGGATTGATGCCGCAGAACAGGACCTTCAGCCCCGGTCGAATCAGGTCTGGAATGCTTCGGCCAAACGCATCCTCGAGCTCTGCCGGCGTCGGTTTGATGAAAGGGACGCGAGGTTGCACTGGTGCCAGGCTTTTCGTCGGAGACATTTGCGGAATGTCACCGCGAACTCGCTGGTTGTGAAGGTGCCGCGGCAACTCGGACACGCCGCCAGCTTAAATAACCGTTTCGCGTTCGAGGTGAACCCGACTCGTGACCGCCGAAGTTCCTAGGCGCGGTCTCGTTTCTTTTTTGATGCACTGCGCGATGCCTAGTTAACGCTTACGGCTTCGCGGACCAGCGTCTTGAACGCGACCTTGTCGACTGCTTCGCCCTCGTGGATGTCGTTTGCGCGCCTGGTGTTGCCCTCGAGGCTCGAGTTGAAAAGTTCTTTCGGGTCCTTCAGCGATGCGCCTTTGGCGAAGGTCAGCTTCACGACACTCTTGTATGTCTCGCCCGTGCATATGATTCCCTCGTGTGACCAGACCGGCACCCCTCTCCATTTCCATTCTTCGACCACGTCATGATCGGCTTGCTTGATCAGGGCGCGGAAGCGAGACAGCATCTCGCCACGCCAGTCGCCCAGCTCTTCGATCCTTGCATCGATGAGCTGCGTTGGCGATTCAGTTTTCGCCGAGCCGATGTTTTTCTTCGTCACCGGACCGCGCCTATTTCATCGACCAATCGGTCACGAGCAGGACCGAGCCCCAGCCAATGGCAAGCTTGCCGTGCGGCTTGCCCGGATCTCTCGATGGAATCAGCCAGATCGTAAGACTCTCCAATGGTACCGGTAGAGTGCTTTGTCGCAAATCGATTCGAGCGAGATCGTCGGCGGGGTTGTACGGCATGTTCGACATTTCGGGCATGGACGGACGGCTGCCCTCCTTCTGCACTATCAATTTCCAATTCGTACGGGTTGGAAAGGACTGAAGTACGTACTTTCCCTTTGGCAACGTCGTGCCCCCGAGTATTAAATCGACGTCCGTAGTCAGAGTCGTCGCCGCACTGGCGCCGGTGCGCCACAGTTTGTCGTATGGGACGAGGCTGTCCGTAAGCAGCTTTCGGCCGCGCAAGTGCGGTTGACCGTATTCGATTCGAATCACTGACGGTTTGGACGCCGCGCGAGCAGCGCTGTCGATGAGCGTCAGGGTTAATTCCGTCGACGCCCGGCCGCTTGGCCCGACACGCATCGGACCCTGAGCCAGGAGCGACCCGCCGAATGCTATCGAAAGTGCAAGAGCCGAAAGAATTAGATATTTCATTGGATAGATGGTGTGGAGTTCGAAAGCCAAACGCCTCAAATTACTGAATGAGAATTCTGCGTAAATGTAGATCATTCAACTGACCTGCATCAGCAGCAATTCTCAGATCGCGGACATCTCGTCAATCGAGTTTCAACCCGTTTACTTCGACTGAAAATTGTCAGTCATCATCTCCACAAGCTTTCGCCCGGCCTTTCGAATTTTTTCGACATGAGGAATGAACTCCTCGTGCCCTGACGCCTGCATCTCTTCGATGAGCAATTCTGCATAACCGAGAATGTGACCGAGAGGTGTGCGAAGATCGTGGAGAAGATTTCTCGGAAGCATGTGCTGAATTCGCTCCTCGATCGGCTTGGGCAGCTCACTCACGAGCTTTCGTTTTCCGTGCGGAAGTCATTCCCGATCGGACCGATCAGCATTTCCATTTTCTCGAGGAGTCGCGGCAGCTCGATCGGCTTGGTGTCGTAGTCGTTGCAGCCGGCTTCAATCGCCTTGTCGCGATCAGTGGACATCGCATGAGCGGTCAGTGCGATCACTGGAATGTGTTTCGTTGTCGTAGCGCTTTTTAGCGCGCGGGTTGCTTCCCAGCCGTCCATTACCGGAAGACTCATGTCCATCAAAATGAGATCGGGCGACTGAGACTGTGCCATCTCCACTCCCTGCTGGCCATCGACCGCGATCAGGACTTCATATCCCCGCTTCTGCAACCGGCGTGAAAGCATGTCGCGATTCATCTCGTTGTCTTCGACCAGAAGAATCTTTTTCATATCGTCAGGAAGATACCGCTGACAATGCAACCGTTCCACAGTTTCTGAGCGCGTCCCGAACCTCATTCAGTAGTTCCTGCGGCGTGAAAGCGGACTTCTCGATGACTGCTTCTACATTGCCTTTCAGCCGCCGACGCTCGCTTGCCGTCAGCTCATGTGCCGTCACTACAACAATGGGAATGGAGCGCCATTCGGGGTTAAGGCGAACGCGGTCGGTAAATTCAAATCCGTCCATCACGGGCATCATCAGGTCGAGGAAAACAATGCTTGGCTTGTTCTGCTCGATCAATTTGAGCGCATCCTCTCCATTACCGGCCTCAGCGACGATGCAGCCCTGTTTCTCGAGCATGTTCCGCATCAGCTCGCGGGTATTTGAATCGTCGTCGACAAGAAGAATTGGACATGGCGAGCTCGAGCATGCGTGTCGCTTGAGAATTCTCGACAGCCGCTTCCTGTTCACCGGTTTGGTCATGTAGTCGTCGGCGCCCATGGCGAAGCCACGTCTGGAGTCGTCGACCATCGTTATCATGATTACCGGTATGTCGCGCAACAGCGGATCGGACTTGAGCGCGTCGAGCACTGCCCAACCATCGAGCTCCGGCATCATGACGTCGAGGGTGATTGCGATCGGCAGCAGCACCCGCGCGAGTCGCAGCCCCTCCGCTCCGCCAGCGGCAGTACGTACACAAAAACCTTCCTTGGTAAGGAAGCGCCGCATGAGATCGCGTTGCGAAGAGTCATCGTCGATGACGAGAACACACGTGGAAGGCTCGGGACTCGGATCGGTGCTTCGATTGTTGCCCAAGTTCATTTCATGGCCATCACCGGCCTCCTCGCCGCTGAGGTCTGCCTTCACATCGTCTACATTTGCGGGCAGCTTGATCGTGAACGTGCTTCCTTCGCCAGAAACACTGTGGACAGTCACGTCGCCACCCATCATCTGACAGAATCTGCGGGTAAGCGCGAGTCCCAACCCGGTTCCACCGAATTTGCGCGTTGTGGACGCATCGGCCTGAGTGAAAGCCTGAAACAGTCTCACAATCTTGTCTTCGCTGATGCCGATCCCTGTGTCTGTGACCTTGAAGACAATCCACTCGAGAGAATCCATCTGCTGCCGGGTGGCCTCCAGGGTGATCGAGCCGTCGTGCGTGAACTTCGCGGCGTTCGATATAAGGTTGAATAGAGCCTGTCGCACCTTTACCTGATCCGCCCGCATGCCGCCTAGCTCCGGGGCGCAGTCGATGTTCAGTGTGTTGGAGTTCGCTTCTACGATCGGCTGAATTGTCGAAGCAACATCGTCGATCAGGGCGGCCAGATCGAAGTTCTCCAGATAAAGATCCATCTTGCCGGCTTCGATCTTGGACAGGTCGAGGATGTCATTGATCAACGCCAGCAAGTGTCTGCCCGACGCGTTGATCTTCCCCAGATCGCTCCCGAACGAATCGAGATCCTGCTCGGCTGCTTCCTCCTGAAGCATTTCGGAATAGCCGACGATCGCGTTGAGAGGTGTGCGCAGCTCGTGACTCATGTTCGCGAGGAAAAGACTCTTCGTCCTGTTGGCGATCTCCGAAGCTTCCTTCGCCTTGGCGACTTCTTCTTCAGCGCGCCGCCGCTCGGTGACGTCTTCCATTGCCAGGACCAGAAGCTCACCGTGATGTCCTGCCTGAAGCTTTCGCGCATTCAAGAGCATCACGCGGCGGCCAAGAGCCGGAAAGTCGTGCTCGAGCTCGAAGTCGTTGAACACTGAGCTCGTCGGAACGATGTCCTCGAGAAGAGTGCGCAGGGCGGGGATATCCCACTGCCCGTTGCCCAGCTCGTAGATCAGACGGTTCTCGGTTTCTGCGGCCGAGACCTTGAAGGTGTGATAAAAGGCGCGGTTTCCCGACTGAACTCGCAGAGTCTTGTCGAGAATCAACAATGGTTCGCGCACCGTGTCGACGATGTCCTGCGCGTACGTCTCGATCGCCCTGAAGTCGGCCTCCGCGCGGCGCCGCTCAGTGACGTCCTCCATCGCGAGGACGATGATCGCCGAATGGCTCCCCGCGCGCAGCTTTCGCCCGTTAAGGAGCATCACCCTGCGCCCGATGTTCGGGAACGTGTGCTCGAGCTCGAAGTCGTTGAACACCGAGCTCGTGGGAATCACGTCTTCGAGAAGCGTCCGCAGTGCGGGGATATCCCACTGCCCATTCCCGAGCTCGTAGATCAGCTGGTCTTCGGTTTCACTCGGCGAAACATGAAACGTCTCATAGAAAGCGCGATTGGCGCTTTGAACACGGAGGGTAGTGTCGAGCATGAGCAGCGGCTCGCGCACCGTGTCGACGATATCCTGCGCGTAGGTTTCGATGTCCTCAACGAACGGTTTTGTTTCCAATGGCACCCCCGTGCCATTCAATCTAGTGCGCTACCGGACATAACCTCTTTTCAGAGTGAGAACGTTTTGGGTGTTCAGCCGGTTGGAGCGATCTGATACTGCTCCAGCTTCCCATCGGCAGTCTCGTACGTCCAAACGCGCAGGGCGCGATTCGCGAACGTCGCGCGAAATGAGCGCAGGGTCATTCCGCCACGTTTCGATGTGCCGGTCTGAACGAAGTTTGTCGGTGTGCCCAGGGAAGCGAGGCCATCGGAGAAATCCTTCAGAGCCGCGTCGCTGAAGTATCCATTCGCATTCGGGGTGAAAAGAGCGCGATCGACTGTTCCTTTCTGCAGTCCTTCGAAGATCGCGCGGGCCTGAGCTGTGCGATCGGTGGCGAGAGCATCCTCAGTCGTAAAGAGCAATCGAGCGATCTGGCTCGCGATCGCGCCCGATGCGGGTGCCGCATCC
>JBBQYO010000052.1:0-14333 GCA_038208605.1 Gemmatimonadales bacterium | reverse complement strand
GAGTTGGCGCATCGCCCTTGTGATCCTTATTCCACTTGTCCCACTTGCGGCGGTACGCCTCGGCCTGAATCCACGCCGCGCGGTAGCCGGCGACGTTGCCCATGCGAGTCGACGGGCCGCGGTTCTGGTAGACACGCTTCGGGTTCTCGCCGCATGCCATCTTGAGACCGTACTTCGCGCCGGGAAACTTCATTCCCTGAACGGTCCGCGCCGGAACAACCTTGAGCACGACGCTTCTTCCGCCAATGAGATTCGCGGAGCCCGGCAGCACCTGCAGTGTGGTGACTCCACCCGCAAGGTTTCGCGGAAACTGCGGATCCTGCGGCCACACCGAATGCTCCGCCCACACGTTTGCGGTGACGGGATTGGTCGCTTCATTTCCGTCGCTGAGCGCCTGAACACCCGGAGCAGCGTAGACGCCGAGATGAGAGTGCGTATCGATGATTCCCGGCGTGACGTATTTGCCGCCACCATCGATGACCAATGCTCCCGTCGGCACTGTCACCGTCGAACCCACTGCGACGATCTTTCCGTCAGCCACTGATACTGCGCCGTTTCGAATCATCGGGCCGGCGGCAGTCATGATGTTGACGTTCCGAATTACGAGCGGTGCGGATTGAAGCCGCACGTAGGTGCTTGGAAATGGATCGGCGTTCGGTGAGGATACTCCGCCAAGTCCGGTTGCAGACACGGAGTCTTTAGCGGGCGTAGGGGGTGACGCTGCCTTTGACGGCGTGCAGGCAGCGGCGCCCGCCAGCACGGCAATGCAAACGAAGTGACGTTTCATCAAGTTGGCTCCTTCTGGGTTTGCTGCTCAGCGCACGCTGCGCTGAAGCGCGGGAAAACATAGCAGGCGCGTGTACTTGCGGCACTGTGGGAATCGCACGGCCTGCGCTTACGTCACACCGCTCGCGATGAACTGCACATAGCGATCGACACTGTCGGTGCAAATGCCGTCGACTCCCAACGAGTGAAGATGTTCCCATTGCTCCGAGGAGTTGGCAGTCCACGCGATGACACGTCCGCCGCAGGAATGGATACTCGATACGAGCGAAGCATCTATGAAATCCACATGCTGCCACAGATCGGTCGCACCCGCGAGACGCATTGCCGCGCAGCTGTCCACTAGATAAGAGACTTGAAGCACGCCTGTGCGCAGGCTTGGAAACAGGCCAGCAATTCGTCTCACGATGCGATGGTCGAAGGCATGTACGGCGAATTGATCCAGTCTCCCCATGTGGCGCTTGAGACAACGAGCCGTCGCCTCCTCGATGCCTTGCACTTTCACCTCGACGAAGATTGACGCTCGCCCGTCAACGGCTTCGATCACTTCGTCAAGCGTTGGAATCGAGATGTCACCGGCCAGGCGAACTGCGGAGATCTCGCCGGATGTGAGCACGCTGAAACTTCGCGTTAATGCAGTCTCCGGATCGGCAGGGAAGGGGCTGAAATCGTGATGAACGTAAAGAATGCCGTCGGCGCTTCCCTGAATATCGAGCTCGATGGCGCCGGCGCCCGCTGCGATGGCGGCCATGAAAGCGGGAATGGAGTTTTCTGGCGCTCCGCGGCGAAGGCCGCGATGAGAAATGGCCAACGGTGCTGGCGGCGTCGAATACATTCAGTTACCGGATGATTTTCGCTAATCATAAGGCTTAACGCCTCGCCTCGCCGAGCGTCCAACATTACGAATTGAATGACTTCCGAAACCAGGGACGGCGACGAATCCGATCGGCATCTGATCGCGAGGTGGGGAGCAGGGGATTCACGGGCAGCTTCGCTGCTGGTGGGCCGTCATGCCGATGCGCTGGCGCGGTTCGCCGTGAGCTCCGGGGAGCGGGAGGAGGTCGAGGAGCTTGTGCAGGACACATTCGTCAGGGCGTTCGGTTCTCTCGATTCGTTTCGTGGAGACAGCTCGCTTCGAACGTGGCTGTTTACAATCGAGCGGCGCCTGATGCTGGATCGTCGCCGCGCAGAGCGTCGTCAACGGGCAATGGTGTCGATCGAGCCGTCGGACGCGGTCACGGAATATGATGCGCTCGACGGTGTGCTTGCAGAGGAAGCGGAAACCCGCGTAAGGTTGGCTGTCACCAGTTTGTCGCCGACTCAGCGCGAGGTTTTCACACTGCGGGCTGAGCAGGGGCTTTCGTACAGGGAAATCGCGGAAGTCGTCGGAACTACTGAGGGCGCCGCGAGAGTTCACTATCACAACGCAATGCGCGCTGTGAAGGAGTTTCTAAATGATTGACTGCATTGATGCGGGAATCCGCGATGCATTGCCCGACCTGATTCATGGACGCGTGAGTGATCTCGACCGTGCGACTCTTTCTGCGCACATCGAGAGCTGCGCGGATTGCCGCGCGGAGCTCGAGCTGCTCGAGCGGGTCCGGGCATCGGCGTTGTGGCCGCCCAGGATTGATGTGAGCAGAGTCGTTGCTGCGCTGCCGCCAAATCCGGTGTCGGCAGACTTGCTCGCTGCTACACGCGCTCGCGGCCGCCCGGCGACCAGGTTGGTGTGGAAGTGGGCGGCAGCCGCTGCGCTTCTTGTTACCGGCTCACTCACGTTTGCAAGCGCTCGTCGTCAGTCCGATCTCACCGCACCTGCATCTTCATCTGGCGTATCAACCGTCCCACCGGTTGCTGTTGCTGTTGCGGCTGCTTCTCCGGCCGTAGCCACGAGCGGCTCCGCCGCCGTTGCGCAGTCTCCGTCTGTCGTATCGCCAAGGGCCGCCGCGCCGGCGAGGCACGTCGCCGCACTCTCCCTCACGGGCGGTGTTCAGGACCTCACCGACGATCAGATCAAGGCGTTGCTCGACCAGCTCGACAGTGTCGAAGGAATTCCATCTGCCGAGCCGGAGGCTGTGTCGATTGGGGTCGATGACGGCGAGGGGATGCAATGACAATTCGCTTCGCGCGAGCTGCGGTGTTTCTTGTTGCAGCGGTTGTCCTGACAGCTGTTCCGGCAGCGGCACAGGGCGCGGCGCAAGCCCAGTCGTCGGAACCGACGGCGCCCAACGCGCAACGCGCTCAACTCGAGCAGCGGCTTCGCGAGAGAACTGGCGAAGTCGTGAGACGTCGGCTTGCGCTCAATGACGATCAGATGACGAAGCTCCAGTCAACCAATCGTCAGTTCGAGCAGCAGCGTGTCGATTTGCTGCGGCGCGAGCGTGAGACGCGCCAGGCGCTTCGCGCGCAGCTTCTCTCGGGTGATTCGGCAAATCAGACCCGGGTGGGCCAGCTGCTCGATCAATCCCTGGCGCTTCAGCGGCAGCGGATAGATCTCGTGCAGAGCGAACAGCGCGAGCTCGCAAGATTCCTGACGCCGGTTCAGCGCGCGAAATATTTCGGATTACAGAATGAAATGCGGAAGCGCGCGCAAGCACTTCAGAGCGGGCAGCCGCAAGGGCGCGGGATGAACGGAATGCGCCGACCGCTCGCGAGGCGAATGAAACAGTAGCAGCGTCGGAGACGCGTGAGTCTTGTCTCGTCGCGCCACCCTGTTTAAATACCGATTTCAGGCCCGGGTGGCGGAATTGGTAGACGCAAGGGACTCAAAATCCCTCATGCTTAGGCATATACGAGTTCGAGTCTCGTCCCGGGTATAGCTGCAGGATTTCAGTTGAGGCCCTTGCCTTTTGTGACATCAACACGAGGGGAAGGCCCTTTTGCCATTCCGATGAGCCAGGCATTGCGAGCCAGCGCGACAACCCCCAGAATGGTGGCTCTTGTTCAGCCTCGGCACAGGAGCCGCAGAATCTCCGAGGCGCGTTCAGGACAATTCGCGAAGTCGTTAGATGCTTATCAATTTCATGGGGGCATAATGCGCAACACTGTTCGGCGAGCTAGCGGTCTGGTTCTCACGACAATGCTGTTTGCCGGTTCAATAGCATGGACCGGTTCAGGTAATCGATTGTCGCCAATTCCTCCCGACAAACCAAAGGACGGTTTCCCCGGCATTCCTGCAGCAAACTCGGCAGGCTTCGAGACCTATGTGCAGAAGCTCGGGTTCGGCACAGTCCAGGGATCTGTTTCGATCGAAGAGCCTTTCCCCTGTATTGCGCCGGCAGGCTGCGGTGGCCAGTCAACCGTGACCTTGCGAGTCATTCCGTCGGAGTTTTCGTCTGACGTGAACTGGAAGGACGCGACCGGAAACGGGAAAGGTCATGTCGTTGCCAAAATCGTTGTTGTGGATCCTGTTCCGTACGATCGCTTCAACCTCGTGGCTGACGACGTTGCGTATCTCTGGATCGGGAACAACCAGGGGGGAAAGGGCGCCGCGTTGTACCGCGTCCGCGCGGGAAAAGTAACCATGGTGTATCGCTTCACCGACATCAGGTATTGCAAGACCTCGATCGGATACCAGCCGCCGACGGTTCACAACTATATGACTGCCAAGTGCACCGATCCGGATCCGACTCCGGCAGGAGCAGCCGCGGCGACAAGCGCCACCACCAGCAGCATTGTCACTCTTGCTTCGAGCAAACCGACAAACTCTTTCGCGGTCACAGCAAGGAGCGGTCTCTGGGTCAGCTGCGCCGGGGGATGCTGCGAGGTTCAGTACTAAATCGGCGGTAGTTTTGTTGCGGAACTTGCAATTCGATTAAAAAAAGAGTCCCTCGTCGGGGCTCTTTTTCGTAATCTACGCGTACATGAAAACCATGCAAGCAATCGTCATGACGGGCGCGGGAGGTTCCGAAGTCCTCGAGGAGCAGGACCGTCCTTTGCCCGTGCCAGGCTTCGGGCAGGTGCGAGTGCGGGTTCACTCGTCCGCACTGAATCGCGCCGATATCTCACAACGTCGTGGATCGTATCCCGCGCCACCCGGCTCACCGCCTGACATTCCCGGGCTTGAATACGCCGGTGAGGTCGACGAGACAGGCCCCGGTGTGACACTCTGGAAATCGGGCGACCGCGTTATGGGAATTGTCGGCGGCGGCGCACACGCAGAGTACCTGTGTACTCACGAACGCGAGGCGATGGCGATACCGAACGGCCTTGACTTCAATGAAGCTGCGGCCATTCCGGAAGCCTTCCTCACCGCCTACGACGCAGTATTCCGACAGCTCGGCATGAAAGCCGGTGAGACACTCCTGATCCACGCTGTTGGAAGCGGAGTCGGCACTGCGGCCCTTCAGCTTGCAGCCCGCGCAGGGATCGTAGTTACTGGTACGTCTCGGTCGAGCGAGAAGCTCACTCGAGCGCAAGAGCTGGGACTGCAGCATGGAGTCGATGCATCGGGAGACGACTGGCCGCACGCGGTCGAAGCGATCGCCCCGCGTGGAATCCATGGTGTTCTCGACCTTGTCAGCGGTCCGTACCTGGCCGGCAACCTCCAGGTGCTTGCGAGCCGCGGACGCCTCGTTGTGGTCGGAGTGACTGCCGGAGCCACTCAGCCGATCGACTTGGGCGTGGTTCTGCGGAAACGACTGCACATCATCGGAACGGTGCTTCGCTCGCGTCCTCTCGAAGAAAAGATCGCGCTGGCTCGCGAGTTCGCGGACCGAATCCTGCCCATGTTTCTAGCGAAGTCGGTCGTGCCAGTCGTTGACCGCGTTATTTCGTTTGCCGACATTCGCAGCGCACATGACTTGATGGAATCCAACTCGACGTTTGGTAAAATCGTCCTTACGTGGGCGTAACCATGACCTTTGACCTGTCGGACTTCACTCTGGTAGACATGCTGAGGTGCGGCCGCGGGCTTCGTCATTCCGCGAGCGAGGCGACGTCTGTCGAGGACGCAGCCCAGATTATCGTTGAATATCTGTATGCAGAATGCGGACACCCCGACTCCGCAGCGCAGTCGTGTGCGCTCGTTCGGTTTTACAAGACGTATCCCTATCCTGACCTCGAACCACACTTCCAGGAGTTCGCGAGACGACAGCTCCGGGGAGTCGAGCCGACCGACAGCATGAAGTGCCTCACACTCCTCGCGACAATCGGACAGGAATCGAAGTGGTGCGACCCGCGGCAATCTGTCGGTCATCAGGCCGTCCCGCTGCCAAGCGCCCAAATCGTGGAGGAAGTGCCGATGATCGCCGAGCTCATTCGCGGAATGGGCCTCGACATCAGTGACGTGCTGGCGCCGTCCCCCTCATTGCTTCACGAGGGACTCGGCAAAACGTACGATGTGTTTCATGTCGAGGAAGCTGCGGGCAGCCCGTACATTCCGGCTCAGGAGGCGTTTGTAGAGCGTTACGGGGTGAGATCCGTCCTCGGTTTTGGCGGACTGCTTGGAGACGGCGAGTTGTTTGCGGTGATCATGTTTTCTCGCGGCCCGATACCGGCTGAGTCGGCTGCGCGTTTTCGCAACATCGCGCTCGACGTCAAGGCAGTGATTCATCCTTTCTCGGTTGGTCGCACATCAGCGCGAGAGTTCGGGACTCGTCCAGTCTCCAGCTAGGATTCACGGCGAAACGCCGTTACCTCCAATTGCTGACGCGTTGGCGCAGGTCTAACTTTCGAGGCTAGACAACCTCAGCCAGCCCAAGCGAATGCCTGATTACAAGCTTTCTGCCGTTCCCCGGAACGGCGAGCGCGTCATTTTCGACAACGGAACCCTTTCCGTTCCCGACCATCCCATCATTCCGTTCGTCGAAGGTGACGGCACCGGGCCCGACATCTGGCGAGCGTCAGTCAGAGTTTTCGATGCTGCGGTGGAGAAGGCATACGGCGGCGAGAAGAAGGTGGAGTGGATGGAGGTGTACGCCGGCGAGAAAGCGTTCAAGCAGTTCAACGACTGGCTGCCTCAGGAAACCATCGATGCAATGGGCGAGTTTCGCGTGTCGATCAAGGGACCGCTCACGACCCCGGTTGGCGGAGGTATTCGATCGCTTAACGTCACGCTTCGACAGGTGCTCGATCTTTACGCCTGCATCCGCCCTGTTCGTTATTTCGAGGGCGTGGGAGCACCCGTCAAAGAGCCCGAGAAAGTCGACGTCGTGATTTTCCGCGAGAATACCGAAGACGTCTACGCCGGTATCGAGTGGAAAGCCGGAAGCGCGGAAGCGACGAAGTTGCGCAACTATATCCAGACCGAGTTTGGAAAGGAGATTCGCGAAAATTCCGCGATCGGCATCAAGCCAATGTCGGAGTTCGGATCGAAGCGTCTCATCGAGATGGCCATTCAGCATGCAGTGACCAAGTGCCGTGAGTCGGTGACGCTCGTGCACAAGGGCAACATCATGAAGTTCACGGAAGGTGCCTTCCGTGACTGGGGATACGAAGTCGCGAAAGAAAAGTTTGCGCGCTCGACGGTCAGCGAAGCCGATTTGTCGAAAGGTGGGAAGGATTCTCACGCCGACGCCGTTATCATCCGCGACCGCATCGCCGATTCGATGTTTCAGCAGATGCTGCTTCGTCCGTCTGAATACTCCGTGATCGCTACACCGAACCTCAATGGAGACTATCTCTCCGATGCTGCAGCTGCGCAGGTTGGCGGGCTTGGCATCGCACCTGGCGGCAATGTCGGTGACGGCGTTGCTGTGTTCGAAGCGACGCACGGCACTGCCCCCAAATACGCTGATCTCGACAAGATCAATCCCGGCAGTGTCATTCTTTCCGGCGTGATGATGTTCGAATACATGGGCTGGAGCGAAGCCGCGTCGCTGATTGTGAAAGGCGTCGAAACAGCGATCAAGACAAAGCACGTGACTTACGATCTCGCGCGACAGATGCCGGGAGCGACCGAAGTCTCGACGTCGGCATTCGGCGACGCGGTTATCACGGGAATGGGGAAGTAGATGTCCGCCTCCGTTTCACTGGGCGCCGGAAACGTCGCTGAATTTTCGGGTTCATTGCTGGCCATCGCACTTGCTGAGGAGCCAAAGCTCACCGGCGGATTGATCGATCTCGACAGGTCACTCGCTGGAACCATTCAACGCTCGCTGGACATGCGCGACTTTCGCGGGGCACGCGACGAAGTGTTCGCGCTTACCGGACCTGCAGGCGGCGCGCGGCGCATTCTCCTCGTCGGCATGGGAAAGATGGCTGATCGTCCGGGCGCGTTTCGGCGAGCGGCAGCGCTCTCAGCGCGGCAGGCGATGAAGCTTGGTTTTTCCGACCTTGGATTTTATGCCGGCGAGCTCGACGCAGATGAGGCCGAAGCTGCGACTGTCGGTCTGACCGTAGGATCGTGGCAATACATTGATCTCAAGACCCCGCCGCCGGAATCAGAAAAACGTGCGACGCTCGACAAAGCTACTATCATCACCAGCAGCACCAACGCGTCGAGAAAGGGCGTCACGAATGGCGAGGCGATCGGTGCAGGTCATTCGCTGGCGCGCACTCTTGCGATGATGCCTGGCAATCTTTGCACGCCGGACTTCCTCGCGAAAACCGCGCAGGAAATCGGCGACCGTCATTCGATGACAGTCACGGTTCTCGGGCGCAGAGAAATGGAAGCGGAAGGCATGGGCTCGTTTCTCTCCGTCGCTCAGGGAACGCCGCAGGATCCAAAGTTGATTTCAATTGTGTACAACGGCGGAAGCGCGGGATCAAAGCCGGTGACGCTCGTCGGCAAGGGTCTCTGTTTTGACAGCGGCGGAATCTCGATCAAGCCCGCGCCGGGCATGGAAGACATGAAGTTCGACATGTGCGGCGCTGCGGGCGTCCTGGGCGCTCTCGATGCAATCGGTCGGATGAAGCTTCCGATCAATGTTGTCGGTCTCATCGGCGCGACCACGAATATGCCGTCAGGCACGGCAGTGAATCCCGGTGACGTCGTCAGGAGTCATCTCGGCAAGTACATCGAAGTCATCAATACCGATGCGGAAGGACGACTCGTTCTTGCTGACGTGCTTTCGTATGCGCGCAGGTTCAGTCCCGCAGTTGTCGTCGACGCGGCAACTCTGACCGGCGCGATTGTCATTGCGCTGGGACATGCCGCGACTGGTGTATTCAGCACCGATGAGGGCTTGATCTCCGAAGTCATCGCCGCGGGGAAGCGCGCAGGTGAGCCCGGATGGGCGATGCCGCTATGGGACGAGTATCGCGAGCTGATCAAATCGGAAGTCGCCGACATCAAGAATACCGGCGGGCGTGCCGCCGGGTCTATCACCGCGGCAATGTTTCTCAAGGAATTCACTGAGGAATATCCGTGGATTCACCTCGACGTTGCAGGCACCGCCTACTCGGAGTCCGATCTCGGCACGATGCCGAAAGGTCCAACCGGAACGCCAACCGGCACGTTCATAGAATTTGTTCGCGGCAGGCTGAGCTGAAACGTCACTTGCACCGGCTGAGGTGCCTTACGCATCTCGGCTTTATAGCAGCGATTTCCTTGTTCGGCGTGTCACGCGCCGGTTCGGCACAAGTCGTAGTGCCGCCGACGAGCGAAATCCCGATCCCGCCGAAACCGAAAACCGACAGCGCCGAAACGAAGGTCAAATCCGATACCATCAAGTCGGCGTTCGGAAGGAGCGTTGGTCCGCGAACCGCCGACGCGGGTCCGCAGTTTTCATGGAACCGAGCCGAAATGTTTGCGACTGGTGCGCTGACCGTCGCCGACCTTCTCGAGCGTGTACCATGGGCAACCTCATTCCGGAGCGGATGGCTTGCATCGCCGAAGTTCGTGGCGGTAAACGGCGATCTCGGGCGGGTGAAAGTTTTCTACGATGGCATAGAGCTGGACAACGTGGACCCGCGCAACAGATCTACGCTCGATCTCAACACCGTGCAGTTATGGACACTGGAGAATGTGTCGATCGAACGATTCGCAAATGAGCTTCGTGTGCATCTGAGAAGCTGGCGTGTCGACACCACGGACCCATATACGCGAGTCGATATTCTCACCGGCGACGAGAACACGAACGCCTATCGCGGGTTTTACGGTAAGCGGTTCGACAACGGTGCAGGAATTCAGCTCGCCGGCCAGCAGTACAGCACGAGGTCGGCGCGTCTCGGTGGCGGCGGCGATGCACTCTCGTTCATGGTGCGATTTGGAATCGCGCGAAAGATGTGGAGCGTCGATGCGTTCGAGTTACGAACCAACTCATCGCGCGTTCTTCAACCCACGTTTGGATCGGGGCTTTCACTTCCACCCTTCCAGGGCATTCACGATCTCGGTTACCTGCGCGCGGGTTTCGGCGATGTAAACGGTGGACCGTGGCTGCAGCTCATTGCCTCGACCTTGCAGCTCGCGGAGTCGAGCGCCAGGCACGACTCGGCGTCCGCTGCATCGCTCAACATCATTTCGGACACGACTGATACCACCACGAAGCGGCATCAGTTCGTTATCGCCGGCGGCCTCGCGCGCGGAGCGCTCCGAATATCCGCGACCGACCGGATCAGAGCGTTCGACGGAAACACTTACCACACGCCGAGCGCGCGATTCGAGTACGCAAACTCGCTCGCTCTGGTCAGTCTTTTTGGCGAACGCAGCCTCGAGACGAAAACAACACGCGGTGACGCTGTTGGCCGGTTGACGCCGCTGCCCTGGCTCGCAGTCGTCGGATCATTCTCGACCGCCGTACCGGACAGCGCGCCAACCGGTGCGTCGCCGAAGTTTGTCGCGGCGCGATTTGAAGCGGCAGCAAAAGTGTTTGGCCCATGGATCGTTGGAGGATTCATAACGCGCGATACAGCCCTTCTCGGACCTCCGGTTGTTTTCGATTCAGCGTACGCAGTGCGCTCCATTGGCCGCAGGAACGGATTGTACGCCGGCGTCCGCGGCCAGTTGTACAAGGACATCAACGTCGACGTCATTGGGACGATGTGGGACTCCGCGGGATACTATCAGCCGCGCTACCAGGCGAGATCCGAGATCAACCTCGTGACGAGCTGGTTAACAAAATTTCCGAGCGGAAACTTCGGGTTGAAGCTTGCATTCGTCGACGACTATCGCACGTCAGTCTCCTTTCCGGTATCGACCGGCGTCAGAACGACCGGCGCCAGCAGCGTCCTGTCGGCGCTCGTCGAGATTCGCATATTGAGAGGGGTCGCGACCTATCAGGTTCGCAACATCGCGGGCAGCTTATATCAGATCGTGCCGGATTTCTACATGCCGAGGGCCATCAGCCTGTACGGCATTCGATGGGAGTTCTGGAATTGATCATGCCATTGAACGCCACCGATTTGCAACGCGTCGCATGATATCCAGCATGACCGGGTTCGGATCGGCCGAGGGCAAGGTGGGTGCATCGGGGGTCAGCATCGAGGTGCGGACGGTCAATCATCGCTTTTTCAATCCCAGCATCAAGCTGCCTACCGCTTTCGCAAAATGGGAAGGTGAAGTGAGAGAGTTACTGCGGCAGCGCATTGCGCGGGGCCATGTCGCGCTCATCGGCCGCGTCGAACGCGAACAGGTTCGCGGTCCGGGCATCAACGACCAGCGATTCGCGGACTATGTGTCGACATTGCGGGGCCTGCAGGAACGGCATGGTCTGAGCGACAGGCTGGACGCGGCCACAATCCTGTCGCTTCCCGGTGTTGTCGACGGATATTCGGAAGAATCCGATCAGGGCACGCCTGCAGAGCTTCTCGCCTTAGTCGAGCAGGCGGTTTCCGCGCTGCGGCAGATGAGGCGCGAGGAGGGGGGCAGACTGGCGGTGTTTCTGATCGAGCGCATCTACCTCGTCGAGAAATCGGTTGCGCGCGTTCGCGAGCGGAGCCCGGTCAGACTTGCCGAACAATCAGCGCGGATGAGAAAATCTGTCAAGGAATTGTCCGCCGGCGCCAACGTCGACCAGCAGCGCCTTGCGCAGGAAGTCGCGATCCTCGCCGACAAGCTCGACGTCGCGGAGGAGCTGGACCGGTTCGACTCACACATCGGGTCGTTTCGTCATTCGGTCAACGAGGGTGGCGACGAGCCGATCGGGAAGCGTCTTGGATTCCTCCTCCAGGAGATGGTGCGCGAAGCGAATACCATGGGGAGCAAGGCCAACGATTCGGCAATTCTTGCGGACGTTGTCGTCGTGAAGGAAGAGCTCGAACGAATCCGGGAGCAGGTCGAGAACATCGAGTGAGCGGCTTCCCGGTAATCCTCTCGTCGCCTTCGGGCGGCGGCAAGACGACAATCACCCACGAGCTTCTCAAGAGGCGGTCCGACCTGGGTTATTCGGTCTCCGGCACGACTCGGACGCCGCGAGCAGACGAAGTCGAGGGCCAGGACTACTACTTTCTGTCCCCCGACCAGTTTCGTGAAGCGCGGAAACGGGATGAGTTCGCCGAATCCGCCGACGTGCACGGGCAGCTCTACGGAACCCTGAAAAGGGAGGTCGACCGCGTGCTCGGGAGTGGAAAGCACGTCGTGATGGACATCGACGTGCAAGGGGCCACGCAGTTTGTGGCTGCATATCCCCAATCCGTGCTTGTTTTCATCCTTCCGCCCGACGCCAGCGTACTGCTCGGACGTTTGCGAAAAAGGGGCACCGAAAGCACCGAAACACTGGCCCGCCGGGTTCGGAGCGCTATCGCAGAGCTTCGGGCAATCGGCTCATACCATTATGTTGTAGTGAACGAAGATCTCGAGCAGGTTGTGAGTGAGGTCTCGGGAATCATCGATGCTGAAGGCGCACGGCGAACGCGGCTGACCGGCCTGGACGAGAGGGTAGGCGCGATTGTGCACGATCTCGAGCGCGAGCTTGAACACATCAACTGGAGCGGTGACTGATGCAGGTTTTTATTCCAAACGACGTCGCAAATCACGCGACGAACAAATATCTCGGAGTGCTCGTTGCTGCGAAGTTCGCGCGCGTTCTCAACGAGTTCCCGCGCGACCGTTCGGCCCCGGGCGAAAAGAAGCTGACCACGCGCGCTCTCGAGGATCTGACTGACGGTGAGATCCAGTATCGCGTCGTTCCCCGCCGTCGCAGCGAGTAGCTCTCATGCGGCCGTTTGAGGGCCGCCGCATTCTCCTCGGTATCACCGGGGGGATCGCAAGCTATAAATCGGTGATGGTCGCGCGGCTGCTCACTCAGGCGGGTGCGGAAGTTGATGTCGTGATGACCCGTGCCGCGCTGGAATTCGTTGGAGCCATCACGTTCGAAGCTGTCACCGGACGCCGCGTGTTTTCCGAGATCTTCGGATCTGGAAACGCCCTCGATCATATCAAAATCGCCCGCGAGGCAGAGCTATTCGTAGTCGCGCCCGCGACTGCGGATTTTCTCGCTCGCGCTGCTCACGGAATGGCCGACGACCTGCTTACGGCATCACTTCTCGCGAACACATCCGCGGTCCTGCTCGTGCCTGCGATGAACGACCGCATGTGGGCGAACGCACAGACAAGACAAAACGTTCGACAGCTTCGAGAACTTGGTTACAACGTTCTCGACCCCGATGAGGGGCCACTCGCTGTCGGCGAAGGATCAGGGCCGGGAAGAATGCCTGAGCCGGAAACGATCGTCGCCCAAATCGCCCGGTCCCTCGAGCCTGAGAGCGCTCTTTCCGGGCTAAGAATCGTAGTGACTGCAGGCGCGACGCGCGAACCGATTGACCCCGTGCGCTTCATCTCGAATCGCAGCACTGGAAAAATGGGAGTCGCACTTGCTGAAGCAGCTTGGCGGCGAGGCGCGAGCGTCACTCTTGTTGCGGGCCACATCGACGTCCCTGTACCAGGTGGGATTGCTGACGTCCGCGTGGAGACGGTCGCGGCAATGAAGCAATCGATCGAAAGCATTCTGCCATCGGCCGATGTCCTGATCATGGCTGCCGCACCGGCCGACTTTCGCCCCTCGTCGCCGGCCGCGCAGAAGATCAAGAAAAACTCTCGGCCGACTTCGTCACCGTCGCCGATCGAGCTGACGCAAACCGACGACATCCTCAAATCGACGAAGGCTTCACGAAAGCCGGGAGCGATCATCGTTGGTTTCGCACTCGAGACGGAAAACCTTCTCGTGAACAGCGCGACTAAGCTGGAGCAGAAGGGACTCGACATGATCGTCGCGAACAGTGCCGTCGACGAGGGAACTGGCTTTGGCGGTGACACGAACCGTGTAACGATTCTTTCGGCCGGCGGCGCGAGTGAAGAAATTGCCATGATGAAAAAATCGGAGCTTGCGGACGTTATCCTGGATCGTGTCGAAGCGATGTTGAATGGACGCTAAAGCCCGTCTTCGGCTTTACCTCGAACAGCGGCGCGACCTCGGCGAATCGGAGCTGGTGCTGGACGCGATGAGCGTCGATGATGTGATGCGTGCGATCGGGGCGATTGGCAAAGGACTTCCTGGTTCATCGTCAGGTGCGGGCGGCTGGAGAGATGCGCTTGCGGCCGAGCATCCCAAGGTACCGATGGTGGTGAATCAGGCCACCGTTGAGATCGTAGCGCAGTCTCTCACGATCGAGGCCGAGGGCGAGGAGAGTCTCGACGCAACTGCCGCCGGGGTAAAGGCTTGCACCCGCTG
>JBBQYO010000051.1:0-14438 GCA_038208605.1 Gemmatimonadales bacterium | reverse complement strand
TCTGATTCGACGATCGACGTCGCCATTCCGCTGCATGACGCTGAGCCGCGATGTCACACAGGGACGTCACTCGAATCATGTCGCGGCAGATGGTCCGGCATCCAGCAAGACGCGGCCGGCGCCTACTGGATGCGGAAGTTCCACAGCGTTGACATCGGCCTTCCACACTCCGGCAATCCGATGGTCGAATCGATCTACGCGAACCTCACCTACATACTCGTCAATCGCGATGGACCTGGCATTCAACCCGGCTCTCGTTCTTACGAGCGATCCTGGATTCGCGATGGCTCTCTGACGTCGACCGCTCTGCTTCGAATGGGCCAGTTCGACGAAGTCCGTGACTACATCGACTGGTATGCGAAGTATCAGTTTGACAACGGAAAGATTCCCTGCTGCGTGGATTCACGCGGTGCGGATCCGGTTCCCGAAAACGACAGCCAGGGCGAGTTCATCTACCTGGTGGCCGAGTACTACCGCCACACCCGTGACAGAGCACTGCTCGAGAACATGTGGCCCCACGTCTCGCGCACGTTCGCGTTCTTGGACTCGCTTCGTCAGTCGCGCAGGACTCCAGAGTATCAGAGCGGAGATAAACGCGTCTTCTTCGGCCTCATGCCTCAGTCCATCAGCCACGAAGGCTACTCCGCCAAACCGATGCACTCGTACTGGGACGATTTCTTCGCGCTTCGCGGTTACAAGGATGCGGCCGAGATCGCGACCATACTCGGTAAGCCGGAAGCAGAGAAGTACGCGAAGGCGCGCGATGAATTCAGAAACGATTTCTATGCCTCGATCAAGCTGTCGATGGCGCAGCACAAGATCGACTACATCCCCGGCGCTGCAGAGCTCGGTGATTTCGACGCAACGTCGACGACCATCGCGATCAATCCGGCGGACGAGTTAGCTCTTCTTCCTCAGCCCTCGCTCAATCGCACGTTCCAGAAATACTACGAGAATTTCGTCAATCGTCGTGACAGCGCGAACTGGGATGCGTACACCCCCTACGAGTGGCGCACCGTTGGCGCGTTCGTCCGAATGGGTGACAAGAAGAAGGCGCATGAGATCGCAGACTTCTTCTTCCGCGATCAGCGCCCGAAAGCGTGGCATCAGTGGGCCGAAGTCGTGTATCGCGATTCACTGAGTCCGCATTTCATCGGCGACATGCCGCATACATGGGTCGGTTCTGATTTCATTCGGTCGGCGCTCGACATGCTCGCCTTTGAGCGCGAAGCCGATTCGTCGCTTGTAGTAGGAGCGGGAATAACCGAGAACTGGGTTAGAGAAGAAAACGGGGTCCGGCTTCGCGATCTATCAACCCACTACGGCCGTCTGACCTACACGATGCGGTCGGCAGGAAAAGACATCGAAATCAGGATCGGGCCCGGAACACGAATTCCGCCGGGCGGCATTGTTGTTCGATCACCATCAGATAGCGCCATTCGGCAGGTGCTCGTGAATGGCAAGGCTGCAACACTTGGCAAGGGCGAAGTGGTCGTGCGCAGTCTTCCGGCTGTGATCACGTTCCGGTACTGACTCAGGTGAACCGCAAGCAGCTATTCGTCGAGGACTGCACCATTCGTCCTGATCACCTCGGAGTAGAGCTTTCCGCTCGACTTGATCGTGCGCTCCTGCGTGGAGTAGTTGACGTGGACGATTCCAAACCGCTTCGAGTAGCCATGACTCCACTCGAAGTTGTCGAGCAACGACCACGCGAAGTAACCCTTCACCGCCGCACCTTCACGAATGGCCTCGTGCACCGCGCGCAGATGCGTTCGCTGGTATTCGACGCGGAGAGGATCGTCCACAACTCCGTCGATCGGAGCAGGAGAGTCATAGAAAGCCGATCCGTTCTCGGTGATGTAGAGCGGAATGCCGCCGTATCTCTCCTTTACCCACGCGAGAACGTGACGCAGTGCATCGGGAAAAACTTCCCAGCCGGTTTGTGTATAAGTGTGCCACGGCTGAACAACCTTGCTCGCACGAACGGGAATGCTGCTCTCGTCGTGCTGCGTAATGGCCCGAGTGTAGTAGTTGATCCCGAGGAAATCGAACTTCTCGCGGATGAGCTGCATGTCATCTTCAGGCCAATCCTGCCAGGCCTCGCCGAAAACCTCGCGCAGCTCTTCGGGATACGTCCCGAGGAAAGCGGGATCGAGATACTGCCGGTTCATGTACGCATCGGCACGCGCCGTCGCGGCGAGATCCTGCCTGGAATCGGACGCCGGATACTTTGGCTCGAGATTCACTACAAGACCGATCTGCGCGTTGCGCGTGTTCGTATTGGCGCGAAACGCCTGCACGCCGCGCCCATGCGCGCGAAGAATGTTGTGCGAAACGATCGCGGCTTCGTACGGATTGCGATGTCCTGGCGCGAGAACACCATGCATGTAACCGCCGTCCATGATCACCCATGGCTCGTTGATCGTCGCCCACATCGGAACGCGGTCGCCCAGACGGTCGTACATGATCGTCGCGTAGTCGGCGAACCATTCGGAGACGTCACGGTTCTGCCAGCCACCACGATCCTCCAGAGCCGCGGGAAGATCCCAGTGAAAGAGCGTCGCATTCGGCTTGATGCCTTTCTCGAGCAGCGCGTCCACGAGCCGCGAATAAAAATCGACACCCGCTTCATTGACCTTGCCGACACCGTTCGGGAGCACGCGGCTCCACGAGATACTGAATCTGTAGGCCTTCAGCCCGAGCCTGGCCATCAGATCGACATCGGATTTGTAGCGCAGGTAATGATCGCAGGCGACGTCTCCTGTGTCGCCGTCCGTCGTCATGCCGAGCGTGTGGGAGAAACGGTGCCAGTTGCTGGGCGCCGCTCCGTCGGCGATCGGCGAGCCTTCGATCTGATAGGCAGACGTTGCAGCACCCCAGAGAAAATCTTCGGGAAACACGTGCGAATCACTCATTTCTGCAGCTGAGGAACGATGGCGAGCGTAAGACTGGAAGGCATTCGGAAAATTTACCCCGACCAGGCCGGTACTGTGGCCGTGCACGGGGTGAATCTCGACGTTGCCGATGGAGAATTTGTGGTCCTGGTAGGTCCATCGGGCTGCGGCAAGAGCACGACGCTCCGCATGGTCGCGGGACTCGAGTCGATCAGCGCCGGGAAACTTTTCATCGATGACCGCGAGGTCAACGATGTTCCCCCCAAGGATCGCGACATTGCGATGGTGTTCCAGAGCTACGCGCTCTATCCACACATGACCGTTCGCGACAACCTGGCGTTCGCGCTAAAGCTTCGCGGGACTTCGAAATCGGATATCGACCAGCGCGTGAACGTCGCGGCTTCGACTCTCGGTATCGAGAGCTTTCTGGATCGCACCCCGCGACAGCTGTCGGGCGGACAGCGCCAGCGTGTAGCACTAGGCCGCGCGATCGTGAGACAGCCAAAAGTATTCTTGTTCGACGAACCGCTATCCAACCTCGACGCGCAGCTTCGCGTACAGATGAGACGTGAGATCGCCCGCCTGCACCAGGAGCTCGAGGCGACGATGATTTACGTCACACACGATCAGGTCGAGGCAATGACGCTCGGCGACCGCATCGTCGTGATGAACAAGGGCCACGTTCAGCAGATCGACACCCCGATGCACCTCTACGATCATCCCGCGAACAGGTTCGTTGCAGGCTTTATTGGCAGTCCGGCGATGAACTTTATCACGGGGACGATCGCCGATAAGAATCCGCTCGAGTTTGTCGCCAGTCAGAACGCGTTCACGATGCAGATTCCGCCGAGCCTTGCGAGCAGGGTACAGGAGATCAAGGGGATGCCTGTTGTTCTTGGCATTCGCCCGGAGGACGTGTCCGTCGCGCTGGCGTCGGGGCCCGCGTTGTTTGCGGGAGAGTCAACGATTGTCGATCCGCCTGCGCTCGCTCCCGCCCGTCTCGACATTGTCGAAGCCCTTGGGAACGAAGTTTTCGTTTACGCGACGGTCGGAGCGTTCACGTTGACGGCGCGTGTCTCGCCGCAGCCGCTGCCCAAGCCTGGGGAGCCAGTGACGCTGGCGTTCGATCTTGCCAAGGCGCACTTCTTCGATGAGCAGACCGGAGGGCGCGTGGGAAAGGGGTGAACTGACGCTAGCTCTCAGCTCTGAGCTTTTAAGGTCAATATCGGGGTGAAGAAGCCCGGAGCCAGAGCCGGGTGAGCCCCCGAGCCTTGAGCGTACGACCAACTGCTACCCCTTGCCGTCGCGAACTCCTTGTCCGTTCGCTGCGCTCGGCCCTCTACGATATTCGTCGGCACCGACATAGCGGCTCGTACGATCTGATTCTTTAGCGACAGATCCTGACTTCGCCAGATTTGAGCGGCGGTAGAATAGGTACCGAGCATCATCTTGTCGGCTTTCTGCCACACCTTGAGCTGTCGAAATTCGCGCATCGTGTCCGAACGATGTGGATTCACTGGCTCAAAGAGACATCGTCCGGACGGGCGAATCATCCAACTAGTGCCAAGTCATGATCAGGCTCGGGGCTCCAAGGCTCACCGGGCTTGGGCTCCGGGCTTCGTCACCCGTGATGTTGACCTTAAAGGCTCGAAACTGTGAACTCCGGCCACTGTCAACCGGGTCGGTGCGGCCCGAAGTGCTGCGCCAGCGTCGCCAACTGTACGCATTGCGGCCCATCGTTCTGCGTCGAGGTTCACTCCTGGATCGCGCTCGATCCGAGGTACCAAAATGAAGTCTATGTCGTCAGCAGTCGCCTTCAGATCCTCAACAACCGATCTGTGAGCTGAAGCTCATCTCTGCGCCGCCCCGTGATGTCAGCCAAATGGTGCAAGACGATGTCGACTGCCGCACCAACTGAAGGTTTCATGAGTCCGTTGTCCAGGTTATCCTGCCGCGAGAGGCATTCTCCGATCCGTAGAGCATCATAAACTAGAGACGGCTCGGCTACATAAATATTCTAATGTTTTATAGTTAATTAAGTGATTATATTTTGTGAATGAATGAATCAGGAAAGGCACGTGTTCGTGAACCGATTCAGATTTACATGGCCGTCGATGAGCGGCGTCTCCTCGATCAATTGTCAGAGGAGACCGGCCTGTCGCGAGCGGAAATTCTCCGCCAGGGGCTTCAGCAGTTCGCGCGAGAAAGAGCCGGCAGCGACGGGCCAATGCAGTCGCTCATGCGTGCCTTGCGGGATAAACCGTTAGCTGAAAACATCGCCGAACGGCACGACGAACACCTCGCAAACGCGTACACCGACAATCACGACGCGTGAGTCAGTCAATCTTCGTCGACACATCTGGATGGCTCGCGGCGATCAATACCAGGGATACTCACTACCACACTGTAGCTAAGGTATACGACGATCTGGTCGCGAAGCGCACGCAGTTCGTAACGAGCAACCTCGTGGTGGCCGAGTTGCATGCGCTGATCGTGAGGGAGCGCGGTGCGCGAGCGGGCTGCGCGCTGCTCGACGCGATCTACACCGATCCCCTCTACCGCGTCATCCCGACTGACCGGGACATTGAATCGGAAGCAACCGACCGGTGGCTGCGTCGGTTTACCGAGCAGCAGTTCGGTCTTACCGATGCAGTGAGCTTCGAAATAATGCGCCGCGAACGCATCACCGAAGCGCTGGCGCTGGATCACCATTTCGAGATCGCCGGCTATCGACTTGTTCCCGCACCCCGGAGGCCCGTCCGCCGGAAAAGCAGGAAGCTCGGTTGAGTCTCACCGCATCTGACTCATTGTTGCCGACAGTTTCCCGCGTTTTTGCCAATGAGCGAACTCATCCAGACCGCCTCTTCGTCCAAATAACGACACTTCCGCAGCCATGAAATGCTATTTGGAACTGCGGCGGCACTGTCGCCTCAGAATATATCTCCAGTCCTGCCACGTCATGCGGATACGCCATGTCATTAATGTCGTCGGGCGTAAGAAAACTCATGTACTGGCCATCGATAAAAATCGCTGGTGAGCACCATGTTTCAAACGTGCCCCGCATTTTGATGCTTTCTCGATCAACCTGCAGCCCCGGTACGTTTCGAAGAAGATCCGATGTCACGATTGCCGGAAATCTTAGAATGTCCCCAGGTGTGAGGAAATGCCCTTGAGACATCCGTCGCCTTCGCTCAAAACTACCGTCGTGCGGACCATGGTTGAGGCGTGTGGCAGAAATTCGAACCGTATCAAGCACCGCTTTCAGAGTCGATAAAACAGTACGAACAGGCGGTGCGTTTGATACCACATCTACGCGGCGTCGCTCGGGATAATATCCCAACGCCACTATTTCGATCATCTGGGTTCCGCGAGGTGGATTAAGAATCATCCACTCTCCTTTCTCGTTTGTCCGAGTACTCGAGGCGTCACCAACGCGCACATGCGCGCCCACTATCGGCCGACCATTCGCAGCGCCCAATACGCTGCCACTTAGACCTCCCCACCCAGAAGTGCCAGAGCTGGCCGGCGCTCTCCGCGCCGGAGGGGACTCGTTTTCGCCTAAGGATGAACGGTAATGCCCAATGAGGAGTGCCACCCACAAGAGACGATTTGTCGGCACCTTGAATTCAACGAGCCCAGTGCTGTCCCCGCCTCGAGTTGCAACGAGCGCGACCTCACCTGAAGCGGGGATATTACATAGAGCAAACCAACCGTTATCTGAAGAAGTTGCAACCCTTCGACTTATAGTCTTAACGACGTGATTCGATGTCACAGTGAAGTCGAGCCATTCGGCCGTTACTGTAGCTCTTGCCAGTGGCTCATCGTCTCCGGCACCTCGCACGAAGCCGACGATCAAAGCGGCAGAGTCTGATTGCGACCCACAGATAGTGGTGTGTAGGCCATGAGGAGACGGTACACTCAGATTGACGAACAGGCGCTTCCCTTGTTCAACCTCGATGTCTTTTAGCGCCAACTCGATACCGAGCGAATCCAAGAAAGGATGAACGAAACCAAGTCTGTAGCGACCCGGCCGAATACCCTCGATCGTGTAGTGGCCCAGAGAATCTGAACTAGCCGTCAACGGTGAAATAGCCTTGTCCGTTGAGATCAGCTGTACCAAGGCGTCGGCGAGCACCGAACGATTCACGCTGTCAGTCACCGTCCCGCTAACAATCCCCGTGGAAAATCGTGCGGAGGAGTCGGTCACCTGAGCTGCAGCTGGATGATCGCCTGACACAATAAGGCCTATCCCAATTACTATCGCTCCAGCAACAACGACTTGGCGCCTGAATCGACTAGACATGCAATCGCTCATACGACTCGTCGGAGGACAAGTGGATGGAACCCCCAAACACGGCTTCATGCCGGGCCGCTCCCCAACCTCTTTAAAGGCCCTGCAATCTGTTAGGTCTCAGGTAGCGCCACGCAGTCAGAGCTTGACACCCACATCAAAGAGCCTTTACTGGGCGGCTACAACGCCGTCGTCCGAACTTTTTTTTCAAAAGCACTTCAAAAGCTGTTCGGGTCAGAGGCTCTAAGTAGTCTATCTTCAGCCTTGGCTGCTCGCCACAAGACGAGCGTGAGCCCGAGCGATCAGCTCTGAGCTTTTAAGGTCAACATCATGGGTGACGAAGCCAAGAGCCAGAGCCGGGTGAGCCCCCGAGCCGTGAGCCTGCGATCAACTGTTGTCAGGTGCCGTCGCCGTTTCCCAGCGTTCTCTGCAGTCCGATCAGCATTTTCCGGACTTCAATCACGCGGCGAATCAACGGTGATGCCTCCGCCTCAGGAACTGCACCGACATCCTTTGCAACGATCAAGTGGTACTCCAGCTCAGATGCCGACGCAATCGAGTAGCCGAGAAAGCGACTGAACTCCTTGTCGGTTCGTTGCGCTCGACCTTCTACGATATTGGTCGGAACCGACATGGCGGCTCTCACGATCTGGTTCTTTAGCGAAAGATCCGGACTGCGTTTGATCTTCGCGGCCGCGGAGTACGTATCGAGCATCATTTTGTGGGCCTTCTGCCACACTTTGAGCTTTCGAAATTCGCGCATAGTGTCCGAACGATGCGGAGCCACTGACTGAATGGGACATAGTCCGGACGGGCGAATCATCCATCTATTGCGCAGTCATGGTCAGGCTCAGGGCTCGGAGGCTCACCGGGCTTAGGCTCCGGGCTTCGTCACCCATGATGTTGACCTTAAGGCACAGAGCTGAGAGCTCCCGTTCCGGCCGCTGCTCGAGCTTTCCGTCCCGGACTCCCGTTCTCTCCCGGACAGTGCGATTTTCCGAGTCACACCCCGACCCCTCAAGCGACGACCTTGGCCTCTCCCCAGCCGAATCAGACTAACAAGTACGACCCCGCTGAGCTCGAAGTCACGAGAATCCGGGCATTGAGGGGCCCCAACTACTGGCGCCTCGCGCCGGTCATCGCATGCGACGTCCGCCTCGGCTCACTCGAAAAGGTTACATCGGCCGACATACCGGGCTTCACCGACCGGGTCATTACCGCCATCCCTACGCTCGTCAGCCACAAATGCACGAGAGGAAAACGCGGCGGCTTCATCGAGCGTCTTAAAGAGGGAACACATCTCCCGCATATCCTGGAGCATCTCGCCCTCGAGCTCCAGGCACTGATCGGGAACGAGGTTGCATTCGGCCGAGTCGTGCCATCAGGCGACGAGGGAGTATGGTGGGTCATTGTCGAGTACCAGGAAGAACAGGTTGGCCTTCGCGCGATGAAAGACGCGGTCCAGATCGCCCGCGCCTGCATCGCCGGTGAAGACTTCGACATGAAGGAGTTGACGGGCGATCTTCTTTCGCTCTTCGAATCGTCACGCCTCGGTCCATCGACCAATGCGATCGTCGAAGAAGCACGACGTCGGGGAATTCCGGTCCGCCGCCTCAACAACTACTCGCTCGTGCAGCTGGGACTCGGCCGCAACCTTCACCGCATTCAGGCGACGCTCACCGACAAGACGAGCGCCATCGGCGTCGAGATCGCCCAGGACAAGGACGACACCAAGCGCGTCCTCGAGAACATCGGTCTTCCCGTTCCGAAAGGCGACGTCGCGCGCACCGTCGAAGGCGCTCTCGATATCGCTTCCGATATCGGCTACCCCGTGATTCTCAAACCTCTCGCCGCGAATCACGGCCGGGGAATTTCCGGCCGAATCGGCGATCCAGACAAGCTTCGCTCCGCGTGGGAGCACTCATCGTCATACGGCAGCCGCATTGTCGTCGAACAGTTCGCGGAAGGTCACGATCACCGTGTGCTCGTCGTGAACGGAAAAGTTGTCGCCGCTGCTGAGCGCGTTCCTGCACACGTTCTTGGCGATGGCAAGCGGACTGTGCGACAGCTCATCACCGCGGGCAACAAGGATTCGCGCCGGGGAGTGGGACACACGAGGAGTCTCACGAAGCTGCCGATGGACAAGGGCACTGAAGATCATCTGGCGATCACGAATCGCACGCTCGACACGATTCCCGCCGAAGGGGAGTTCGTCGGCCTCAGGCCGACAGCGAATCTTTCGACTGGCGGGACGTCGATCGATCGCACCGACGAAATGCATCCGGATAACATCACGGCGTGCGAAATGGCCGCTGGTGTCATCGGTCTCGACATTGCCGGCATTGATGTTCTCACTCCGGACATCTCGATACCGTTCCGCGAAAACAAGAGCGTGATCATCGAAGTGAACGCAGGGCCTGGTATCCGCATGCATACGCATCCGGCGGAGGGCCAGCCGCGGAATGTGGGCGCGCCCATCATGGACATGCTCTACCCGCCGGGCTCCCAATCGACGATCCCGGTGATCGCTGTAACCGGCACCAATGGAAAGACAACGACGACTCGCCTGATTGCCCATCTTTTCCGCGTCAGCGAGAACGTCGTCGGTTTCACCACCACCGATGGCACTTACCTCGGCAACCGCCTTGTCATCGAAGGCGATATGACAGGCCCGTTCTCGGCGAACATCATTCTCTCGAATCCGACCATCGACATCGCGGTCCTCGAGACAGCGCGCGGCGGAATTCTCCGCGCCGGTCTTGGGTTCGATGAAGCTGACGTCGGCGTTGTTCTCAATGTGACGGCCGATCATCTCGGACTGCGCGGCATCAACACTGTTGAGCAGCTTGCGGACGTAAAAAGTGTTATCCCCGCCGTCGTAAAACGCGAAGGGCACGCGATCCTCAACGCTGACGATCCGCTGGTCTACGCAATGCGCGACAAGACTCCGGGAGATGTCGTCCTGTTCTCTACCAAACCGGAAGGCGAGAGTCCTGAATTCGATCTCCATCTCGCGCGAAATGGAATTGGTGCACGGATCGAGAAGGAAACTTTCGTCATCCGCAGAGGGAAGCTCAGAATTCCAATCGCGACCGTGCACGATGTGCCGCTCATGATGGGCGGAGCTGCGCGGTTCCAGCGCGAGAATATTCTGGCCGCCATTCTTGCCGCGTATGTTCAGGGCATGCGGTACGACGACATTCGCGCAGGCTTGCTCTCGTTTTTCCCGTCGCCGTCTCTCACGCCTGGCCGGTTGAACCTGCTTCGCTTCGGCAAGGGTCGCGTGCTCGTGGACTATGCTCACAACGCTGCGGCGATTGCCGGTCTCATGGACTTCGTTCACGGACTCGACGCCAGCCGTCGTATTGGTATTCTCACCGCTCCGGGCGACCGTCGCGATGAAGATCTGCGAACTGCCGGCCGTCTCTCTGCTTCGCTCGATCGCGTTATCGTGCGGGAAGACAAGTACCGTCGCGGCCGCGCGGTCGGCGATACTGCACGTCTCATCGTCGAAGGGCTCCACGAGGGCGGCATGACCGATGATCGCATCGAGATTGTGTACGACGAAACGGAGGCGCTGGCCAAGGCTTTGTCGGAAATGCAGGACCACGATCTGGTGTTCGTCCTCGCTGATGATGTCCCGGCGGTGCTCGAGCAGGTGCGCCAGTTGTCGCAAGAGCAGTCGCACTAGCGAATGACGTCGGAGTCGCGGCCGGATCCGTCGGTGGAGATCAGGATGACTACGCTCCACGCGACGCGCGGGGCGAATTTCTGGTCGACGCGTCCTGTGATGCGCATGGATCTCGTCGTCGGAGCCTATGAAGAAATCTCATCGGCCGATGTTCCCGGATTCACGGAATCACTCGTCTCGGCAATGCCCGGCCTGGAAGAGCACAGATGCAGCATTGGTGAGCGCGGCGGATTCATCATTCGACTTCGCGATGGCACGTACGCTCCGCACATTGTCGAGCACATCGCGCTCGAGCTGCAGACAATGATCGGACATGACGTCGGGTACGGACGCACTCGCGGCGGCGACAACGAAGGCGAATACACGCTCGTGTTCGAGCATCTGCACGAGGGAGTAGGCCTGCGGGCGGCGGCACTCGCGCTGGACACGGTTCAGCAGGCTTTCGCCGGCACACTGCACGGTGTCGACCACGCAGTCGCTGAGCTTTCCGCGATCGCCTCGACACCTGACGTTCCAAAAATGCAGCAGAGCGTCCTGTGTGGAATCACCGGCGGTTCCGATCGCGCCGCTACTCGCGACGAAATTGTCAGGCGCGGTTTTGGAAGCAATGAGCTGATCGTCGACGTCTCGCCAGTGTTTCTTCTTCAGGCGGGACTTCCCTATTCGAAGTCGGTCATCGCAATCGTGATGGACACGAATCTCAGCGACGTCCCGGAGCGGTATCGCGAGGACGAGCGCGCGCAGCGTCTGATGGCGACCGTTGCCGACGCTGTAGATCGTGGAGGAGTTGTCATCGTGCCCGCGAAGGAATGGGAAGTTCAGGATAAGGTTCGCGAAGCCGGTAAACGCGTTGCGATCTTCGCAACCGATTCCGACGTGACTCGCCGGGATAGAAAAGTCGCGCGCGCAGTAGCGATGGTCGCAGACGGCCGGATCGTCGTCGAAACCCGCGGCAAGCGCGAAGACCTCGGTCCAATTCGCGACGACGCGCCAGTCGCTGCACAGGTAGCTGGCGCACTTGCCGCCTACACACTCACCGAGCTCCAGCCGCACACTACTGCGGCGGGCGCAATACAACAACAGGTTCGGCCATAACTCCCCACACACCCAGCACGAATCCAATTTCGATTCGCGCATCGTTCGATTCAAACGAAACTGAAGCCACTCCACCCATGATTCGCGCCGGCACCCTCGTTCTCATCGGCGGTGCATGCACAGCGGACGGCGATGCGCTCGGTGCGTTCGTGAAAATTGCAGGAGCCAATGAAGGCGGACCGATAGTCGGCATCACATCCGCATCGCAGGATGTTCGCGGAAGCGCCAGGCACTGGGAGACCGACTTCAAGACCGCTAATGCCGGTGAGTTTGTTTTCCCGATCATCGAGACGCGCCAGGATGCGCAGGATCGCGCGACCGCGAAGATGATTTCAAAAGCGCGCGGAATTTTCCTCGGCGGCGGAAATCAGGTCAAGCTCATCACCACTCTCAGCGGTACCCCGGTGGGCGATGCAATCTGGGATAGTTACGTGAGTGGTGGAGTCGTGTGTGGAACGAGCGCGGGAGCCGCGGCACTGACCGAGTTGACGCTCGCAGGAAATGAAATCGACGAAGAGGGAAATCTCGTCGAACAATACATCGGGCCCGGACTCGGCCTGCTCCATTTCAAGACGCTGATCGACACCCACTTCTCACAGCGCCGCAGGCTCTATCGTCTATTCGTTGCGATTGCCGGATATCCGGAAATCATGGGATTGGGTATCGACGAGGATACTGCCATGATAGTTCGCGGCGAGGTGGGAAAAGTCGTTGGAAAGGGCGGTGTAACGTTCGTCGACGGGCGCACTGTCAAATTCGACAACGCCGAAGAAGTGACGAAGGGCAGGCAGCTGACTTTGAGCTCCCTCAGAGTCGGCATGGTGGGAACGGGTTACACTTTCAACCTCAGACTTCGCGAGCTCGAGGCAGTTCTCGACAAGGAAGCAGCCGAACGTAAACCCGTTGTGAGACGATAGCGGTCACTCGTAGAGATTCTGAAGATCGGCTGCTGAAAGATCCACCAGAAACTCGCTTATTCGATCGGTCACCGCGTCGAGGTGTCGCCTTCCCTTCTCGGGCGTCGCCTTTGCCGGATTTCCAACTCCCGTGTCGTCAGTCACCTGAGACCACGCGCGCGGAGCCCACGCGATTCCCTGGCGCAGTCCCCCAATTCTGTGCTTTCGCCCAATCCCGTCACCTGCCTCCGATAAAGGAAGCACGAGATCGGGAACGATTTCCATCATTACGCTTGTTTCGAGCTCACCCGCATGATCGCCCGGCTCGTCGTAGAACCGTTCGGGATCGATGCAATTCCACCAGTTGACTGTGGCGATGAAGATTCCGCACGTCGCCTGCAGCTCGCGGATCATCTGACGAAAGTCGTTTGCGCCATGACTGTTCAGAATCACGAGCTTGTCGATTCCCTGTTCCTCGAGCGATCGAGCGATGTCTCCGAGCACAAGCGCCTGCGTGCTCGGGTTCATGTTGATGCAGAGCTTGATGTCGAGCTGGCCAGTGTTCACTCCGAATGGGATTCCAGGAAGCACGACGGCCCTCGCGCCGGCGTCCCACGCCTTTCGTGCAGACTCCCTGGCGACCGCGGCAGCTTCGTAATTATCGGTGCCGTAGGGAAGGTGGAAGTTGTGCGCTTCGGTCGCACCCCATGGCAACACCGCAACGGAGTACTCAGTGTTTTCTACAGTCTTCCAGGTGGTTTCTTCCAGGATAAAGGGCTTGCCGGGCAC
Organism: Gemmatimonadales bacterium; assembly: GCA_038208605.1. Lineage (GTDB taxonomy): Bacteria > Gemmatimonadota > Gemmatimonadetes > Gemmatimonadales > Gemmatimonadaceae > UBA4720. The sequence goes on along the minus strand of JBBQYO010000051.1, from coordinate 782 downwards.
TGGCTAACTCCGGGTTTGTAAGCGAACCGTCTGGCCACGAAAGTGCACTGGAAACGCTTACCACTCTCGCTGCGTAGGATTTGTCAGGTGCTGAGTGAAGAAAAGTAGCGGCCATCGACCACCGCAGCGATTGACGCCGCGGGCTTTCCGCTTCAGCTGGTCCCACTCTCTTGGGGGAATTTTTATGAGCATTCTGACCTGGCTTATCGTAGGACTCATCGCTGGTGTTCTTGCTTCGCTTGTGATGGGCGGCACCGGTTACGGAATCATCGGCGACATCATCATCGGCATTGTCGGCGCCTTCATCGGCGGCTGGCTCTTCTCGATGCTGGGCGTCGCGGTGCCACTCGGCGGAATTGCCGGGACGATTCTCGTCGCGTTCATTGGAGCGATTGTGTTGCTGTTCATCATCAGGCTGGTGAAGAGAGGGTCAGCGCGAGCCTGAGGCTTTGCGTTTACGAGTATGAGAGAGCCCGCGGAAATTGCGGGCTCTTTCAGTTTCAAGGACAAGGTCAAGGTCAAAAGAGAACGACCAAGCTTTACAGCTCATAGCGAAAGCAGCCAATCGCTACTGGCGGCTGACGGCTGACGGCTATCCAGTGGATGGATGCTGCTGTCGCTGACGGCTGTAAAGCTTGGTCGTTCTTTGTTGCGGTTGCGGTTGCGGTTGCGGTTGCGGTTGCGGTTGCGGTTGCGGTTGCGGTTGCGGTTGCGGTTGCAGTTGCGGTTGCAGTTAAAACCTGGCTTCCACATAGAGATTTGCCCTGATCTTCTTCTCCGGA
>JBBQYO010000050.1:0-14527 GCA_038208605.1 Gemmatimonadales bacterium | reverse complement strand
TTGGGAAAGCATGCGCTTCAGGACGACTATACGCTGCGCCAGGCGGCCATCGCTCACGGCGTTGCGTATACGACCACCCTCTCAGCCGCAAACGCCGCGTGCGATGCAATACTCTCGCTCAGATCGCGTGCACCATCAGTGCGCTCCATTCAGGAGTGGCACGCGGAGCTGAAGAGTGGCGCACCTGTATGAGTGAGACGGACATTTTCATTCATGAGTCTGCCTATGTCGATGAGGGTGCCCGTCTTGGTGCGGGCACGAAGGTCTGGCATTTCTCGCACGTCAACGCCGGCGCAGTCATTGGCGAGCGGTGCTCGCTTGGTCAGAACGTGGTGGTGATGAATGATGTCCGCATCGGCAACAACGTGAAGATCCAGAACAACGTCTCGGTCTACGATGCTGTCGAGCTCGAGGATGACGTGTTTTGCGGTCCGTCCATGGTTTTCACTAACGTTATCAACCCTCGCAGTCATGTGCCGCGCAAGGACGAGTATCGCAGGACTCTCGTGAAGCGCGGCGCAACTATCGGTGCAAACGCGACAATCATCTGCGGCTCGACGTTGGGAGAATACGCATTCATCGGAGCGGGCAGTGTCGTCACCGATGATGTTCCGGCGTATGGCCTCGTTGTCGGTGTACCGGGACGACGGATTGGATGGATGTGCAAGTGCGGTGAGAGATTGCCCGACAGCGGTGCCGGCATTTGCAAGTCGTGCGGCGAGAACTACCGATCGAGCGGAGAGACCATCGAACGGATCTCCGCCGCTTGAGCGAGGCAGACAGCCGCAATTTTCGTATTGCCCTCGCCGGATGTGGACGCATTAGTCACAACCACGTCGAGGCGATCGGCCGAATCGACGGATTGTCGCTGGTCGGTGCGTGTGACCCGAGCGAGGATCGTGCGCGCAGTCTCGCCGAGCCGCTCGGTATTCCGTGGTTCACGTCCTATGAGGCAATGCTGGCGGGTGTCGAATGCGACGTCGTGACGATCGCGACCCCCTCGGGTCTGCATCCGGTGCAGGGCGTGCTGGCGGCGAAAGCGGGGAAGCACGTCGTGACGGAAAAGCCGATGGCGATTTCGCTCAAGGGCGCTGACGAGCTCGTCCACGCCTGCGACGACGCCCGCGTACATCTCTTCGTCGTGAAACAGAACCGTCTCAACGCGCCGGTTCAGATGTTGAGAAGAGCTGTCGAAAAGGGACGGTTCGGCAGGTTGTACCTGGCAAACTGCACGGTCAGGTGGGCGCGTCCGCAAGAGTATTATGACCAGGCTCCGTGGCGCGGCACCTGGGAGTTCGATGGTGGAGCGTTCATGAATCAGGCTTCGCATTATGTCGATCTGATTCAATGGGTAGTCGGGCCGGTCGAGAGTGTCATGGCCATGACGGCCACGCTAGCGCGGAAAATCGAGACCGAGGACACCGGCGTGGCGATCATGCGCTTCAGGTCCGGCGCGCTTGGCGTCATCGAAGTCACGATGCTGACGTATCCGAAGAACATGGAAGGGTCGATCACGCTCCTCGGAGAACGAGGGTCGGTGAAGATCGGGGGAACGGCCGTCAACAAGGTCGAGCACTGGGAATTTGCGGACACCGATCCCGACGACGAGGCAGCGCGCACGCTCGACAGCAATCCTCCGAACGTGTACGGCTACGGACACGAGGGTTACTACCGGAACGTTCTCGCAGTCCTTCGCGGTGACGCGAAGCCCGATACCGACGGGCGCGCAGGCAGGAAATCTCTCGAGCTCATACTCGGCATCTACGAATCCGCGAAGACAGGACGCGAAGTCCCGCTCCCGCTGAAGGCGTAAAAAGGGCATCTTTACAGGCTATGCATTTTCCCGAATAATGACTGTTCCCCTCCTCGATCTCCGGGCGCAACACGAGCGCATTCGCGATGAAGTAGTCGCCGAAATGATGCGCGTCGTCGACGACCAGGCGTTCATTCTTGGCGCTCCCGTCGAGCGCCTCGAAGCGGCTGTCGCTGCGCTTTCAGGGACACGGTTTGCGATCGGATGCGCCAACGGAACAGACGCGATTCTTCTCGCCCTTCGCGGCCTCGACGTGAAGCCGGGTGACGAGATTGTCACGACTCCGTTCACGTTTTTCGCGACGGCGGGAGCAATTCACAACGTCGGTGCGCGTCCCGTCTTTGCCGATATCGATCCCGAGACGTTCAACATCAATCCGCAGGCGGCGGCAGCAGCCGTCACCGGAAAGACGAAAGCGGTGATCCCGGTCGACCTCTTCGGACAGCTTGCCGCTATCGACACTGTGCGCGCGGCGATTCCCGACTTGCCGATAATCGAAGACGCCGCGCAGTCGATCGGCGCTTCAAGAAAAATCGGCGGACGCACGGTGATGGCAGGCGAAGCCGCCACTATCGGAACTTTCAGCTTTTTCCCGTCGAAAAACCTGGGCGGATATGGCGATGGTGGGATGATGGTGACTCAGGACGAAGAGATTGCGTCGCGGCTCCGCCGGCTGCGCGTGCACGGCGGTATGAAGACGTACTATCACGAAGAAGTGGGCTACAACAGCAGGCTCGACGCTCTTCAGGCAGCCGTCCTGCTTGCAAAGCTTCCGCACCTGGAATCGTGGAGCTCGGCGCGCCGCAGGAACGCCGAGTACTACAATGCAGCATTTGCCGGCTGTGCAGATGTTCGGACTCCGTTCATCGACCCGGCGAACACGTCGATCTATAACCAGTACACGGTTCGCGTTCCGCGGCGCGACGCGCTTCAGGAGCATCTCAAGAGCAGGGGAATCGGAAACTCCGTGTACTATCCGCTGCCGCTCCACCTCCAGCCGTGCTTTGCCTACCTTGGATACTCTGAAGGCGCATTTCCCGAGAGCGAGAAAGCCGCTCACGAAGTGCTGTCGCTTCCGGTGTACCCCGAGCTGTCGGAGTCGCAGCTCGACCTAGTCATCCACGCAGTGAGAGACTTTTATGGCGATTGACGCCACCAACGAAACGGGAATGAAAGGCCGGCTGCTCGCGAAACTTCAGAATCGCAAGGCCGTCATCGGCGTCGTCGGGCTCGGGTACGTTGGGCTTCCGCTTGCGCTCGAGTTTGCGAAGGTCGGATTCAAGGTGATTGGATACGACGTCAGCCAGCGCGTTGTCGACAGCCTGATGGCGGGCCGTTCACATATTCTGGACGTCGACAGCGGAGAGCTTGACGGGCTCGTAAAGTCCGGAAAGTTCGAGGCGACATCCGACGAGTCACGGCTCCAGGAGATGGACGCGATCTCGATCGCGGTGCCGACGCCGCTGGCAAAAACGCGCGATCCGGACATGACCTACGTTCTTGCCGCGGCTGACGCGATCGCCCGCAACGCCCATCCCGGACTGCTCATCGTTCTTGAAAGCACAACGTATCCGGGAACGACGAGAGAGCTGATGCAACCCCAGCTCGAAAGCGCGGGACTCATTGTGGGTGAGGACGTGTTCCTCGCCTTCAGCCCCGAGCGAGTCGATCCTGGGAATCCTCACTGGAATACCAAAAACACTCCGAAAGTCGTCGGCGGAATTACGCCAGCCTGTACCGAAGTTGCTGCTGCCCTGTACGCTTCGTGTCTCGAGACGATCGTTCCAGTGTCGAGCACTGAAACGGCCGAGCTGGTGAAGCTGCTGGAGAACACGTTCAGGTCGGTGAACATCGGGCTCGTGAACGAGATGCAGATCGTCTGCGACAAGCTCGGCGTCAATGTCTGGGAAGTCATCGATGCCGCCGCTACGAAGCCCTTCGGTTTCATGAAGTTCACGCCGGGCCCCGGCATCGGCGGCCACTGCATTCCGCTCGACCCGCATTATCTCGCGTGGAAGATGCGAACGCTGAATTACAAGACGCGCTTCATCGATCTCGCGAGCGAGATCAACAGCGAGATGCCTGCGCTCGTCGTCGAGCGCGTGGCCCAGGCGCTCAACTCGATGCGGAAGCCTGTCAACGGCAGCCGCATTCTGGTTCTTGGCGTTGCCTACAAGCGTGACATCGACGACATGCGCGAGAGTCCGGCGTTGGACGTAATTCGTCTGCTCGAGTTGCAGAAGGCTGAGGTCGTATACCACGATCCTCATGTCGCGTCGTTTCGGGAGGATGGGCACGAGCGTCATTCAGTCGAGCTTACCGACGATGAGCTCTCGGGTGCTGATGCAGTCGTCATAGTCACCGATCACTCTGCCATCGATTACCGTCGTGTGGTCGATCTCGCGAAGGTCATCGTCGATACCCGCAATGCCACCGCCGGGATGATAAGGGGTGGGGTAGAGTCGCCTTCTGGCCGGTCGCATCCCGATCTCGCAGCTGTCTAACCACAAACACAATTCATGAATATTTCAGTTATCGGAACCGGATATGTCGGACTTGTCGTCGGTGCATGCCTGGCGGAGACCGGCAACGACGTGATCTGTGCCGACCTGATGCAATCCAAGATTGACGGCCTGAAGAAAAACATTCTTCCGATTTACGAGCCCGGCCTGGAGAATCTCGTCGAGCGGAACCAGCAGGACGGGCGTCTCACATTCACGACCGATATCGGCGCGTCGATCGAATCGGCCGACGTGCTCTTTGTCGCTGTCGGAACGCCGCCTGACGAAGACGGTTCTGCAGACCTTCAGCACGTGCTCGCAGTCGCGCGGGAAATCGGACGGCACATGACGAAGGAGCTCGTCGTCGTCACCAAGTCCACGGTTCCCGTTGGCACCGCGAAGAAAGTCGCCGCTGAGATTCGAAAAGCAGCGCGCTTTCCGTTTCACATGTGCAGCAACCCGGAGTTCCTGAAGGAAGGCGCCGCAGTAGATGATTTCATGAAGCCCGACCGCGTGGTGCTTGGCGTGGACAGCGATCATGCGCGTGCAATGATGGAGGAGATCTACGCTCCGTTCGTGCGAACAGGAAAGCCGATCATCTTCATGGACATCGCGTCCGCCGAGATGACGAAGTACGCTGCCAACGGAATGCTCGCGACGCGGATCTCGTTCATGAACGAAGTTGCGAATCTCTGCGAGAAGGTCGGCGCGAATGTGGACATGGTTCGCCGCGGTATCGGAAGCGACTCGAGAATCGGACCATCGTTTCTGTTTCCCGGACCCGGGTACGGCGGATCCTGCTTTCCGAAGGATGTGAAGGCGCTCGTCCGCACAGCAGCCGAAATCGGAATGGAGATGAGGGTTCTCGGCGCCGTCGAGGACGTGAACCAGAGCCAGAAGCTTCGACTGGGCGAAAAGCTCCGCGAGGCGCTTGGCGACGATCTGCAGGGGATGCACGTCGCCGTCTGGGGACTGGCGTTCAAGCCCCAGACCGATGACATGCGCGACGCGCCTTCACTCACGCTGATCGAGGATCTTCTCGAAGCTGGCGCAACGGTCTGTGCGCACGATCCCGCATCGATGGCGGAAGCCCGGCACAAGCTGGGTGACCGAATCGCCTACGCGGAGACAAACTACGACGCACTCGCCGGCGCTGACGCACTGATCGTCGTTACTGACTGGAACGAATACCGCCACCCCGATTTCGCCCGCGTCAAGGAAACTCTCAAGCGGCCGGTGATCGTCGATGGAAGAAATCTGTACGATCCCGAAAAAATGCAGGAGCTTGGGCTCAGCTACTACTCGATGGGGCGCGCCACAGTTGAACTCGTGGCGCCGGAGAGGGTAGGAAAACACGCATGAACCTGAAACCTTTCCTGCTCGTATCCGCCATTCTCGTGGCCGGGTGCAAGGCCCCCTTCAACGCTGGCTCGTACTCAAGTACCGAAGAGCTCTTCAAGGTCGCGAACGCCGAGTATAAAGCGAAGCATTGGGACAACGCCGTGCATGCGTTCGAGAGGCTGACCACCGAGCTCTCGCCGCGCGATCCGCGTATTGCCGCTGCCTACTATTACCTGGGCAAGTCGCAGGAAAAGGTTGGAGATCATCTACTGGCAGCGAAGTCGTACAGCCGTGTTTACGAGCTGCTGCCGCAGGACACACTGGGCGACGATGCCCTCCTCGCATCGGGGCGCGCCTATCAGTACATGTGGCGCAGGCCCGCGCTCGACGCGGAGTACGGCCAGGACGCACTGACTCAGTACCAGACTTTTCTCGGTAACTATGCCGACTCGCCGCTTCTTCCCCAGGTTAGCAAAGAGATGGCGCACCTGGATGAGTGGTTCGCGACGAAGGACTATGAAACCGGCATTCATTACCTGAAGCGGAAGGCGTACGACTCTGCGATCATCTATTTCAAGGATGTGATCCGCCTTCATCCCGCCGCCAGGGTTACGCGCGACTCCTACCTTCGGCTGACCGAGGCTTACAAGGCCATCAACTATAAGGATGACGTGCGCGATCTGTGCGACGCGATGCGCAAGACGTATCCGGCCGACAGAGAAGTGCTTCGCGAATGCGGCCCGGCGCCGCCGGTTGCCGCCTCGAAGTAGGCGTTTGCGCCTCGGTGTCTTTGGCGGGTCGTTCAATCCGCCGCACATCGGGCATGTTCTTCTCGGCGTCGACGCCATCGAGGCGCTCCGTCTCGACAAGATCATCGTGGTTCCGGCAAACGCGAATCCGCTCAAAGGCCACAACCCTGGCGGAGCTTCACCGATTCAACGTCTGGAGATGACGCGACTGGCGTTTTCCGGTGACCCGAGGTTCGAAGTAAGCGACATGGAAATCGGCCGCGGCGGGTTATCTTACACGGTTGATACTTTGGAAGAGCTGTCAGCAAAAAACGAAGGGGCAGAGCTTGTTTTGATCGTCGGAATGGACTCGGTCGCGACGTTCGGCAAATGGGCCCGCCCCGATCGAATTCAGGAGCTTGCGACAATCGCGGTGCTGATGCGTTCGGATGACGCGGCAAACCGCGGGGTGGACAAAGGTAAGGATCTGAAGCTGCCGGCCGGAGCGGCGATGGTGACGCCGAGACGGATCGACGTCTCCTCGTCGGAGATCCGCGGGCGGATTCAGGCAGGAAGATCAATCAAGGGATTTGTCGCGGAATCGGTAGAGGAATTCATACTGGCCGCGAAACTATATACGTCCTAGCTCCTTGCTCGTCCTCTGACGGGCCGGTTGCCGGAACGAATGAGGAAAACGGGAATGTTGAAAGGTGTGTTGACGAACGTTTTCGGAACGCGTCATGACCGCGAGAAGAAACGCGTTCAGCCGATTGTCGATCAGATCAACGAAGAGTACGAGCGGCTAGAGTCCGTCCCGGATGACGAGCTTCGCGGCCAGACGGCGAGATTCCGCGAGCGGATTCTTGAAGCGACGAGCGAGCTTGAAGCCCGCGTTGCCGATCTGAAGGAGCAGAAAAAAGCCACGCCCGATGCTGCCGAGCGCGAGCAGATCGACATCGAGCTGGGCGGAGCGGATGGGCGGGGCGGCGCCGAGGGCGAGCTTCGCGATACGATCTCCGAAGTTCTCGACGAGCTGCTGCCGGAAGCCTTTGCGACAGTGCGTGAAGCCTCGAGGCGCCTCCTCGGCACGACTGTGATGGTGACGGGCCGCGAGCTGCCGTGGAACATGGTGCACTACGACGTTCAGCTCATGGGCGGCATCCAGCTTCACCTTGGCCGCATCGCTGAAATGGCGACGGGTGAAGGAAAGACGCTCGTCGCAACGCTGCCGCTTTATCTGAATGCTCTGCCGGGTAAAGGCGCGCATCTGATCACAGTGAACTCCTACCTGGCGCGCCGTGACTCGGAGTGGATGGGTCACGTGTATCGCTATCTGGGCCTCACCGTTGGATGTCTCGACGACACTGAGCCGGGAAGTCCCGAGCGACGTGCGGTGTACGAAAGCGACATCACCTATGGCACCAACAACGAGTTCGGATTCGACTACCTGCGCGACAACATGGTTGTGTCCAACGAGCAGCGAGTGCAGCGTGGCCATGCGTTCGCGATCGTCGACGAAGTCGATTCAGTGCTCATTGACGAAGCACGAACTCCGCTCATCATCTCGGGACCGGTTGGAAACGAATCAGATGGTGAGTACGCACTTCATAACTCCAATGTCGAGCGGCTCGTAAAGCGTCAGGGCGACATGGCGAACACTCTTGTCGCCGAGGGTGAGCGGGCGCTCGAAGCAGGTGATACGGAGACGGCCGGTCTCAAGTTCTATCAGGCGCAGCTTGGTGCTCCGAAGAACAAGCGTCTGCTCAAGGTCATCAACGAGACGGGCGTAAAACAGCTCATTCAGAAGAAGGAGCTCGAGCACATAGCTGACAGACAACTTCCTGACGCGAAGCAGATGTAACGCGACATGGAAGAGAATCTTCTCTATGTGCTCGATGAGAAGGGACACACCGTTCATCTGACCGATCGTGGCGTCGATTTCATGTCGCCGCAGGAACATGAAGCTTTCGTGCTGCCGGACATCTCGCAGGAAGTCCATCGCATCGATCACGACGAGGACATGACTGCGGAGGAAAAGCTCGCGGCGCGTGCGACGATCAATCGCGAGTACGCGGAGAAAAGCGAAAAGCTGAACATCGTGCATCAGCTCCTGCGCGCGCACTCGCTGTATGAGATCGATGTCAACTATGTTGTGCAGGAAGGGCAGGTACTGATCGTCGATGAGTTCACCGGCCGTACGATGCCTGGACGTCGCTGGTCAGAGGGATTGCATCAAGCGGTGGAGGCGAAGGAGCGCGTGCAGGTGAAGGGCGAGACGCAGACGCTCGCCACGATCACGATCCAGAACTACTTCCGCATGTACGCGAAGCTCGCGGGAATGACCGGTACGGCTGAGACGGAAGAAACGGAGTTCCACGAGATCTACGGCCTCGGCGTTTCGGTCGTTCCAACGAATCGCGATGTGATTCGCGATGACCGGCAGGATCTCGTCTACAAGACTCGCCGCGAGAAGTACAATGCGATTCTCGAGGAGACGGAGCGGTTGCACAAGCTCGGCTATCCCGTCCTCGTCGGAACGGTGAGTGTCGATGTTTCCGAAACGCTCGCGCGGATGTTCAAGCGGGCGGGCATTCCACACAACGTTCTGAACGCAAAGTATCACCAGCGTGAGGCGGAGATCGTCGCGAACGCAGGCCAGCCAGGCGCGGTGACCATCGCGACGAACATGGCAGGGCGCGGAACCGACATCAAACTCGGTGAAGGCGTAATTCCTTCGAAGCCCTCGATGGTGAAGGATCCCGAGAACAAGCTCGTCGAAGTGATGGAGCTTGGCGGACTTCACATCATCGGATCGGAGCGACATGAGTCGCGTCGTATCGATCGCCAGCTGCGCGGGCGTGCTGGTCGCCAGGGAGATCCTGGTGCGTCGCAGTTCTTCCTGTCGCTCGAAGATGATCTCATGCGTCTGTTCGGCAGTGACCGCATCGCGAAGTTGATGGACCGCATGGGCGCAGAAGAAGGCGAGATGCTGACGCACTCGTTGATCACGCGGTCGATCGAGCAGGCACAAAAGCGGGTCGAGCTCCAGAATTTCCAGTCGCGAAAGCGGCTGCTCGAGTATGACGACGTGATGAACCAGCAGCGCGAAGTGATTTACTCGCTGCGATCGTTCGCGCTCGACGGTGGTGAGGAGCTGCGCGGCGAGGCGATCAAGATGATCGAGAAGGGAGTGAGCCGCCGAGTCGAGAACACGCTTGCTGTGTTCGACAAGGAAGAGGATTGGGATTTCGCTTTACTGCGGCAGGATCTGCTGATGCATTACCTGCTGAGCGTTCCATCGTTCGAGGAGGAAGCGGACAAGCCGGGCCTGCTCGAGGATGCGCAGCAGAATGCGATCGACGCCGCGCGGCAGGCGTTCGAGGACAAGCTGTCGGGGCTCGCCGAATTTTCCGGCCAGCTTCTGTCGCTTGTCATGCTGAATGTTCTCGATGAGAAATGGAAGGATCATCTCTACGATCTCGACCAGCTCAGGAACGCGATTCACTATCGTTCGTGGGGACAGAAGGATCCGCTCATCGAGTACAAGCATGAGGCGTACACGATGTTCGTGGACCTGATGAACGACATTTATCACACGTTCACTGAGCGTTTCCTTCGCGCGCAGATCAGCTTCGAGCCGCCGCCGGAGTATCGGGAGGAAGTGCAGGCGAGCAACGGAAATGGTGCGGGGCGGCCGGTCAACGGACCGACGAAGCGCTTCAATGCTCTCGGCGTGCTCGAAGATGTATATCCTGCCGACGACGCTCAGGAGTCAAACGGCGGTGGCGAAGAGTCTGTCGTCGATGTAGGGCCGGCGGAGCAGCCGGGGTCGCGGCGGACAACCGCGCGAGCTGAGCCGGTGATCACCGGGGCGGGGCGCGTTCGGTCGCTCAATGCAGCGCAGAACGCCATGCCGGCGGGGGATTGGGAGAACGTTGGGCGGAATGATCCGTGTCCGTGCGGGTCGGGCAAAAAGTTCAAGAAATGCCACGGAGTTACTGCGTAAAGCACAGAAAACCTCAACTGCAACTGCAACCGCCATGGGGGAGATTCGGAGATACGGCGGAGTTGCGGAGACATTCTGCCATCGACTTGATGGTGGGTCGTTCGACCCGGCGAATTTTAGGATTTTAATAACGACACCGACATTCCCTCAATGTCGGTGTCGTTTAACGAAAAAAAGAAAGACGGATTAGCATTGGCGGACCGCGACGGAGTCTCCCGAGCTCCGCCCTTCTCCCAAATCCCCCCATTGCTGTTGCAGTTGTAGTGTAGTTGGGACGGCCGCTGCAGCAGCAAAGTAGTTACGCGGCCGAAATAGCGATGCCGCGCCACGCCGCGACTCGGATAGACATAACCACTCACGAAATGGAGTGGGTATGTCTTCAGTCATCAACGAACTTCCAAGCGGCGAGCGCCCGCGCGAACGCCTCAAGTCTCACGGCGCGCGGGCCCTCAGCTCCTCCGAGCTCCTCGCAATCCTTATCGGCAGCGGCTCGGAGGGCCACTCGGCAATGACGATCGGCCACCACATTCTCGCGAGCGCCCGTGGCTCGCTGCGGCGACTTTCAGCGCAGCCGGTTGCAGCGCTTACATCGCTCGCCGGTGTCGGCACCGCACGCGCGGTCTCGATTCACGCTGCTCTGGAGCTCGGCCGACGAATGGCGGCGGAGGAGCGGGAAGATGGTATTCCCGTGCGAGGTCCGCGCGACGTGCACGAGATCTTCGGTCATCGGCTGCAGGATCTACCGGTTGAAGAATTCCATGTCGCGGTTCTCGATTCGCAGCACCGGCTCGAGCGGGACATCACCGTAACGCGCGGCCTTCTCAACTCGTCGCTCGTGCACCCGCGCGAAGTGTTTCGCGAAGCCATCGCTGAAAATGCGGCGGCGATCATTCTCGTTCACAATCACCCAAGCGGCGATCCGACGCCTTCGCCGGATGACCGCATCACGACCGAGCAGCTGGTGCAAGCCGGGCGCGTCCTCGACATACCGGTGCACGATCACATTATAATTGGAAGAGGGCGTTATCTGAGCTTCGCGGAGGCGGGACTGCTTTGACCGTCGTAGAGTCGCACGCTGTCATCCCTGGCTGGAACGACAATGGTGAGCCGCTTCCCGAGCGGCTCGATCAGGAAACGCTCCTGCGCGCCTATCGATTCAGCGAGCAGGCGCACAAGGGACAGAAGCGGCTCTCCGGCGAAAACTACGTATCGCACTGTGTCGAGGTCGCAAGAATTCTTGCCGATCTCCAGCTCGACACGGTCACGGTCGCGAGCGGGCTGATTCACGACGTCGTCGAAGATACGGACGTATCGGTTGCCGACATCGAAGTACAGTTCGGGAAAGAGATCGCCGAGATCGTCGATGGGTTGACGAAGATCGGTCATCTTCCGCTCAACTCGTCGCAGGAACGACAGGTCGAGAATTACCGAAAGCTGCTGCTCTCGATTGCGAAGGATGCGCGCGTCATTCTCATCAAGCTCGCCGATCGTTTGCACAACATGCGAACGCTCGATTATCTCCCCGCCGAAAAGCGAAAGCGCATCGCTCAGGAAACGCGTGATCTGTATGCGCCGCTCGCACATCGCTTCGGTATGGCCCGGATCAGGTGGGAGCTCGAAGATCTGGCGTTCAAGCATCTCGAGATAAAGGAATACAAGTCGCTCGCCAAGCTCGTGTCGCAGCGCCGCGGCGAGCGCGAGCAAACCATTTCCGCGCTGAGCGATCCGTTGCAGGAGCTATTGAAAAAAGCGGGAATTCCCAACGTCGAAGTGACGGGGCGGCCCAAGCACCTGTGGTCCATCTACAAGAAGATGACGAAGTCGGACAAGCCTTACGAAGAGATCTACGATCTCATGGCGATCCGCGTTCTCGTCGATACTGTCCCCGATTGCTACCACGCGCTTGGTGTCATTCACGAGCGGTACACGCCACTTCAGGAGCGCATCAAGGATTATGTCGGCCAGCCCAAGTCGAACGGATATCAATCTCTGCACACGACGATCTTTGGCGCGGGCAAGCAGCTATTCGAGATTCAGATCCGCACGCGTGAAATGCATCGCACCGCGGAGTATGGAATCGCGGCGCACTGGAGATTCAAGGAAAGCGCGCGCAGTGCAGACGAGCTAGATCGCGCGCTCCACTGGTTCCGGCAAGTGCTGGAGCTGCAGCTCGACGCAAAGACTCCCGATGAATTTCTGGAGTTCCTGAAGCTCGATCTTTATCAGGACGAGATTTTCGTGTTCACGCCGACTGGAGACGTGATTCAGCTCCCAAAAGGCGCGACGTCGATCGACTTTGCATTTGCAGTTCATACGGAAGTTGGGCTTCACGCCGTCGGCTCGCGCATCAACGGCCGCCAGGCGACCCTTGCGCGCGAGTTGAAGAATTCCGATACCGTCGAAATCATGACCTCGCCGACCGCGAGACCCAGCCGTGATTGGCTTCAGCACGTGCGGACGGGAAGGGCGCGTCACAAGATCCGGCAGCGGATGCGCGTGGAAGAGCAGACGACGACGGGCAAGCTTGGGCGCGAGATATTGATGCGTGAAGTGAAGCGTCGCCGGTTGACCAAACCGGACGACGCGCAGCTCAAGCTGGCCGCCGACGCCATGGGCCTGAACGACATGAATCACCTCATCGCGTCGATTGGCCAGGGCGACATCGGTGTGATGCAGGTGATGAAACACCTCTATCCGGAGACGGAAGCACCTCAGGTTCCGGTGAAAACGGGCCCGCTCGACTGGCTCGTCGACAAGATGCGAGGCAGTCCGAAGGGTGTGCGCATTCAGGGTGTCGATGGTCTCATGGTGCGATATGCTCAGTGCTGCCAGCCGGTCCCGGGCGATCCCGTCGTTGGCTACGTCACGCGTGGCCGCGGAGTGAGCATCCACAGGGCGGACTGCCCGAATTTGCTGATGCTGGACCTCGAGCCAGAGCGTCGGTTGGACATCGACTGGAAGGAATTGGAGGGTGAGCGGTTCATGGTGCGATTGGTGTTGGACGCGACGGATCGCCGCGGCCTCTACGCAGACCTCGCAGCAGCCGTCTCCGCCACCGATACTGATATCCGCTCGTTCGAGCTCGTGTCAGCGGATGGTCACGTTACCGGCGCACTCGCGGTGGAAGTCGAGAATCTCGCGCACCTCCAGCGGGTTCTCAAAGCCGCTCGACGCGTGAAGGGTGTGACCGAGGTAACGCGCAAGGAGCGGCTCGCTAGCGACAATTAGTCCTCAAGATCGCCTTGTGGGTCGTCGCGGCCGCGAGCCGAAGCCGCTCGGTATAAAGATTTTTAATCCCAGATTCAAGTAAAGCGGGCTGTAAACGCCACCGGCCTGCGCCGAAATTCGCAAGAAGGAGGCGGATGTGCCGTCCGTCTGGCTGTCGCGGAGCGAGGGCGACAACACGACTCGGCATATTCGCGGATGCGAGCCGCCCGAGTGAGCATGCTGGACGGACGGCACATGCGCCGACGACCCGCACCATGAAAAAAGGCGGCATGAGCAGCCCGAATAAACGCCGATAATTGATTATATTACAGGGTGCCAAAGGCCGAATTCAATCTCCAGGCGCCGTTCAAACCGGCAGGTGACCAGCCTCGCGCAATCGCCGAGCTGACCACGGGTCTCGAGCGTGGGGATCGGTTCCAGACGCTGCTCGGTGTGACCGGTTCCGGAAAGACGATGACCATCGCCAACGTCATCAGGAACTTTGGAAAGCCAACCCTCGTTCTTTCCCACAACAAAACTCTTGCCGCGCAGCTCTACGGCGAGATCAAGTCTTTCTTTCCGAACAACGCGGTCGAGTACTTCATATCGTACTACGACTACTACCAGCCGGAAGCGTACGTGCCAACCACCGACACCTACATCGAAAAAGATGCTTCGATCAACGAGGACATCGACCGGCTCAGACTGCGCGCAACCTCTAGCCTGATGGAGCGCGAAGACGTCATCATCGTCGCAACCGTGTCAGCAATCTACGGCCTCGGCGACCCGCGGGCGTACCGCGAGCAGATGGTGACGCTCACGAAAGGGCAGCGAATCGCCCGCGACGAAATTCTTCGCTCGCTCGTGAAGATTCAGTATTCGCGCAACGACGTGATGTTCGATCGGGCAACGTTCCGGGTTCGCGGCGATA
>JBBQYO010000049.1:0-14767 GCA_038208605.1 Gemmatimonadales bacterium | reverse complement strand
GTGCCGTCGAGCAAACCGTACAGCGTGAAGCCGCCAGCGCGAATGGTGTTCGCGAGTCCGAACGAGAAATCGGGATTCACGTCCCCGATCTTCACGTTGTTGCTGCCGTTCTTGTCCACGTAGGCGATCGCGCGCTCGGTAGCGAGCCCGCGAGTATCCTTCGCGACAACGAAGCCGTCGTCGTTGACCTCGTAATTCGCATTCAGATCGACGCCGTCATTGAGCGGATTATCCGCCAGCTCCGCGATGCTTCTCGCCCAGCGCTGGCCGGAGATCACACCGAGCTGCTCGCCGCTCCTGTAGAAGAAGATGTTCTGGTTCTGCGACGTTGAGCCCACACGGAACGGCGCGCGATTCAGGTAGTCAATCTTCTGACTTCCCTTCTCCGCTGTCAGCGTGAAGTTGTAGCTGAATGACGGACGCTCGATCACGCGCGTGTTGAGCGAGCCTTCGAATGTCCGTCCTCCAACTCGCGCGGCGTTCTGCCACTGACCGAGGAATCCCCCCGCCTGTCCAACGGAGAGCGGAACAAGAAGGAACGCACCGTCGGTGTGACGATCCGACTTCACGTACTCGAGGTCGAAGCGATCGAGAAAGCTCGCATTCACACCGACTTCATTTTCAGTCTGAACGGCTGGCTGCAGATCCTTGTTTCCCACCGTGTTCTTGAAAAGGGCGCCAGACGAGACGGAGTACGTCTCATACTGATATTCGAATCCGGGTCGCAGACCGGCGGTTCCGCGGGCTGCGCGAATCTTCAGCTCCTGGAATCCGGGAATGTGGAAATCCTGCGTTATTCTCCACGCGCCGGAGATACCGTAAAAACTTTTCCAGCGATTCGCGGCGCCAAAGAGCGACGAGCCATCGCGCCTGCCGAGTAGCTGCAGGAGATAGCGGTCGCCGTAGTTGAAGTTTTGAGTAATGAAGCCGTTCAGAGTGCGGATCTGCTGAATTGCGGATCCATTCGCGGTTCCGTCACCCGTCGCGGTGATCGAAGTGGGATCAGCAGACTGAATATCGGGCACCGATCCGACGACGAGCTTGCTGAATCCAACTCCGAAAGCATTGTTGCGCTCTTCTTCGTACAGATAGGTCGCGCGAGTCGTCGAATGCAGAGCGCCGAGCTGGAAGTTGGCCGTCGCGTTCGCCTGCGAGTTGCTGGCGACCGTGTTCACTGAATTGATGGTCAGCGATCCGGGTCCTGGCGTTTCAGTGTCGGTAGCATTCGACAGGAGTCCGCGATCGTAGAAATTCGACACGCGCTGATCGAGACGGTCGGTGCCGTAGCTGCCATCGACCGTCAGCCAGCCGAAGGGACGATATCTTCCGGAGAATGATCCGATGATCCGCTGGCGCCGATCGTTGTAGCTGCGATTGGCAAGATCGTACAACGGATTTCCACGCGAGCTTCCACCGACTGCATCGACCGGCAGAACCGGCGAATACTTCGTCGTGCCCGGACCGTTCGGATACGTCAGATCGACGTCGGGCGGCGCCTGCAGCAAAGTGAAAAACGTTGAGCCCGATCCGGCTAGCGTGTTCGGCGTCTGATCGCTCGTCGAGAGCCCATACGTGAACGTGGCTGACATGTCTGCCTTGTCGCCGAGTCCCTGATCGAGGTTGAGGCGCAGGTTTTGTCGCTTGAATCCGTCGATCAACGGAAGTATTCCGCGATCAGTATCGCGGCTGAACGACGTCGAGAAATTTGTGTTGCCTCGACGAGTGGCGATCTGCATGTAGTTGGTCATGTTCTGGCCGTCGCGCAGATTCGCCTTGAGCTGATCGCGATAGGTTCCAGCCGGAAACGGGTTGTCGATGTAACGGTCGTCCTTGATGATTCGCTGGCCTGCGGACGACAGCTTGAACGTCCCGTCCGCGTTGAGCACGAATGGGTTGTGCTGCAGGAGCGGCACATAGTGCTCGATCGAGCTCGACCCGAACTCATTGCGAGTGAGGAAGCTCACCTTGCCTTCAGGCGCATCCTTGCCGCGCTTTGTCGTCACGGCGACGACCCCATTCGCCGCGTCGGATCCGTAGGTATTTGCCGACGCCGCGCCCTTTAGAACTTCGATGGATTCGATGTCGTTTCCACTCAAATCGGCAAGGCCGTTCTTGGAGATCACACCGTCGACGAGCACAAGTGGCTCATCGGTGTGGTTCACGAATCCACCCGCGCCGACGCCAAGGCTCGTCGATGTGCGAACGCGAATGGCTGGTGAAGATCCGGGCTGTCCCTGCGTGAACGACACCCGCACTCCGGCAACCTTGCCGGCGAGCGCCGTGGCTGGAGACACAGCGGGCACGTCCTTCAGCTGGGCTTCGCCGACTTTCCCGACAGAGATGGTAAGGTTCTTGGCGGATGTCGCTTCGGCAACTCCAGTGACGACAACGTCGTCGATGCGCCGCGCATCCTGTGCCAGCGTGAAGTTCTGCGTTTGCGATCCGGCCGCGACGGTTATCGTACGGGACAGCGGCGAGAATCCAATGCGCCGCGCCGTGACGACGACCGACCTTCCAGCCAGGTCGCCAGCGAGGCTGACTGAGTAGTTCCCCTCAGTGTTTGTATTTGCGCCCACCGCCACGCCAAGCGCGGGGAAGACGACGTTCGCGCCGGGAATTCCATTTCCCTGCGCGTCGGTCACGCGTCCGGTGATGACGACCTGAGCCTGCGCTCTCACGACGCTGAACATGCATGCGACGAGAACCAGACTAGTCGAGACCAACCGACTGAGCCACTTAGTTCTGATCATTTTTTTCCTCGATTCAGATTGGTGTTCGGCATTCTCATGAATGCCGAAGAGAACGGTTCGAAGACTTGTGAATCTTCTACAGACCATGTGTCGGCATTGGCATCGCTCCTCGCTTCGGTGTGATGCGAGGATACCCAGTCGTTGCAGTGTCTTGCCATGACTTTGGTACGAGCCGTCACGAGGGGCCGCGAGGCGTTCGGAATCGCGCTTACCGCGCTATGACAACTCCCTGAGCTTCAACGACAACATCATGGGTGAGGAAGCCCGGAGCCGGAGCTCTGTGAGCCTTCGAGCCCTGAGCTCACGCTCTACTTAAAGGCTCAAATATTTACGACTGGTACCATACCAGTAACGCCCCGTACCTTCGCACTGGCACTGGTACCACCGACGCGACAGCATTCATGTCGATGCAGTACGCCCCCGCGATTCACGACATGACCTCGACACGCCAGACGCCGCTCAGACACTGGGCCGTTATTTTCGGCGCGTGGACGCTGTTCGGAATCGCGCAGACTATCCTCCAGCTCTCGATTCCTCCGGAGCCGGGGATGTACAGGCCCGAGGTCTGGCGGATGCTCGCCCAGTTCATGCCGCGCCTCTGGCTATGGGCCGCGCTGACTCCGCTGATCGCGGGCTACGACCGGCGCATCGAAGAGCGGCTCAAGTTTCTTCCTGCTCGCTTTGGATTTCATTTTCCGCTCTATGTGATCTGCGCGATCGCGGAATCATGGGTGCGCAGAAGTACGATCGGACTTCTCGGCGCACGTCCTGTTGTGCCGTTTTATGTGACGGTTCTGTATTTCGCCGACATCGAAGCAGTACGCTACGTCGCTGCGCTGATGCTCGGCCGAGCGCTTGCCGCAGCGCGCCAGCTGACCGAACGCGAGCGTCGCGAATCCGCACTGAAGGAGGAGGTCGCGCGAGCGCAGCTTCACTATCTCGATCTTCAGCTTCAGCCTCATTTTCTCTTCAACGCGCTTGGCAGCATTTCCGAGCTCGCGCACGAGGCACCAGAGGCAGCCGCGAGAATGGTGGAGCACCTGTCGAGCCTGCTTCGCTACGCGACGGAGCGAAGCACCGGTCAGGAAGTGACGCTGCGCGAAGAGCTCGATGCGCTGTCACCATACCTTGAAATTCAGCGCATGCGCTTTCCTGACTGGCTTTCAATCACCGAGAGCATTGAGCCGAGCGCGGCGGATGCAGTGGTTCCGCGTCTATTGCTGCAGCCACTTGTCGAGAATGCAATTCGGCACGGCTTGTCACACCGGCGAAGTGGCGGCCTGATAGCGTTTCACGCGAGAGCCGACGGCGACGACCTGGTGTTGAGTGTCCATGACAACGGAGCGGGTCTCACAAACGGACCTGCGATGCCGGGACTTGGAATCGGTCTCACCAATATTCGAGAACGCCTCGAAACTCTCTACGGAGCTGCGCAATCGCTCGAGCTGGTGTCACATACCGAGGGAGGAGTCGAAGTCGTCGTGCGCATTCCGTTTCGTCATTCCGCAACACTGCAAAGCCGCAACGCACTTCTCGAACAACCTTCGATAGATGATGCTGAGCCTTCATCGATCCAGGCACCGAAGCCCGAGCTTGCGACTGGAACGCGAAGTGAGATTCTCCAGTTAAGTCGCAGCTGGGTCGCCGCCGGCGTGGTGCTCACGTCGATGAGCCTTGCATACGTGCTGATTCGACACCCGACCGATCACGAGCCGGTGCTAGAGGTCGTCAGGCGGCATGCAATCCACTCGACGCTCTGGATTCTCCTCACTCCGGTGGTGCTTCTTCTTGCACGCCGATTCCCGCTGTCGCGCGACAAACTGGTTGTCAGCATCCCCGCGCATTTGATTTTCGCGTGCCTTGTCGGAATGACACACGTCGGCGCAGCGGGAGCGCTCGTCGGCGGAATGGAGTCATGGTTCTTCTATTCCGGCTTCCTCGATTCCCTTTTCTGGAACATGGCGGCATACGCCATCCTGCTCGCGTTCTTCGAGCGAAGACAGATGGAAATCTTCATTCGCGAGCGCGATGCCACGGCTGCCCGGATGCGCGGCGAGCTCACGATCGCCAGGTTGAGCTCGGTGATGCTGGAGCTGCGTCCGGATTTTCTCCTGTCGGCTCTCGCAACTCTTCGCTCGCTCGTCATCGTCGATGCATCGAGGGCTGAGCTGCTCCTCAGCCGCTTCGCAGAGTTTCTCCGACTGACGCTCGACTCACTCGGCGACCAGAACGTGCCGCTCGAACGCGAATTGAAAGCACTATCGGCATATGGAAGGCTGCATCGAGCGGCAGCGGGACATTTTCCCGAGATCGTGGTAGACTGCTCGCCGGAGCTCGAGAAGTGTCTGGTCCCGACGGGATTATTACGCACTCTAGCCGATCGTTTGCTCGAGGCAGCGGGACTCACCGACCGCGTAGACGTGACTGTAAGACGCAATGACGGAGTTCTCACCATGCGCTTTGTTCCCGGCAACGATGACAACACTCAACCGGCTGTTTTTTCGAGCAGACGCGATCCTTCTGAGCGATTGGCGCGTCTAACTGATTCGGGGGCAACGATCAGTTACATGGAAGACACCTCGTCACTCGAGGTCGCTCTTCCAATGAATGGAGACTCGAGCCACGCCAAGGTCCCGACGCTTGAATTCCGATACACGTGAAGGGCATGTTCGGGCCATGACAGCGTCGGTTGTTGTTGCTGACGATGAGGCTCTGGCTCGCCGGCGGGTCGTGCGCCTCCTGCGGGACCGGGATGACGTCGAGGTTGTAGCTCAGTGCACCGGCGGCGCCGATGCCGTCGGCGCGATTCGCGAACATGGGCCTGACCTTGTCGTTCTCGACATACAGATGCCGGACATGGACGGCTTCGAAGTGATAAGCGAGCTCGGCATCGAGAAGATGCCGCAGGTTGTCTTTGCGACGGCGTACAACCAGCATGCGATCCGCGCGTTCGAGATAAATGCGGTGGACTACCTCATCAAACCGTACACGACTGAGCGATTCAACGAAGCCGTCGATCGTGCGCTTGCGCGTGTTGCGGGGAGCACGCCGCGGAGCGAGGAAGCTCGGCTCGAAGCGATGATGCAGCGCCTCTTCGGCGACGATTCGAAGGCTGAGCGGTCGCAGTCGCCGGATGAGCCGGGATCAGACCGGATTCTCGTGAAGGATCGCGACAGAATGCGTCTGGTGAAGGCGCAGGATCTCGACTGGGTGGAGGCGGAGGGCAACTACGTTCGCCTGCATTCGGGCCCGACCAGCTATCTGATCAGAGGGAATCTCGGCAAGCTGGAAGAAAAGCTCGCACAGTTTGGATTCGCGCGTGTGCACAGGCGATTCCTGGTCAACATCGACCGGGTCAGTGAAGTGCAGCCGTGGTTTGGCGGGGACGCCGTACTGGTTCTGAGCAGCGGAGCGAAAGTGAGGTTGTCGCGGACTTTCCGTGAATCGTTCGAGGCGAGGTTTCTCTCGCCCTGACTCGGGCTGGTTCAGTTCCGCGGGGAACCGACGCGCGGAATGACGGGAATGCTCTGGGTCATCATCGGCGACAGGTCGCCTTCGCTTCGTTTTTCGGCCGCTGGAGATTCTTTCGGTGCGGCGCCCGACTGAAGACGCGCCATAAACCGCTGCTTTTCCTTGATCCCGCTTACGTCGACAAGGAGACTGCTGGTCGCTGTTTCGATTCTGCGGAGTCGCTCTTCGAGATCACCGACCTGTGGCCCCTCCGAACGGTCACCTTTCTGAAGCCGGAACCAGGCAGTCATCAGGTTTTTCAGGACGAAGCCAGTCACGCCTACGAGCACGACGAGCATGAACAGGGCGCGGGGATCGAAGAACATACAGACCGGACGTTTTTACGATTCCGATTGTTTCAGGAAATTTTGTGAGAATTTTCCTTGATTTGGCCAGGGCACCGAGCAAACCGCGTCCGTGACGCGGATGTGGATTTGTCATTTGGCACAATACCCGAGATGCCACACCGGCTAATCCGTAACCTCGCCGAGCAACGCTCGAAGTCTCGGGAACATCGCTTCGATCTCATCGAGAGAGACCGAGCCCGCTGAGAGCCTGAACCAACCCGTATTATTGTGGATTCCGAACGCCTGAAACGGGACAACCGCCACACCAGCGCGCTCCAATAAAAGCAGCCTGATGTCGTCGTCCGTTTCGATCGACCTGCCGTCGATTTTCTTTCCGTGCAAACGGAATTGCCCCGAGAAGTAGATCGCTCCCTGCGGATTTATGGAGTCGACCGGGAGGCCCTCGGATTTCATCGCCTCGAAGCCCTCGCGCATCGCCACCAGCCGCTCCGAAAGCCGCGCATCCATCTCCGTGCGGAACTCGGCGATCGCTGCCTCGTCGGAGAGAAATCCTGCGACCGCAGTCTGCTCCGCCTTCGGCGCCCACGCACCGGCATGAGACAGGAGGTCCCGCACCCGCGCTCCGATCGCCGGCGGAATGAGCATCCAGCCTACGCGAAGTCCAGTGCCGGCGTAGGCTTTCGATACGCCGTCAGCGGAGATCACGTAGCGCGCGGATTCCGGAACGATCGCCGTCGGGTAGACATGTTTCTGCCCTTTGGACATGAGGGCGCCATACATCTGGTCGTGCAGGACAAACACGGGCCGCCGGCCATTCGCTTCGCGTGTCGTGTTCTCGGCCACCACAGCCCGGAGAATGTCGCCGAGCTGCTGTTCTGTCATGACTGTCCCGGTTGGATTGCCGGGGGAGCAGATGCAGATCATCGCGGCATCGCCGAGGTGCGGCGCGAACATTTCCGCAGTCGGCTGAAAGCCCGTTGCGCCCGTCGCTTCGACAACGATCGACTCCGCACCCGTGAGCCACGAATACGCGTCGTTCTGCCAGGATGGAACCGAAAACAAAACCTTGTCGCCAGGGTTCACGATAGCTCGATAAACACCATAGAGGACCGGGCGGCCGCCGCTGCAAACCACGATCGCGTCGAGCGGATACCGCACTCCCGCAGTGCGAGCGACATAGTCGGAGATCGCCTGACGCAGGGCGAGCATTCCCTCTGGTGTTGGATAATTGGTCTCGCCGCGCGCGACAGCGTCCTGGATGCCTCGGGCAAGTTTTTCAGGAATCGGGAAATAACGCGGATCGAAGTCTCCCACCGTCAGATTCACGACTGTCTCGCCGCGCGCGAGCATCGCCCTCACGCTGCGCGTTATCTTGAGAATTCCCGACTCGTGCAAACCGCGCGCGGTCACCGAAAGGGAGGCGTCCAGCGTCTGCTGGTCGCCGAAGTCGAGCGTCTTCGCAGCGAGTTGATCCATGCGCGGATTCTACTCGGATGGAGTACGTGAGTCCAGCGCGTTATACTTGGGCTTCTACCGCCCCTTCAGCCCCGGAACGAGTCATGAGATGCTTCCTCACAATCGTCGCGCTCGCCGCGATCACCAACACGATGTCCGCACAGGCAACTGAGAAGGATTTAGAGCGCGCGCGAAAAGTCCTCGCCTCCACACCGCTGATCGACGGCCACAACGACCTGGCATGGGCCATTCGCGAGAGCAAGACCGCTCCAATGGACGTCGGCGCATACGATCTCAGACAGCGCACGAAGGGTCATACGGACATCGAACGAATGAAAGAGGGAATGATCGGCGCGCAGTTCTGGTCGATTTACGTCCCGGGCGAAGTAAAGGACTCGGGTTACGCGCGAATTCAGCTCGAGCAGTTCGATATTGCGCGCCGTTTCATCGACATGTATCCCGACCGGCTTCAGCTCGCCCTCTCTGCGAAAGACATTCGCGATGCATTCAAGCACAAGAAGATCGGCTCCCTGCTCGGAATGGAAGGCGGACACGCCATCGAGAACTCGCTCGGCGCCCTTCGCGCTTACTACATGCTCGGCGCCAGATACATGACGCTGACGCATAACGTCACGCTCGACTGGGCAGACGCCGCGCTCGATTCCGCGCGCCACGATGGACTCACACCGTTCGGAAAGGAAGTCGTTCGCGAGATGAACAGGCTCGGGATGCTGGTCGATCTGTCGCACGTTTCGCCCGGTGTCATGAGCGATGCGCTCGATGTCAGCGAAGCACCAGTGATCTTTTCCCATTCGAATTCACGCGCGCTCGTCGACGTTCCGCGAAATATTCCTGATTCAATTCTCAAGCGGCTTCCCAAAAACGGGGGAGTCGACATGATCACGTTCGTCACGAGCTTCAGCTCACCGGAATCGTACGAATTCGGGAAGGTCCAGACAGCAGCGGAACTCGAGATCCGGAAGCGCCTCGGTACCGACACCGCGGCAAGCAAGAGGGAGATCGACGCCTGGAAGGTTGCTCACCCGCTCCCGGTCGTGAAGATGTCGCAGGTCATCGATCACATCGAGCACGCGCGTCAGATGGCCGGCATCGATCACATCGGTATTGGGGGAGATTTCGACGGAATCACCGACGTCGTTCAGGGGCTCGAGGACGTGTCGAAATATCCGGCCTTGTTTGCCGAGCTCGCGCATCGCGGCTGGTCCGACGAGGATATGAGAAAGCTCGCAGGCGAAAATGTTCTGCGCGTTCTCGAGCAGGCAGAGCGGGTTGCGGCCCGCCTGCAGAAGACAAGGCCGCCGTCAACGAAGACGATCAATGAGCTGGACGGAAAGAAGTAATGCGCTCTACGGAAAGGGCCCGGAGAAAAATGAGTCGAACCAATGGACGTCAGCGCGTGACGGCGACGATTGCACTCGTGTTCGGAATCGCAGCGTGCTCCAGGGATTCAGTTCCCGCACAAGCTCGAGCATCTGTGCCTGAAGCCGCTGCCGCACCGGCGACAAGCAATGAAGAAAGTGCAGCGTCACTCACCTCGAACACCGGCGCGCTGATTCCAATCAAGGTCTACAAGGATCCAAACTGCGGCTGCTGCAAGGAATGGGTGAAGCACCTCGAAGCAAATGGCTTTAAGGTCGAGACGATGGACATGCCCGACCTGTCGCTCCTGAAACAGAAATACGCCGTGAAGCCTGAAATCCAGGCGTGTCACACGGCGATCGTAGGCGGATACGTCGTCGAGGGTCACGTTCCAGCCGACCTGATCAAGAAGATGCTGAAGGAAAAGCCGGCAATCGCTGGTCTGGCGGTACCGGGCATGCCTCAGGGCTCGCCCGGCATGGAGGGTGCAAACAAGGAGAGGTACAACGTTCTCACCTTCGACCGCGCTGGCCGCACAACGGTGTACGCGCAGAGATAGACACCCGCGATGAACAAACTCGAGCGCAAGGCAACACGTAAGGTCACTTGGATGGTTGTCGGCGCTGGAGCAGCGATGATCGCCAGCACACTCGTCGAGCGCTCACTGGAAGCCGGCTGGCGCGCCGCGACTCATCGCGACCCTCCGAGCAAACCGGATTCGCCAAAGACGGGATGGAGCGAAGCATTGTTGTGGACCGCCACAACCGCGCTGGCAATCGGTCTGTCGCAGGTTGCTGCTCGCCGCGGCGCTGCGATCGGCTGGCAGCAAGCGACGGGAAAGAAGGCGCCGGTCTAAAAGATCCGGCTCAACGTGCGCCGCTACTTCGGCGTCCACACGTTATTCGTTCGATCGAGATCCTGAAACCGATTTTCCGGATCGAGATTGATGCTCTGAACTGTCCTGCCGTGCAGCGGAATCTTCACGGAAATGTGCCGCGCTCCCCCGAACCACATGTCGAAAGGCAGCGTCATTGACTGAGATGTGGAATCCTTGAAATCGATCTTCGCGATTACCGGCATCGCGATGTCGCCCTTGTCGTAAATCGCGAGTACCGCGGTGTCACCCCTTATCGTGGCTGACTCCACCGCCTGATCGAGAGTGTTGTTCGTGAAGAACCACTCATACCAGAACCATCCGAGGTCTTGTCCGAGCGACCGGTTCATCGACATGAAGAAATCCCACGGTGACGGATGCTTGAACTTCCATTGCACGGCGTAGTTGGAGAACGCTTTCCTCACCGCTGAATCTCCGACAACAGCGCCCAGTGCGTACAGCGCAACTTCGGCCTTGCTGTACGTGGCGACACCGCCGAATGGCCCCGCAAAGTCGGTCGGCCACATCATTGGAGCTTCGAGCTCCGAGCCCGCAACGCGGCGATATCCCGCGGACCGGTTCTGATAGTTGGTGGGCGTCTTCGTGATGTTGGCGTTGGCGGGCGCGTCGATGAATTCGTTGAAGCCCTCGTCCATGAATCCATAGCGAGTCTCATTCGATCCGACCATCATCGGAAACCATTCGTGCCCGAACTCGTGAACGGTGGTACTGACGCTCGTGCCGCTGAAGATGATCATCGGGTATTCCATGCCGGTCTCCGGACCGTCCACGATCGTTCCCTGCGAGAACTCGTACGGAAAGAGAAACCGCGAATGCTCTTCGAGCGCGCGCGCACCGATCTGCGCGATGTTATTCGTCCTGTACCCGGCGTGCTGAGGCAGAAAGAGAACATTCACGGGGATGTAACCCTTGCCCGGAATGTTCGACCGCGTTGCGTCGAAGACGTAATCACGCGACACCGAGAAGGCGAAGTCGTTCACCAGCGGCGCCGTGAAATGCCAGGTAAGCGTCGAGCCCGGCGCCGTGGACGCCGTGCCACGCTCTTCTGCGGTCACAACGTGAACCGTACTGTCAGACGCCAATGCCAGTGCGAGACGATCCCGCGTTCGCTTTGAGTAAACCTCAGCCGGATTCTGCAGGGCGCCCGTTGCGCCGAGCAGCCAGCCACCTGGCGCAGTGATGCGAACGTCGAAGCTTCCAAACTGATTGTTGAATTCGCCGACGCCAAGGTATTGGTCCATGTCCCATCCTCGCATGTCGTCGTACATCGCGATCTGCGGATACCACTGCGCAACCTGATAGAGGTAGCTGCCGAATCGCCCCATCCTCTCGCCGCGAGTGGTCGTGTCAACGTTCGGCACGGTGAAGTGCCATGCTGCCTCGATCCTTGCATCGGCGCCCGGAAGTACCGCCGCAGCCGGAGTGACCGTGGCAACGCGCTCATCCGCCTTGTACTGCTTGTCATCCCGCAGCGAAATCGCAGTGCCATTCACCGACAACCGGTCGATTGTGATTCCATCGGTGATGTCCGTCACATAGTCAGTGCGCTCGACGGTTGGGGTGAAATAATTCTGGTATAGACGAATGACGACCGACTTGAGCGTATCGGGAGTCGTGTTGTGCAGCGTGATCGTCTCGGACCCGCTGATCCTGTTAGTTGCTGGATCGAGCGTCGCGTCGATCTTGTAATCCACCCGCTGCTGGAAATAGTTGCGGCCTGGCGCACCGGTCGAGTCGCGCGTTCCACGAGAATAGGCTTTGCGGATCTGGGGTCCCAGCGGGATGTCCCGCCGCACCGCGCGCTCGGGCCAGGGTGAGTTGGGCCCGAGCGAGGAAGCGTTCCGCTGTCCTGACGCCGAACTCGTGGCAATCGTCGCCGCAGTTATTCCAAGAGCGCACAAGGTCCCGAGATTGTTGAATTTCATGACTGGAAAAATGAACGACTGCCTCGGATTTAGAAGTGATAGAGGCGAACGGCGTCGGGACGCTGCTCCCGGCCGGCGGCCTCACCGCCCGACCTGCAGATCACGCGAAACAAGGGTATTGCGCGAGCGGGTGTGATTATTTATACATTCTTTGTGCATAATCACTCGGTAATGACGCTACCCTTCTCCGCTCCCGAAACCTCTGCAAATCCTGTGGTCCGCACGGCTACCCGCGCGGACGCAGATCAGATCTGGGAGCTCGTCTCGTGCTATGTGGCCGAGGGGCTTATGTTGCCCCGCACGATCGAGCAGGTGTCAATGAACATCGACAATTACGTCGTTGCCGTCATCTACGCCCGCGTCGTCGCCTGCGCTGCCCTCGAGGAATTTTCCCCTTCGCTGGCCGAAGTTTCATCGGTCGCCGTCGCGAAAACCGAACACGGCAAAGGACTCGGGACCGAGGTTGTGCTTGGAGTTGAAAGGCTTGCCCGCGCGCGTGACATCGCCGAGCTGTTCGCGATGAGCCTGAGCGATCGGTTCTTCCTTTCGCTCGACTACTCCCAGGCCTCGGTCTCGCGTTACCCCGAGAAGCTCGCGAAGTATGAGAAGCTGACCTCGCAAGGTGTCGAGATCGTGCCCAAGCGCTGCTTCCAGAAAATCCTCGGCAACTCGTGGGAGCTGCCGACTCTTTACGAAGAGCCGGCTCAGCACCTTCGCGCCAGCTAGACCGACTTTTCGGTAGACCGAGCGGCGCCTTTCGAGGCGCCGTTTTTTTTTGTCAGTTAGTCGTGGCCTGCCTCCCTGGATGCCGTCAGGTTGGCCGTTATTGGTTGCCCGAAACCTGTGAAACGGCTCTCCGGCAACCGTGCCCAGTCCTCTATTGCTATTTTTCTAGCATATGCTAGAATACTAGCAGTAAGAGCGATCGACACCCCGCAACGTTGGATTAACGGATGACAGCACACGAGCTTGGCGACCTCAGCCGCCGCGAGCGGCAGATCATGGACTTTCTCTTCGAGCGCGAGCGCGCCTCCGTGGCCGAAGTGATGGAAGGCATCGCCGATCCGCCGAGCTATTCCGCGGTTCGCGCGATGCTCGCTACACTCGAAGACAAGGGCCGCGTCACTCATGTCGAAGACGGACGCGCCTACATATACCAGCCGAGCATGCGAAAGGAGACAGCTCGACAGGGAGCGCTCTCGCATCTGCTGAAAACGTTTTTCGATGGCTCGACCGAGAAAGCGGTGGCAGCGTTGCTCGACCTCAAGGGACAAAAGCTGAGCACCTCCGAGCTCGAGCGCGTTGCGAGTCTGGTGGAACAAGCGAGATCGGAAGGTCGATGATGCTCCGCCAACGTGTCGCTAGAAAGGCAGCCAATAATTCAGCTTGATCGCGAAAACGTTGTCGCCGTTAGCGGTGAGGGCATTGAATAGACTCGACGCACGAACGAGCGACCCGCTAGTCCTTTGATCGCCGCGGTTCTGCTGCCAGACGAGAAATGCGGTGCTTCCCGGACGCCATTCCCATCGCATCACGATGTTGCTGCGAAAGCTCAGGACATTGAAGTCGCGAACGGGAAGGGCAAAGCGCGATGCACCGTCGGTGACCACAATCGAATCGGATCCAAAGCGAGTCAGTGTCGTGCCGTCCTTTCCATATTCACGAAGACCATAGCTGCGTGCCGCGGGCAGCTCTCCTGTTCGATAATACCGCCCAGTCGATGCGAACGGCTCTGCGTAGGTTTCGAGCGTGAGGTCGGGTCCGATCGCGTAGTTCAGTCTGAGCTGGGCTGACAGCTCGCTGCGCTCGATGTACGAGAACACGTAGCGCTTTCCGAACGTCGCTGCCGTTCCACCCGGCAATGTCGTAACATACTGACGCGAGTTCACCCAATGACCGTAGCCCGGATCCACTGACAGCTCGATTCGATTGCCCGGACGGAAGGACA
Source organism: Gemmatimonadales bacterium (assembly GCA_038208605.1). GTDB lineage: Bacteria > Gemmatimonadota > Gemmatimonadetes > Gemmatimonadales > Gemmatimonadaceae > UBA4720. The sequence goes on along the minus strand of JBBQYO010000049.1, from coordinate 596 downwards.
CGCCTGCGTTGATTGCCTCGGTCCATCCGCCGTTCGCATCCCATCCACCAGATGGACTCAAGCGCCATTGAGTTTTCTTCGCGGGACTCGTTGCGAGGCTCGCTCCGCCGTACCACTGCGATACGAAGCCCATCAGTGGACCGCCGCGCGTAAGGTTGTCTTCAATAGCCGGCGGCGCGTAGCTGAGATTGACACTCGTTTGCCAGAAATTCCGGAGAACCTGGTTCGAGATTGCCTGGAGGAACGTTCCCTGGCGAACCCCGCCGTAGTCCCATTCGTTGTAGTCGGATAGTCCGATATCCCACGAGCGAAAGTTTTTCCCCGGAACCGTCTGTCGGTATCTGGCTCCGACGTTGATGCCGCGGTCATCGGCTGCACCTATTCGGCCCGCATCGTTGTCGTCGAAACCTGGTGCTTCACCGTACGCGTTCACCTGCCACAAGAATTTTCCTGCATTCTTGCTGAATCCGATGTTGGTGTTGGTGCCTGAGAGTGACTCGCGCGACGAATCAATCTTGAGATAGGGCGCGTCGGGCCGTCCGAAGTAGTGCGCTGGAGCGCGCTGAAGTCTGAGAATCGCCGCACTGTCGCCCGAC
>JBBQYO010000048.1:0-14828 GCA_038208605.1 Gemmatimonadales bacterium | reverse complement strand
CGTTTGATTATCGCTTCACGCTCGGCAGTACGAGCCGTAGCCTTTGCCCACACCTGGTCGTAGCGCGTGTCGCCGGTGACGGTGATGCGGTCGCTTCTCACTCCCATCTGCATAAGGCGCTCCGCGTCGCCGGGACCGATTGCTCCGACAACATCGAGAGACGCGTACGCATCGCTTAGTGCCATGCGTGCGACGCCGGAACGTCTCCGTGATGATTCGGGAACTGTCGCGCTCAACAACCCGGTTTTTATCCCGCGCGCCGATGCCTCTTCGACAAGCACTGGCCATACGTCGAGCTTGCTGAATATGATTGCCGTTGGACCGATGAGATCGAGCGTACGACGCGCATTGGACTTCGTGTCGAAGGGAAGGTAGTCGGCGAAGTCCGCTCCCACCGTTTGCGCGAAGCGCTCTGCGCTAGGCGAGAAATAGGTGAAGACAATCTGAGTACCGGAATGCTGTGCGCGAAAGCGCTCTATGACGGGGAGTGCCTGCAGACCCTCCCCGACCGACGGGGCGTGCACCCAGAGAAGAGGCCGAGCCGGATCGCGATTGGACGACGACCATGCAGCGTATCGCTCGAGTATTCCGCGCCGTGCACTGATCGCCTTCAGAAACTTCGACTCGCGCCGTGGCGCAAGTGCAACTGCCAAGCTGCTCATCGCTCCAGCAGCACCGTACGGAAGGCGGATGAGCGAATTCATTCCTGCGGTGGCCGGTTAGTGAAGAGGCTGCCGCGTTATTTCGGTGCGCCGGAGTTCATCTTTACCGCAGAGTCGAGTGCGATCCTCATGTCCTCGATGGTTTGCGCGCCGATAAGCATCTGGTCGCCGATCATGAAGCTCGGTGTCGACCGCACGCCTGCCTTTCCGAGACGGTCCTGATCAGCCCTGATGATGGCCAGCATTCTTCCGGAATCCAGGCATTGGCCCCAGGAAGTGGTCTCGACGCCGACCGCTTTCGCAAGGGAATCCAGCAGCGGACGAGGCTGCGTCATGACTTCCCATTGCGGCTGCGAATTGAACAGCGCGTCATGGTACTCCCAGAACTTGTTCTGAGCGCTCGCGCACATGGCCGCCTGAGCAGTGAGCAGTGCAAACTGATGCTGGGCAAGCGGATAGTTCACGTACGCAACCTTTACCTTGCCGCTCCGTACGTACTCGTTGATGAAGCTGGCGTAGGTCTTGTCGTGCCATTCCTTGCAGTACGGACACTGAAAATCACTGGCGATGATCACCCATGTTTTTGCGGCGGAATCGCCACGGATGCGGCCGTGATCAGCGGCGGTGACAACGGGATCGTTGACGGCTGGAGCGCTCGGCTTCTGACTTGCTTCAGTCTTGGCGGGGCCCTGCGATGCATCCGCGCGGGTCGTAGTTCCGCCGGGGCTGCAGGCAATGCTCAGCAGCGCTGAGGCGAGAAGTGCGCTTAAGTTGACGTTGTGTGTCGGCATCCGCTAAATAGGGGGCGTCGACGCGGTTTAAATCAAGGGTGAGGGAGCTAATATCAGTACAGTCGTGAACGCGCGGCGAGCGATCTACCGCGAAACAGCCATGCTCGCCGTGACAATTCTGCTGCTGATTCCGGCCGGAAGTTTCGCGCAGGGGCCCGCTATTCCGGCGCCGACCGGTCTTGTGAACGATTTCGCGCACGTGCTCGATCAGGGATCGATCGACCGAATGACGCGCATCGCGAAAGACGTCCGCTCCAAATCCAAAGGTGAGATAGCGGTGGTTACGCTTCCCGATCTCGGCGGTCGCGACGTCGCGGATGTCGCGCTGACGATCGGCCGGACGTGGAAGGTCGGCAAGATAGGCAACCCGGGCGATCCGACGCGGAACGCCGGTGCGGTGATCCTTCTGGTGCCGAAGGAAACCAACAGCGACAAGCGGGGGCGGTGCTTCGTCCTAACGGGCCAGGGTACCGAAGGCTTCATCACCGATGCGACCACAGCAGAGATCTGCCGCGAAGCGACTCCGAGCTTCATCAATCGCGATTACGCCTCCGGTCTGGAACTCATAACGCTTCGAACCGCCGAGAAATTTGCGACGGAATTCAATTTCAGTCTCGATACGTCGCTGGCGATGCCGCTGCCGCCGCAACGAGCGCAAAGATCCGGCGGCGGATTTCCTCCTCAGCTCTTCTTCATCATCTTCGTCGTAATCATTATGATCGTGCAGAGTTTTGCACGTCGTCGCGGACGCAGTGGATGTGGCGGTGGCGGTGGCGGTGCGCTGCCATGGATCATCATGAGCGGACTCAACAATAGCGGCGGTCGCGCTGGTGGCTGGGGGGGCGGTGGAGGCGGCTTCGGTGGAGGCGGCGGGGGATTTGGCGGATTCGGGGGCGGCGGAGGATTTTCCGGCGGCGGCGGCGGGTCGAGCTGGTGAAACGCTCCAGCACGACACTACGCAGACTATTTCTTTTTCGAGAGACGAACGGATGGCGATGAACCTCGACGAGCTCGTATCCCAATTGAAGGGAGCATATGGTACAACTCTCAGATCCGTGATTCTCTACGGCTCGGCAGTCGCGGGGGAGCACATCGCAAAGCGGTCCGATTACAACGTGCTCGTAATCCTCGACGCTGTTCCGCTCGACCGGCTGGCGGCCGTGGGAGCTGTGCTGCGGGCGTGGGGCGAAGCTGGAAATCCTCCGCCAATGACATTCACCGCGGCCGAGTGGGCATCGTCGTCAGACGTATTTCCGATGGAATACGCGGATATTCTGGAGCGCCACCGCGTTCTCTACGGCGCCGATCCGACAACCGGAGTTTCAGTCGTGCGCTCGGATTTGCGGCTGCAGGTGGAGCAGCAGGCGCTTGGGAAGCTCCTTCATCTGCGCCGTGGCGCAATGGCGGCAGGAGACGACGGCGCCGAACAGATCAAGCTTCTGGAGGCCAGCCTGAGCGCCATCATGGTCGTCTTTCGTGGAGTCGCCCGACTTCACGGTGATGTGCCACCGCAGGATTATGCCGAGTTGAGCGCCCAGGTTGCGGCGCGCGCCGGCTTCGATCCTGCCCCGGTGCAGCGTGCGGTCCGTCACGTTCGTGGTACGGATAAGCTGAAAAGGGAGGATGCGCGACAGGTGCTCGCGGGCTACATGGCAGGAATGGAGAGGCTGGTAGCCTACCTCGACCGCTTCACAGCATAAACTTATTTGCGCATTTTGCGTACGTTAATTGACTCACTAAAACGAGGTTCCCGCATTATGAAACCCCGCTCGCTGGTATTGCTTCTCCCGCTCGCCCTTGGTGCATGCGGTTACAACAGAATTCAGACACTCGACGAGCAGGCTGCTTCGTCGAAGCAGCAGATAGAGGTTCAGCTTCAGCGTCGCGCCGATCTGGTGCCGAATCTTGTGAGTACCGTCAAGGGATACGCGACTCACGAGGAAGCGGTATTCACTGAAGTTGCGAACGCACGTGCTTCTCTTGGCGGAGCGATCAAGTCCGGGGATCCTGCGCAGCAGGTCGCCGCTGACGCTCAGCTCACCGGCGCTCTTGGCCGGCTCATCGCTGTCGCGGAAGCTTACCCACAGCTCAAGGCAGACCAGCAATTCCTTCGGCTGCAGGACGAGCTGGCCGGCACGGAGAACCGCATTGCGGTTTCGAGGAGCGACTACAACGCCGCGGTCAAGGACTACAACACCTACATTCGCGGTTTTCCGCAGGCCCTTACCGCGAAGGTGACGGGTGCGAAGGCGCGCGTCTATTATGAAGCAGCACCGGGTTCCAACGTTGTTCCGACAGTGGACTTTTCCAAGCCGGCGGCCGCCCCCCGGTAGAGAAAAAGGGGATGCAGGGGGCGAGACGCGTTCGTGACTCGCCGTTGACATTGCCTTGACATCCCAGGTTTCCGCCCCTAATTAAAGGCTCTAAACTGACCCGGCTGGAATATTCCAGCCCGGTCAGTTCCGGCGTTAGCTGTACCCCACAGCGCCGGAGATCCCTTTCACTCCAACTCCGGAGAGAGGCGTGAGAATAACTCGTTCGTTTGTCACGTCGCTTTTGTTGCTCGGGCTAGCAAGCACGAGCGCATTAGCGCAAACGCGTCGCATCACAGGCCGCGTCACCGCAGAAGGTTCCAACGAACCGGTGATTTCTGCGACTGTCAGTATCGTCGGAACACCAATTGGTGCGATAACAACTGACGATGGCCGGTTCACCATCTCGGTTCCTGAAGGCACGACTACCACACTTCGGGTGCGTAGAATCGGATATTCCCCTAAGCAGGTTTCGGTTGGAGCGGGATTGTCCGAAGTGAACATTACGCTCGCGAAGGACGTTCTCGAACTCGACAAGCAGGTGATCACCGGGACCGCAACGACGATCGCAAGTCAGAACGCCGCAAACGCGGTGGCCGTCGTGAGCGGCGAAAGCCTTCGTCGGGCGCCGACACCCACCATCGAAAATGCGCTACAGGGAAAGATCGCCGGCGCGATTGTTCGCACGAACGGTGGCGCGCCGGGAGGCGGAGCTCAGGTTCAGCTTCGTGGAGTAACCTCGATCGGGTCGAACTCGAGCCCCCTTTATGTCGTTGACGGCGTCATTGTGAGCAACGATGCGATTCAGGGAGGTTTGACCACAATTACTCAGGCATCCCGCGTAATCGGCACGTCCCCAAGCGGTCAGGATCAGCAAGTCAACCGCATCGCCGACATCAACCCTGCCGATATCGAAGACATCTCGGTTTTGAAGGGTGCCTCCGCCGGAGCTATTTACGGATCTGCGGCTTCGAACGGCGTGATCCTCATCACCACCAAACATGGCAGCGGCGGCAGGCCGCTTTTTAACGTCACCCAGAGGCTTGGGCAATTCCGGCTCGCCAACAAGCTCGATATCCGTTGCTTTACCTCACAAGAAGAAGCGACAGCTGCCGGTTATAAGACAACTCCATGGCAACCGGTCTGCAACGATTTCCAAGAGCAATTCTACGGCGAGAAGGATCTGTCTTATGAGACGGACCTCTCGGTCAGCGGCAGCAATGCAGGAACCTCATACTTCGCTTCCGGACTCGCAAAGCGGGATGCCGGCATAGAGAAGGGCACGGGTTATAACAAGCAGTCCCTTCGATTGAACATCGGTCAGGTTGTCGGAAAGTTGAATCTGAGGGCGAACACCCAGATCATCCACAGCCTCACAGCCCGCGGCATCGCCGGCAACGACAATGCCAACGTCAATCCATACACAGTATTTTCATCGACGCCAAGCTTTTATGGGCTCGTGCCGGTTGACGGGGTGTACCCCCGAAATCCGTACCTCGGTGCCAATGGCGATAATCCGTTCCAGGACCGCGACCTTCTGAGCACCCCTGAGAATGTCAATCGGTTTATCGGCGGCGGCTCGGCGAACTTCAATTTCCTTTCCAGCCAGAGGCAGACTCTGGATGCGGTTCTGAGCGGGGGCATCGATCAGTTCACGCAGGTCAACAAGATCGTTTCACCCAGGCAGCTGTACTTCGAACCCGCCGATGGCCTTCCGGGAACTGTTGTCAACAGAAGCTCGAGTCAGAGCACCGCAACGCTGAGCCTTCAGTTCGTGCACAAATTTTTCCCTGCGTCGCAGCTGTTCGCGGCGACCACATCCGCCGGTTTTCGGCAGGGGAGGAACCAGTTCTCCAGCATCTTCACGGCTGGACAAAACCTGCTTTTCGGTCAGAGAAATCTGGAAAAGGCAACGAACATCACGGCGTTCGAGAATAACACCCTCGTCAAGAACTTCTCTTACTTCGGCCAGGAGGAGTTGCTGTTGTTTCATGAACGGCTTCTCTTGACGGGCGGATTGAATCTGGAACGCAACAGCAACAATGGAGATCCGGACAAGTTCTTCTCGTACCCCAAGGCTGCGGTGTCTCTGCGAGTGCCGACGCTTCCCAGATTCGTTGATGATCTGAAGCTTCGAATGGCTTTTGGGCGCGCGGGCAATCAGCCGAGCTACGGCCAGAAGTTCACCTCGCTCGTGGTGGTAACAGAAGAAGGAGTTACCGGCACGCGTCCGGCTCTGTCATACGGAAACGATAAGATCACTCCGGAAATTTCAACGGAGATCGAAGGCGGATTCGATGCGACATTGTTCAAGTCGCGGGCCTCGCTCGACGTGACGCTGTTTCGGAAAACAATCGACGACCTGATTCTTACCGCCAACACTGCGCCCACAACTGGATTTACCACCCAGGTCATTAATGGCGGTCAGCTCGTCAATCGTGGCTACGAGATCGGCTTCAACGTGACCCCGTTTCAGCGTGGGCGCATCGATTGGGTTTCGCGGACCACGTTCGCTCACGTGCATGGGATTATTACGGAGCTGCCCGTTCCAGCATTCAACAGTGGTGGATTTGGTATCGGTTTCGGAGCGGCAAGGATTGAGAAGGGTAGATCCCCGACATCGATCATTGCGCGTGACGGCTACGACACGACCTTCGCCAATGGGGTTCGTGGGAGCAATGGTTGTCCGGTCGGCGTCGATGCTGCCACTTGTGGAGCGTTCGTCAGTCGCGCGGTTCATCTGGGAATCATCGGCGATGTCACACCCAAGTTCAACATGGGCTTCACCAATGACTTCAACTTCGGACCTGTTCGTCTCGGCAGCCTGTTCGAGTGGAGACATGGCGGCTACGTCGCGAACCTCACCGATAACTACTTCGATTCCGGTCATCTCTTTGCCGACACTGCTCTCAGCACAAAGCGTCTCGCGATGCAGGGCTCTGCCCAGAGAAATTCGCGGGCGTATATAGTCGATGCCTCCTTCGTAAAACTGCGAGAGCTTTCCCTGTCTTACCAGCTTCCCCAGGGTTTGGTGCGGCGTACGTTCGCTGGAGCGCAGGACGTAAGACTCGAGTTCAGCGGTCGCAATCTCAGGACCTGGACCAAGTATGACGGCCTCGATCCCGAGGTTTCAAACAACGGCAACCAGAACCTGAACACATTCAACGACATAACGCCGTATCCGCCTTCTCGATCATTCTTCTTCAGCATAAGCGCCAACTTCTAGAATGCTTCCGACCATTCAAACAGAGATCATCAGCCAATGAAGAAATACATCACACTCATCCTTGCAGGGTCGGTGGCCTTGACCGCCTGCAAGGATTCGACGGGAGTGCCTGATTTCAACAATCCGTCGCTGCAGGACGTGCTTGGCAAGCCGTTGTCGCGGTTGACGCTGCAGAACCTGGTGACCGGTTTCGTAGACGCCCAGCGAGCCTCGCTCGGCACATCACCGGCTACTTATATCGTGTTCGGTGAGGTGCTCGCCCGTGATGCCTACAGAACCGACGCATCGGAGCCGCGCTATGTGAATGAGTTCCTGAATGGAACGCCTGACCCGGGCGCTTTCTCGGGCTCTGGAGCGTTCACTGGCTTTACGCGTGACGTGCGTGCGGCCAACACAATCCTCGCGCTCATTCCCAGCGCACCAGCTTCCGAGCTGACCGATGAGCAAAAGGCGGCCACCCGCGGGTTCGTTCGAACGCAGAAGGCCATCGACGTCTATCGGCTCGTGGAACTCCGCGACACGCTCGGAGTCGCGATCGATGTCGACCACCCACTTGGCGATCCGCTGGCTCCATTTGTCTGCAAGCCAAAGGTGCTGGCTTACGTGTCGGCACTTCTGGATAGCGGCCTCACCGACCTGCAAGCCGGTGGATCGGCATTTCCGTTTGTTTTGCCACCCGGATACGCCGGCTTCACGAATCCTTCAACTACATTCGCGCAGTTCAACCGCGGATTGAAGGGTAAGATAGAGCTCTATCGTGCACTCGATCACCAGTCGCCAACGGGTGCATCGGGCTTTCAAAGCGCGATAACTGCGCTCAACGCGTCGTTCATCAGCACGGATCCAGCCCAGATATCGAAGGGCGTCTATTACACGTTCAGCATCGCGACGGGCGACACGCCGAACCAGCTCATTGATGGAAATCTTCATCTCAACCCGCAGGTGAGCGACAGTCTTCAACCTGGCGACCGGCGCGGCTCGAAGATCGTAACGCTTGCGGCGCCAGCCACGATCCAGGGTCTCACGTACAAAGCAAACTTCCGGGTCACACTGACTGATCCCATTGCACTCCTCAAGAACGAAGAGCTTGTATTGCTCAGAGCGCAGGCAAAGGTTGGAATTGGCGATCTGGCAGGCGCCTTGGCCGACGTCAACTACGTAAGAAGCGCGGCAGGAGGATTGGCGCCGCTTGACCCGTTTGCCAGCGCTTCTGCCGCAATCTCCGCTATCCTCAGGGAGAAGCGATACTCACTACTTTTCGAGAGTGCGCATCGTCTTGTCGATCTTCGTGCCTACGGCCGACTCAACGAGACGTTTTTCAAGAAAGAGCTTGCGGGGGATGTCTTCGTTAAGGCTCTGCCGCAGCCGCAGAACGAGGCTGATCAGCGGGGAGGCGTGCTGACCGTCGTCTGCAACTAGCCAGCGGCGGTGGATTGTGCGAAAAATTCAGAGGAGAGGCCCTGCAATGGGGCCTCTCTTTCTTTTTTGGGTATTACCCTTGCGCCGTAGTGGTCCCGGTCAGACCTTGACGACATCACTCGCGAGCGGTCGCGGCCGCCAATTCGGACCGCGCATTTCCCGCCCATACCACCAGGAGCCGCCCCTATGCGGTCCGCGGTCAGTGCGTTTGTCGTTGTTGCTGCTGCGCTCTCAGCAGCTGCGTGTCACGGCAGGAATGCGGAGGACTCTCCGGCGCCGAGTAGAAACCTCATCACTCGGATCGAGATAGAGGAAAGCCGCGCGAATAGCGCGTGGGACGCGATCGTGAAGCTCCGGGGAAACTTCATGGCTTCGCGCGGAGCAAACTCTCTCATGCTGAAGGTCAACAAGGAGCCGACGGTGTATCTCGATGAGGTGGAGTACGGCAACCTCGGAACCTTGAAGCAGATTCCCGCGTCGAGCGTGGCCGAAATTCGTTTCATCGAAGGCTGGAATGCCGAATCCAAGTTCGGGCCCGGCCACGCCGCTGGTGTTATTCAGGTCTTTACAAGAACTCAGTAGAGACACTGCACCTCACCAAATAAAAAGCACGCCTCGTTCGGGCGTGCTTTTCCTTTTTCGTGCGCACACTGGCGTTCAGCCACTGAAATATTTCAGGTTCCCGCATCCGACCACCGATTCGATCCCGCCGAGCCGGTCCCGGTATAGGTCGATATGATAAGTGCCCACCGTTGGCAGGTCGATGGGGAGCGTCGCGGTAAGCTGCGCACGTCCACCGCCGGCCAGACTCAGCTCAGGAAAATTCGAGAGCGGCAACAGAGGCAGCGAAGCACTGCCGCACGCACCCGGAAGGATGGCCCAGCTGAGATCGCGCTCGTTACCCGAATAGGTGAAAACCAGATTCACCTTCGACAGTGACACCACATCTGCATCCGTCCATTCGGCTGAGCCATAGCTCTTGTCTTGCGTGCTCTGTCTGATGTCGCCACGGCTCTGCATCACCGACGTCAGTCGCGCCGTCCACCGCGGCGCACCTGCGCTCGAGATCGATCCTGAGGGAGTAACCGGTCCGCCGACCGGAACGGAGTGACTGCACGCCGCGAGGCTCATCGTTCCCGCACCAGCCGCTGCGATAAACAGACTTTTGATTCGCATCCAGGGCCTCCCAGGCTACTTCGCGTCCTTGGGAAATAACGGTTCCTTCTTCGATACGCGCCAGCCCGCCGGATCGAGGGCCGCCACCTGCTCGAACGTCGCTTCACTCACGAGCCCCGGCGCGCCGAGACGCTCCCACAGATCCTGCGCCTTGGCAGGCATGAACGGAGCGACGTACGCCGTCTGGCGAACGAGCTGCCTCACCAGCGAGCCAAGTGTGCGGTCGAGCTCGGCGGAACCGTTTTCGTCAGCTGCCAGCTTCCACGGCGCCTGCCTGTCAACGAATTCATTCGCTCGTGCGACTGTGCGCCACAGCGCTTTGAGAGCTTCGTGCAGCAGATAGCCATTGTCGCCGTTCATGTGAGCGGCGTACGCGGCCAGGTCGCTCTTGTCGGCGGAGTCGACGGTTTCGTCGGAACCGGCCGGTACAATGCCGTCCCGATATCTGTCGATCATCGACAACGTTCTGCTCGCAAGATTGCCGAACGCATTTGCGAGCTCGGCGTTGTAGCGCTCTTCGAATCTTTCCCATGAAAAATTTCCATCGGCGTCGAACGGAACTTCGCGCATGAGGAAATAGCGGAAAGCGTCGGGACCAAAACGGTCGATTGCCTCATCGAGGTCGAGCCGCACGCCGGCCGACTTGCTGAAACGATCGCCTGCGAGCAATACGAACCCGTGCGCCCAGACATGCCGCGGCACTTCGAGTCCAGCAGCCATCAGCATCGCCGGCCAGATGATCGCATGGAAACGCGTAATGTCCTTGCCGACGACATGAAGATCGGCGGGCCATCGCCCGTCGAAGCCTTCCGCTGGATATCCAGTTGCGGTGAGATAGTTGGGCAGTGCATCGAACCATACGTACGTCGTCTGGGTCTCGCCGCTGCTCGATCTGCGAGGGAAGGGAACTCCCCATGAAAATCTCGAGCGACTGGCGGATATATCCTCGAGGCCCTGATCGAGCAGCGCGAGCATCTCGTTGCGCCTGCTTCTCGGCCCGAGAAAGTCGGTTCCGGAAATGAGGTCCCGCAAACGATCGGTGTAAGCCGACAACCGAAAGAACCAGTTCTTCTCGGCAACCCATTGCAGCGTGCGCGTTGGATGGAGAACGCATTTGCCCTGAATGATCTCATTGTCCTGCTTGAACGATTCGCAGCCTACGCAATACCAGCCTTCGTACTCCCGCTCAAAGAAGTCATCGGGAGAATTGCGAAAGATCGCTTCGATCAGCGCCGTTACGCCGGCGCGATGCGTTGTCTCCGTCGTCCGGATGAACTGATCGTTCGAGATCGAAAGCCTCTTCCACATCTGCTGAAAACGTCCAGCGACTTCATCGACCAGCACCTGCGGTGTAACTCCGCGATCGGCGGCTTCGGAGGCGACTTTCTGACCGTGCTCATCCATTCCGATCAGAAAGTGAACGTCATCGCCGCACATGCGCCGGTACCTTGCGATCACATCGGCGCCAATTTTTTCAAAGGCGTGTCCGAGATGGGGGTCGCCGTTCGCGTAGTCGATCGCAGTCGTTATGTAAAACCGTCCCATCGGCTACTGCTCTCCCGAATCGCCGGTGCGTCCGCGCCGCCCGCCGCGTCGACCTCTTCGTCTGCGAGCGCCGGCATCGTCGCGATCTGCCGCGCGAGTGGGAGGAATTGCCGCATCATCGGCGGTATCGACCGAATTCTCGTCATCAGCTACGTCATCGAAACCCAGTCTCGGCTCAGCGACAATGAGCTCCCGGACTGGCTCGACCTCGTGCTCCGCCGTGTACAGAAGCTCGGGCGAAATGTCGAAACCGTTTTCTGCTGCATCCTGATCATCGCCTGCAGAGTCGGTCAGGTAATTCTCGAGAGTTCCGCCTGCAACGGCTGCCATCTCGCGATTGAATTCCGCCAGCGGAACAACGCGTGTCTCACCCTCAGCCGTGCGCAGCGTGAGACGCTCGTGAAAAATGTCGATTGCCATGAGCTTCTCTTCACCTTTGGCGGTGACGAGAATCTTTCCTTCTTTCGGAAATCTTTTGCGGCTCTGCACGTAGAACTCGTGCTCGTATCGCAGGCAGCACATGAGCCTTCCGCACGCTCCGGAAATCTGAGCTGGATTGAGCGAGAGCCGCTGGTCCTTTGCTACACCGAGGTTTACCGGGCGGAGCTCCGGGAGCCATGATGCAGAGCAGTACTGGCGTCCGCATCTGCCCACGCCGTCGAGGCGCTTGGCTTCGTCGCGAACGCCGATCTGCTTGAGCTCGATGCGGGTGCGGAAAAGCGACGCGAGATCGCGAACGAGATTTCGGAAATCAACGCGCTTCTCGGCCGTGAAGTAGAACGTCAGCTTTTTGCGGTCCCATTGCCAATCGGCATCGGTAAGCTTCATCGCCAGACCGTTCGCGCGAACCCGCTCCATCGCTTTCTTTCGCGATTCTTCGTTCAGCTGTTGGAGTTCGCCCGCGCTGGCCCTGTCGGTTCCGTTCGCTGACCGAAGCGCCTTTCGCGTCGGCGCTGAAGTTCCGCATCCATGGGCGCATCCGCCGTTTCTGATTTGCGCGAGCTCGCCGAGCGAGTGCACGTAGCCGAGATCCTCACCGCGATCGGCATCCACGATGATGGCGGATTTGAGAGCAGGCGGGTCGGGATAGTCCCAGAGAAAGAATTCTTTTCGGTTGCCTCTAAACGCAACCTCGACTAAATGCGCCAAGAGCCGCCGCCTGTTCCCTTGCGCCAGCCCACAGCTGACGGCTTCGGTATAACTGTGAACTCAAAACTGTTGTTGGCCGTTTTCATTCCGTCCACTGGCCAAGCCGGAGGAATTTCTGTCTTCGCCTTCGCACAAGTTTCTCGGGACGAAACTTTCGCAGCTCTTCCAGATGCCGGTTCAATGTTTCGCAAAGCGCCTTCGCAGCGGCGGCATGATCAGTGTGCGCCCCGCCCGGTGGCTCAGGAATTATCTCGTCGATGACGCGCAATTCGAAAAGGTCTGGCGCCGTCACACGGAGTGCCGTTGCCGCCTTATCGCGCATCTCCGGACTCTTGCCGTCTTTCCATAAAATCGTTGCGCATCCTTCGACGCTGATCACCGAGTACACCGCGTTCTCCATCATCAGCACGCGGTCGGCAACACCGAGCGCGAGCGCTCCGCCCGATCCGCCTTCACCTATGACTGTCGCGACGATGGGTACTGTGAGCGAGCTCATCTCGAGAAGGTTGCGTGCGATCGCTTCGGATTGGCCACGCTCCTCCGCACCGATACCTGCCCATGCTCCCATCGTGTCGATGAAAGTCAACACGGGAACATGGAATTTTTCGGCGAGCTTCATCAGTCGAAGAGCCTTTCTGTATCCCTCGGGATGCGGCATTCCGAAATTGCGCTTGAGCAGCTCCTTCGTATCGCGGCCGCGCTGCTGCCCCATCACCATGATGGTCTCGCCGTCGAGTCGCGCCCATCCGCCGATGATCGCGGGATCGTCACGAAATGCGCGGTCGCCGTGAAGCTCGACAAAATCGGTGAATACGAGGTCGATGAGCTCGGACGTGAACGGGCGCTTCGGATTGCGTGCGACCTGAACCCGCTGCCATGGCGTGAGATTCCTGTAAATCTGCTCGCGGAGCTCGACCAGCTTTCTCTCGAGGGGAGCAATCTCCTCGACAACGCTCATCTGGCGCTCGCCGGCCATTCGCTTGAGCTCGTCGATCTGATGTTCCAGCTCGACGATCGGCTTCTCGAAGTCCAGTGTCTGTCCAGACGTCGCCACCTATTTGCTCCCGCGTTGCAGGCGTACCGAGTCGTTTCCGAGCAGCGAGCGCAGCTCGCTCATCGCGGTCGTGCTCACCGCGAGTGTCAAAGTGCGGGAACGCAGAGTAGCACGCAACCCGCTGCCGTCGCTGTACTGCACCTCGAGGGGAACGGTGCCCGGATATGATTCGACGATCGACCGCACTTCGTTCATGATTCCCGGAGCCTGCCCAGGCTCACGCTTAAGCTCGATTGCGATCATCACCTGCCCGTTTGCGCGAAGCTCGGCGAGCTTCGTCACCGACTCGACGACGAACGAAGGGTTGTCCGCGTCCTGGTCACGGCGAGCATAGCCGCCCTTGAGCAGAATCGGGACGTCGGTTTTCACCTGATCAGAAAGCGCTGACCACTTCTCTGGAAACACCAGAACTTCGACAGACCCTGAGAAATCCTCGATAGTCAGTCGCGCGAACTCCGAGCCGCTGCGCTTGCTCGTCTGCCGCTTGATGGCCGTGACGACAACCGCGAGCGCCATTGGGTCGGCGCTCCACTTGCCAAGGTCCGCAACTTTGTGCGTAGCGAAGAGCTCGCACTCGGTTGAGAATGGCTCCAGAGGATGTCCGGAGATGTAAAAGCCGAGGATCTCCTTTTCCTTCGCAAGCCTGATCGATTCCGTCCATGGCGCGATGTTGGGCAACGATTGCTCGACGTGCGCGTGACTATCCTTGCTCGCGTTCGATATCGCCGAACCGAACATCGATACCTGACCCGATTCCGCCTCCTCTTGCTGAAGGGAAGCTTCGCGCAGCGCCGTATCGAGCACCGTCATGTATTGAGCTCTGTGACCGCCGAGTCCATCGAGTGCGCCCGAGGGGATGAGCGCTTCGAACACACGCTTGTTGCAAACGCGAAGGTCGACGCGTGACGCAAGATCGAAGATCGACTTGAACGGACCCTTCGCGCGAGCAGAAAGGATCGAGTCGATCGCAGACTTGCCGACGTTCCTGATTCCCCCGAGACCGAAGCGAATTCGCTTGTCGCCAATGACGGTGAACTTGTATCCCGATTCGTTGACGTCGGGCGGCAGGAGCTCGATACCGATCTCGCGCGCTTCGTTGATGTACTTTACGACACTGTCGGTGTCGCCGATCATCGCAGAGAGCAGCGCCGCCATGAAGTCCGCTGGATGATGCGTCTTCAGCCACGCGGTATGGAACGAGATGATCGAGTAGGCGACCGAGTGCGACTTGTTGAAACCATATCGCCCGAACGTCTCGATCTGGCCGGAGATATCATCGATGATTTTCGGATCATATCCGCGTGCGACAGACTTCTCGACGAACTTGCCAAGCTCTTCCCGAATGAGCTCCGCGTCTTTCTTGCCGACGGCTTTGCGAAGCACGTCAGCTTCGGCGAGCGAGATGCCCGCGAGCTTCTGCGCAATACGCATCACCTGCTCCTGGTAGGTGATGACGCCGTACGTTGTATTGAGAATCTCTTCCAGCTCCGGAAG
>JBBQYO010000047.1:0-15233 GCA_038208605.1 Gemmatimonadales bacterium | reverse complement strand
CGCCTGAATAGTCAGCGGCTGGGTCAGGCGAATGGTGATGCGACCACCGCTTGGAACGCACCCATCATAGTTCGCGTTACGAGCCGCGACAACTGCACCGGCAGCCGCGCCGGTCGCCGCGCCGATCACCGTAGACTTGGTTCTATGTCCAAGGATCTGGCCGAGAACTGCACCGATCGCTGCACCGGTGACGACCTTCTTCGTGTCATCACCGCGCGTCTCGGCGCGAACACGATCGACTTGCGCATACGTGGTTTCAGCGCTGACGGCATACGTCTTCCCGCCGAACGTCACGGACTCGACACGCAGTCCGATCTCGATCTTGTCGCCGTCACCATTGCTCTTCTGCAAGGTCGAGATCTCGACTGTTGCCGTGGCGCCAGCGGGAATGACTGTTCCGTTCGCTCCCATTACCGGGTCGGCGATCTGCGCAGTAAATCTGTCACCGACACTGTTCGTATTGGTGCAAATGCGCTGGCCCGAGGAGAGCGCGATCTCGGAACCGGACGAAACAACCCCAAGCGGCTTTTCGGATCCGGGTTCGCTCGCGCGCTCCGTGTTGCCGCTCGCCGTCACGCGTTCCGCAGGCTCGGGCGCGGGCGTGGCCGCCTTGGCGGGCGTGCGCACGGCCGGCTTCGGCGCGGCGATGCGCGGTGCAGGCCGCCTCACCACGGGTGCAGGCGCAGGCTCCGCCGGGACCGGCGCCGGCAGTGGAGAAACAGGAACGTCCTTGAGCTGCGGTTGGGACGCAGTGTCTCGATTCGCAAGCGCGAGGTCGTTGTTCAAACTCGTGTCCTGAGCGAGCACGTCGTCGTTCTTTTTCGCGTCCTTACAGGCCGATACAGTCACCAGCGTAATGGCGGTGAGGAGCGTGAGCGACTTTCTGACCGATGATTTCATGTTTGAGTTCCTGAAACGAAAGACGCGACGCCGCGGTGATGTTCACCCCGGCGTCGCGTCATCGGTACTGCTAGAATCGGCCTCGCCCGCCGCCGGGGAAACCACCGCCAATGCGGCCGCCACCTGGGAATCCACCGCCAATGCGGCCGCTGCCCGGGAACGTTGTTCCGATCACCGGAATTCGGTTGTTGACCGCGATACCGCCACGCGTGCGACCGTCGGTTCTCGGATCACACTCATCGCCATCGACTCCGCCACCGCGGATCACGACCGAGAAGATTCCTCCAAGAACGCTTCCGATTCCGCCCCCACCTGCACGGCCCGTGTCATTACCACCGCCCTGGGTAGCAATAGGCCGCGGACGCGGGCTCGCGATCGGAGCCGGATCGACCGGAGCCGGAGCGACTTCAACCGGCTGTGGCTCGACTGCCGGGCTCACGTCTGCCTGTTGGACTTCGACAGCTGCAGGCGGCGCTTTCGGCGCGGCATGGTGCTTCACGGCTCGTTGCGACTGCGCGATGTGACGCGGCGCAGGCGGAGTAGTGCGCTCGATCGCCGAGACGACCTGGCTGCCCGGGTTCGTCTGCGTCGTTGCCAGATTAATAGCGTTGGACGACGACGCGACTTCGAGATCCTTCTTGAGCTCATCGCTCATCACCGCAGTCTTGCTGCTGCACGCAGCTACCACCAACGCGCCGGCAATACCAGCCAGGCTCACGAACTTGCGCACTGTATCCTCCGTTTCCCGCTCAGACGGTCAGCCGATTCCGAATGGAGATCGGTCCTCCGAAATGTATACCCATAAGCGCAACGGCTGAGCCATTGCACTTTCCCCCTTGCAGACCGACAAAATCAGATAGTTTTGTCCTCAAAGGGTGACAATTCTGTCTCAATAGGGTGACAGCATGGCTTCTCTGAGAAACAAGTTCATTGCCTTCATACTCGGCGGCGCCGCCCTCGCTCAGTTCGCGTGCGGTCCTGATTCGCCCAGACCCGTGTCGGCGGCCCAACGCAAAGCGGTCACCGATTCCCTGCGGCACCTGGTCACCAACGCGTACGATCTGTCCAGGCCCGATGTAGTCTCGCGAATGATGAGTCTCTACCCCGCAACGGGCCCCGTGTATTCCGCGAGCGGAGGTCACGTTTCCACCACCCGCGCCGATCTTCAAAAGCAGATCGGAATGTTCTGGCAGTACGTCGGAAGCAACATGCGCAACCCCAGGTGGGAGTGGACCTCAATGTACGTAGACGTCCTCGCTCCCGATGCAGCCGTCGTGACCGCCACGTATCGCATCCCGCATATCAATCCGCACGGAATGCAGCACGTCATTGGCGGAGCGTGGACAGCGGTCTTCGTAAATCGCGGAGGCCGGTGGGTGGTGATTCAGGAGCACCTCTCCGACAATCCAGCGCCGTGATTCAAGCACACGGCGCCATGCCCGTCAACTATCTGGGCGGGACTATCTGGGCGGGACTATTCTCCTGAGCTGCTTGCGTCGATCGATCTGTTGAGATCTTCGTTCAGCTGGGCATCCCCGCTCATGATCGAGCGCCACGAAATCTCGTTCCCCTTCCTAAAACCCTTCTTCGTGACCTTGATTCCTTCAGGCGAAATCGAGGCGATATAGGATTGCCCGTCAATCTCGATTTCCCGCTTCAGCACCTTGTCCAGTTTCGTAGCCATTGAAATCCTCCGCTGGGGGGTTCAATTAGAGCATGTTTACGAATCATTGACCAATCTCGCATTACTCTGATAACATGGAAAGTATGAACGACGATTCAGCACAGTCACAGGCTTATCTGGTATACGAGTTCGAGCGTCGCGCTTATCCGCTGACGAGTGACTCGTTCCCGATCGGCCGCGACGCGGGCAGCAGGATAGTCATTCGCGAGCCGTCAGTCTCCCGGGCTCACGCAGAGGTCCGTGCCGATGGAGACCAGTACGTTCTGCACGCCAATGGTCCCACCGGAACAAAGCTCAACGGCGTTACGGTCACTGCGCCGGAGCCGCTCACCGATGGAGACCGGATCGAAGTAGGTTCGGCCGAGCTCACGTTTCGGCGCGGAAGACTTCCATTGGGAGTGTCCGTCGTCGATCTCGCGAGTCCTGCCGGGCACGACCCAGATGCAATGACAAAGCGCGATACCATTACCAATCCGATTCTTGCCCCCAATCCCGCCAGCACGGAGAGAAAGACCAGGAACCCCACGATGCTGATTCTTCTGGTAGTCGCCCTCCTTGTTGCGGGATACTTTTTGTTCATGCGCCGGTAGCCCAAGCCGGCGACCCGTCAAGTCGCGTCGCAATCTCATTCGGGACGCCCCGGATCCAGGTCAATCCGGGGCTTTTTGCGGGCGGATATCAACAGAAGGGCCTTACCGGACGTATCTGGGGATGAACTCAAGCTCAATGTGTATCAAGCTCCGATGCTTAACTCCCGGTACGGTTCTACTCATATCGGCTGCAGGACTCGCTTGCGCAAGAAATCTCTCCCGGATGGACGGCGTCCCCGCCGTCGCGCCTTCGTCCAACGTTCCATGGACTGCACCGCCGCGGGCGCTCAAGACCGAGCCTCCCGTTCAGCAGGCTCAGGCCGCGGTACCCACCGACCTCGCGCAGCGAATTCGCCAGCTCACTCTCAGCGACGTCGTAGACCTCGCGCTGCGCAACAATCCCGCAACACGCGCATCGTGGGCGTCGGCAAGAGAAGCCGCTGACGTACTTGGTGCGACACGCGGCCAGTTTTTTCCAACCATCAACGGCTCCGTCGACGCGACCCGCTCTCATTCACCCGTCTCATCCGGTCGTACGACGAGCGACCGCAATGAGTACGGGCCGGGCATATCGCTCAATTATCTGTTGTTCGATTTCGGTGGACGCTCAGGATCAGTCGAATCAGCGCGCCAGAATCTTTTTGCAGCCGATCTCAGCCACAACGCGACACTTCAGAACGTAGTGCTGCAGGCGGAGACGGCATTTTTCTCTTATTCCGCAACAGCCGCGCTGCTCGCCGCCGAGCGTTCGGCGATTGCCGAGGCGCAGGCCAACCTCACGTCGGCGCAGCAGCGAAACAAAGTGGGACTCGCGACGATTGCGGACGTGCTTCAGGCGCAGACTGCACTGTCGCAGGAACAGCTCAACCTCGAGACAATTCAGGGGAATCTGCAGGCTGCGCGCGGCTCGCTTGCGTCTGCCCTGGGACTTCCGGCAAATCTTCCATTCGACCTCCAGCCAATGCCCGACGCGGTGCCGGTGGGCGTGATCTCGCAGAGCGTCGATAGCGTGATCAACGACGCGCTGCGAAACCGTCCCGATCTCGCATCTGCGCGAGCGCAGGCCGCCGCCGCTGGGGCACAGATCCGCGTTGCAAGATCGGCGGAGCTTCCTGCGTTGTCGCTGGGCAGTAACGCCAGTCGTTCCTGGTTTTCACCGACCGGTACGACCGCGACCGGGCCGTCTTACAGCGTCAACCTTGGCGTCTCGATTCCGATCTTCAACGGATTCGCACGTCAATACAACGTTGGTGCTGCAGAGGCTCGCGCGGATGCGGTCAGTGCCTTTGCCGACCAGACGAGGCAGAACGTCATAACGCAGGTCTTCGTATCGTACTACGCGCTGCAGACTGCAGAGCAGCGAGTCGCAACGTCTGATGACCTGCTCGCCAGCGCCACGCAGTCTGCGCAGGTCGCGGCCGGCAGGTACCGCGAGGGCGTCGGCAGCATTCTCGATCTTCTCACGGCCCAGAGCGCGTTAGCGAACGCGCGGGCCCAGCAGGTTCAGTCGCGATGGCAATGGTACACCGCCCTCGCTCAGCTCGCACGCGATGCAGGCGTGTTGAGCATACGCGGCCAGACGCCATTCACATTCTCGGCTGATCCGGCAATCAAGCCCGGCATTCCTAACGTCATCAATCCATGAGTTTCAGAATATCGCAGCTGATTTTCCTTGCAGTAACGCTGTCTGCCGGGGCGTGCTCCAAGCCCGCTCCGCAGAAAAGGCCGGCGACCGCGGTCAGCGTCACGTCGGTGAAGCGGAGCACGATGCCGTTTGTCGTGACGAGCAATGGGGTGGTCGAGCCACTGCAAACGGTATCGATCGAAGCTCAGGTTGGAGGCATTCTCAAGAACGTATCGTTCTCGGAAGGACAGGATGTTCACGTCGGAGAAGTCCTCTTCCAGATCGACTCGCGTCCGTACGTCGCAACGCTCAACCAGGCGCGTGCGCAGCTGGCACGCGACGAAGCGCAGGCGTCGAATGCGCGGCGCGAAGCTGCGCGATACGATGCACTCGTTCAACAGGGTTACGTGACGCGGTCGCAGACCGATCAGGCCCAATCGACCGCGGCATCCTCCGCCGCGACAGTCGATGCCGATCGCGCAACAGTGGCGAAAGCGCAGGTGGATGTCGCGAACTGCACCATCCGCACGCCGATTACCGGCCGAACCGGAAGCTTGCTCGTACGACAGGGGAATCTGGTGAAAGCCAACGGAGATCCGCTCGTCGTCATCAATCAGATCCAGCCGATTCTCGTTCGCTTCACCGTGCCGCAAAGTCAATTTCCGGACATTCAGCGCTACTACACGGGCAACAAAACGCTCGCCGTTCGCGCGACACCGTCCGAAGGGTCGACGAATGCGCTCGAAGGCTCGCTCTCGTTCGTTGACAACAACGTCGATGCAACCAGTGGGACCGTGCTCTTGAAAGCGAAGTTCGCAAATGCTGAAGGCACGTTGTGGCCGGGACAGTTCGTGAAGGTCGCGCTGCAACTATATGTGGATGCCAACGCGCTGACTCTGCCATCGGCTGCGGTCATGACG
This sequence comes from Gemmatimonadales bacterium, assembly GCA_038208605.1. Lineage (GTDB taxonomy): Bacteria > Gemmatimonadota > Gemmatimonadetes > Gemmatimonadales > Gemmatimonadaceae > UBA4720. The sequence goes on along the minus strand of JBBQYO010000047.1, from coordinate 9,515 downwards.
AGCCAGCAGGGCACGTACGTTTTTACCGTTGATGCAAAGAACGCCGCGAAGCAGCAGCCCGTGCAGGTCGCTCGCACTGTCGATTCACTCGTCGTGATCGGCAGCGGTGTAACGGAAGGCGAAAGAGTCATCCTCAGCGGACAATCGCGGCTGATTTCCGGCTCGAAGGTGACGATCAAGGGGGGTAAGAAATGACCGCAATATTCATTCGCCGCCCGGTAATGACCGCACTGGTCATGATCGGCATCCTGTTCTTCGGCATCAGCGCGTATCGCAGACTGCCCGTGAGCGATCTGCCGTCGGTCGATTTCCCGACGATCAGCGTTAACGCCAATCTTCCCGGCGCCAGCCCGTCAACGATGGCCGCCGCGGTTGCGACGCCTCTCGAGAAACAATTCTCGACCATCGCCGGCATCGACAACATGACGTCTCAGAGCTCGCTCGGCTCCGCGTCAATAACGATTCAGTTCTCGCTCGACCGCGATATCGACGCGGCCGCGCAGGATGTCCAGGCCGCGATTTCGCAGACACTGCGAAGTCTTCCTCAGGGTATTCTGCCGCCTTCATACCGCAAGGTGAATCCGGCCGACCAGCCGATTCTCTACCTCGCGCTTACGTCCGCCACACTGCCGCTGTCTCAGCTCGACGAATACGGTGAGACATTCATGGCTCAGCGCATTTCGTCGGTGCCCGGAATTGCGCAGGTGCAGGTGTTCGGCGGACAGAAATACGCAGTTCGGGTTCAGCTCGATCCAACATCGCTCGCCAATCGCAGCATTGGCATCGACGAAGTGTCGACTGCCATCTCGGCCCAGAACGTCAGCCTGCCGACGGGGATTCTCTGGGGCAGCTCGCGTGCCTCGACGATTCTGGCCAACGGGCAGCTTCAGAATGCAGCGGAGTTCAGACAGCTCATCGTCGCATACCGCAACGGCGCGCCGGTCCACCTCGAAGAGCTCGGCAACGTTCTCGACGACGTTGAAAACAACCGCGCGGCAAGCTGGTACAACGGCACGCGATCGATCGTTCTCGCCGTGCAGCGGCAACCAGGGACCAACACGGTCGCAGTCGCGAAATCGGTACACGCTCTTGTCGAGTCGCTGCGCGATCAGATTCCGCCCAGCGTCGAGATTCACACCCTCTACGACCGTTCGATCGCGATTCAGGGTTCGGTCACGGACGTGAAGAAGACGCTGATGCTCACGCTCGTTCTCGTCGTGCTCGTGATTTTCCTGTTCCTTCGCAATGTCTCGGCGACCGTGATTCCGAGCCTTGCGCTGCCGATGTCGCTCGTCGGCACTTTTGCCGTGATGTACCTGTTCGGTTATTCGCTCGACAACCTGTCCCTGATGGCGCTGACCCTCGCGGTGGGGTTTGTGGTGGACGATGCCATCGTGATGCTCGAGAACATCGTGCGGCACATGGAGATGGGTAAGGATCCGGTAACCGCCGCGCTCGACGGGGCTGCAGAAGTTGGCTTTACCATCCTCGCGATGACGATTTCGCTGACCGCGGTGTTCATTCCTCTGCTGTTCATGGGTGGCATCGTAGGGCGGCTGTTTCATGAATTTGCGGTGACGATCGGCACAGCGATTCTCGTATCGGGATTCATTTCGTTGTCGCTCACGCCAATGCTGTCGAGCCGGTACCTCCGTCCGCCGTCTCACGAGCACGGCCGGCTCTACAACGCGTCAGAGCGGATCTACAACCGGATCCTCGGCAAATACGAATCGAGTCTCGGGTTCGTGATGCAGCATCGATTCTCCGCGTTGCTGTTTTCGATCGCGGTTCTCGCTGGAACTTTCGTTCTGTTCAAGCTGGTCCCGACAGGATTCATTCCAACGGCGGATACCGGGCAGATCACGGCTACGGCAGAGTCCGCACAGGGCACCTCGTTCACGCAGATGGTCAAGAACCAGCAGCAGGTCGCGGCCATCGTGGCGAAAGACCCGAACATTGCCGGCTTCATGTCGGCTGTTGGATCGGGCAGCGCGAGTGGAAATCAGGGCCGCATCATCATGGGACTCAAGCCGCACGGTCAGCGGCTAAGCGCCGATGACATCGTCAAGGAGCTGCAGCCGAAGCTCTCCGGCATTCCGGGCGTGAATGTGTTCATGCAGGTGCCACCGGCAATCCAGATCGGGGGACGGCAATCGAAGAGCCAGTATCAGTTCACCATGCAGAGTCCCGAGATCGACGTGCTCGATTCTGCAGCGGGAAGAATGGAAGCGAAGATGCGCTCGCTTCCCGAGCTTCAGGACGTCACGAGTGACCTGCAGATCGCCAATCCGCAGGTGAACGTGACGATCGACCGCGAGCGCGCGGCGACTCTTGGCGTCACGGCGCAACAGATCGAAGCAGCACTCTACAACGCCTATGGCTCGCGCCAGGTGTCGACGATCTTCACTCCGAACAATCAGTACTTCGTGATCATGGAGCTGAAGCCGGAATACCAGCGTGACGTCAACGCACTTGGGATGCTTTACATCCGGTCGCAGGCGGGCGCGCTCGTTCCTCTCAGCGCGGTGTCGACGATCTCACAGAATGTGGGACCGCTCGCGATCACCCACGCCGGTCAGCTTCCGTCGGTGACGATTTCCTTCAACACGAAGCCTGGAATTGCGCTGGGCACCGCGACGAAGGCCGTCGAGGCAGCAGCGGCCGAAATCATTCCGATCAGCGTGACGACGAATTTCTCGGGGACGGCGCAGGCGTTCCAGGACAGCCAGCGCGGGCTGCTCGCTCTGCTCGTGCTCGCGATCTTCGTGATCTACATGGTGCTTGGAATTCTTTATGAGAGCTTCATTCATCCGGCGACTATTCTTACCGGGCTTCCATTCGCGGCGTTCGGCGCGCTGCTCGCTCTCCTCGTGTTTCACATGGAGCTCGACGTTTATGCGTTCGTCGGACTGATCCTCCTCGTCGGCATCGTGAAGAAGAACGCGATCATGATGATCGACTTTGCGCTCGAAGCGGAGCGTACCGAGAAGATGACTCCGGCGGCGGCGATTGTGCATGCGGCGAGCGTTCGCTTTCGCCCGATCATGATGACCACGATGGCCGCCTTCATGGCGACCCTCCCGATCGCGATAGGCACGGGGGCCGGTGCCGAGTCGCGACGTCCGCTGGGAGTTGCGGTGGTCGGTGGTCTTGCGTTCTCGCAGCTCGTCACGCTGTACGTCACACCGGTTTTCTACACTTACTTTGACGAGCTGCCGGGTCATTTCCGGGGTCTGACGAGCCGGCTGAAGTCACGCGTGCGAGGCCAGCCTCGTCCGGCAATGGCGTCGAGCGAGCGCGCGGCGCCCGCTCCGGCCCCAACTCGCGCTAGACCGACGTGAACCGTTCGAGCACCTGCGCTTCGAGAGCTTCGCGCAGGGGCTCGAGCTCGATCTTTTCGAGCACGTCGGCGGCGAAAGCGTAAGTCAGAAGCCGGCGCGCCTGTGACGTGCTGATGCCCCGGCTCCGCATGTAGAACAGCGCTGTCTCATCGAGCCGGCCGACCGTCGCGCCGTGCGTGCACTTCACATCATCAGCGAAAATCTCGAGCTGCGGCTTCGTATCGACGCGCGCCTCAGCCGAAAGCAGAAGGTTATTGTTGCTCTGCTTGCCGTCGGTCTTTTGCGCTTCGGGGTGCACGTATACCTTCCCGTTGAACACACCATGAGAGCGCCCGTCGAGAATTCCTTTGTACAGCTCGTGACTCGGGCAGTTAGGTGCAACGTGCTCGATCCTTGTCTGATGATCGACATGCTGCTTTCCGTCGACCATGTACAGCCCATTCAGCACTGCCTCGGCCGCATCACCAGCGAGCGTCGTGTAGACGTTCGTTCGGGATAGCTCTGCACCTGTTGCGAACGAGAACGACTCGTATCGGCTCTCGCGCGCCTGATGAACCTGAAGCGTTCCGACGTGAAACGCATTCCGGCTTTCTCTCTGAAGCTTGTAGTGGCTGAGATGCGCACCGTCCGCGACGAACACCTCGGTCACCGAGTTGGTGAAGTAGACGTCTGCGCCCGCCGACACGAAGCTCTCGATGATCGTCGCCTGCGAATGCTGCTCGGCGAAAATGAGATTGTGCGGGTGAGTCGCGGCACCCTCCGCGCCCGAGTCAGATAGAAAAACGAGGTGGATCGGTTTTTCGACGACGGTGTTCGCCGCGAGACGAATCACTGCGCCGTCTTCGGCGAAAGCCGCGTTGAGTGCGGTGAAGGCGCCGCTTTCAGGCGTTGCAAGCTTTGCGAAATGACGTTTCATCATCTCGCTGTCGTTTTCGATCTCTGCGCCCAGTGTAGTGATCGATACGCCCGGTGGCGGCGTGGCTGTGTCCGACCGCGATTGAAGGCGGCCGTTGACGAACAACACAGTGTGCCAGTCCTGGCCGTATCCGATTCTCGACAGAGCCTCTGCGGAAACAGTCGAGCCGGCTGCCGCGACCTGAAACTTCCGGGTCGAGATCGGAGCGACGTTCGTGAAGTGCCAGTCTTCGTTCTTCATCGACGGATAGCCTGCAGAGTCGAAGCTCTCCATTGCAGACCGGCGAAGCGAGGCGAGCCAGGCCGGAGCTCGCGTTGCGACTGCTTCGGTCACGCTGCTGCCCCGGGAATCCAGTCATAACCGCGTTCCTCGAGCTCCAGCGCCAGCTCCTTGCCGCCGGATTTCACGATGCGCCCCTGGGCGAGCACGTGGACCTGATCGGGCACGATGTAATTGAGCAGACGCTGATAATGCGTGACGACGATCGTCGCGTTGTCGGGCCTGCGCAGTGCATTCACTCCGTTCGACACGACCTTGAGCGCATCTATGTCAAGGCCCGAGTCGGTTTCATCGAGGATCGCGAGCCTCGGCTCGAGCACTGCCATCTGCAGGATCTCGTTGCGCTTCTTTTCGCCACCTGAAAAGCCGGTGTTGACCGAGCGACTCATCATTGCCTGATCCATCTCCACGATCTTCGTCTTCTCTTCCATCAGGTCGAGGAACTCGAGCGGATCGAGCTCGGGCATTCCCTTCGATTTCCGAATCTCGTTGTACGCTGAGCGAAGGAAGTAAGCATTCGTCACGCCCGGAATCTCGATTGGGTACTGAAAGGCGAGGAAAATTCCCTCCTGCGCGCGGACTTCCGGATCCATCTCGAGAAGATTGCGGCCGTCGTAAGTGACAGTTCCTTCCGTAACCTCGTAGGCGGGATGGCCAGCCAGGACTTGAGCCAGCGTGCTTTTGCCGGACCCGTTCGGGCCCATTACCGCGTGGATTTCACCCGCTTTTACGCTGAGGTCGATTCCGCGGAGGATTTCCTTGTCTCCGATGCTGGCGTGGAGGTTCTTTATCTCTAGCACAATTTCATTCCTTGATTGTTTGAAACTCGCGTCGCCAGACGTCTGACGCCGGTTGCCCGTGCGAGTGCCCGATTGTCCGACACCCGACAACGGCGAGACCCGAGTTCTCAGTTCGTAGCGAACGGGTGACGGACAATCAGGTACGCGCACGGGCAACCGGCGTCAGACATCGGGCAACGGAGCACTTCCTATCCGACCGATCCTTCGAGCGTGATCCCCAGCAGTTGCTGAGCTTCAACGGCAAACTCCATCGGCAGATTCTGAAACACCTCTCGACAGAATCCCGACACGATCATCGAGACAGCGTGCTCTGCGGAAAGCCCGCGCTGCTTGCAGTAGAAAATCTGATCTTCTCCGATCTTCGACGTGGATGCCTCATGCTCGAGCGTCGCAGTGTTGTTCTGCACCTCGATGTACGGGAACGTGTGCGCTCCGCACTCGTTGCCGATGAGCATTGAATCGCACTGCGTGTAATTCCGCGCGTTCGTCGCCCGCGGAAGGATCTTCACCTGCCCGCGATAACTGTTGTTGCCGCGACCGGCGGAGATTCCCTTCGACACGATATTGCTCTTCGTGTTCTTGCCGATGTGAATCATCTTCGTGCCGGTATCAGCCTGCTGACGATTGTTCACGACGGCGACCGAGTAAAACTCACCAGTCGAGTTGTCGCCCTGCAGAATCACGCTCGGGTACTTCCACGTGATTGCCGAGCCGGTCTCGACCTGCGTCCACGAAATCTTCGAGTTCACGCCGGCGCACTTGCCGCGCTTCGTCACGAAGTTGTAAATGCCGCCGACACCGTTCTTGTCGCCGGCGTACCAGTTCTGAACCGTCGAGTACTTGATCGACGCATTGTCGAGCGCGATCAGCTCCACGACCGCTGCATGCAGCTGGTTCGTGTCTCTGCGAGGTGCCGTACACCCCTCGAGGTAGCTCACCGAAGCGCCTTCATCCGCAATGATCAGCGTTCGCTCGAACTGGCCGGTATCAGCGCTGTTGATCCTGAAGTAGGTCGACAGCTCCATCGGACACTTCACGCCTTTCGGGATGTAGCAGAATGATCCGTCGCTGAAAACAGCCGCATTCAGCGCAGCGTAGAAGTTGTCGCTATGCGGGACAACCGTGCCGAGATATCGCTCGACGATGTCGGGATGGTTCTGGACCGCCTCACCAAACGAGCAGAACACGATTCCAAACTTCGAGAGCTCCTCCTTCATCGTCGTGCCGACGGAGACGCTGTCGAAAATCGCGTCGACCGCCACGCCTGCGAGCTTTTTCTGCTCGTTAAGCGAAATGCCCAGCTTTTCGTAGGCACGCAGCAGCTCGGGATCGACTTCATCCAGGCTCTGAAGAGGCTTGACGCTCTTCGGGGCCGAGTAGTAGATGATGTTCTGGTAGTCGATGGGCTCGTAGTGAAGGTTGGACCAATGCGGTTCCTTCATCGTGAGCCAGCGGCGGTAGGCTTTCAGGCGCCACTCCAGCATGAACGCCGGCTCATTTTTTTTGGCCGAAATGAGGCGAACCACATCTTCGCTCAAGCCGCGTCCGATCGAGTCGGTCTCGACGTCAGTCACGAAGCCGTAAGCGTACTCTTTATTGACCAGTGATTCTATTGCCGAGCTCATGCTAACTCCTTGGCGTTACAGCACTTCGTGACGTAGATTGAATCCTAAGTAATTTTGTCGGGATAGTCAACGGAATGGCACTTGAGAAAGGCTTCGAAACAGTCGCATCCATCGGCCAGATCCCGCGTGAGGGAGTGCTTGCTGTCGTCAAATCTGACGGCCAGCGCATCTGCCTCATTCGGAGTCGCGACCGCGTTTCTGCCGTGGCCGACAATTGCCCCCACCAGGACTTCGAAATGGCCCTCGGCGACGTGCTTCCGGACGGATCGATTCAGTGCGCCTGGCATGGCGCGAGGTTCGACTGCGTGACCGGTGCAGTGATGCAGGGTCCGGCAACTCAGCCGCTTCCGGTATTTGAGGTGAGGATCGAGGGAAACAATGTTCTGGTCGGGCCCCTTTCACCGAATGGCACTGTCGGAAACGAGTTGCGCGGTGAAACGGTAACAGGGATCGGCAAATGAGCTGGCGCCAAGACTTCCCGCTGCTCGTCGCTAACCCCGAACTTCATTACCTCGATTCGGCAGCCACGTCCCAGAAGCCTGCGGTGATGCTGGATGCACTTCGCGGTTTCTACGAGCAAAACAATGCGAATCCGCACCGCGGGGCTTACGCATTGTCGGTCGCGGCGACCGATGCATACGACGATGCCCGGCAGCGGCTGAGCAGGTTTGTCGGCGTCGCTGATTCCGACTGCCTGATTTTCACGCGAGGCACCACCGAGTCGCTGAATCTCGTGGTTTCATCATGGGGGCGAACGAATCTCCAGGCTGGTGACGAAGTCGTCGTGACCGCGATGGACCACCACGCGAATTTCGTCCCGTGGCAACAGCTCGCGATCTCGATCGGAGCCAGGCTGAGAATCTGTGAGATGACGGCAGACGGGCGAATCGACCTCGACCTGCTTTCGTCGCTTCTTACGCCGCGAACGAAGGTGGTTGCGTTCAATCACGTCTCGAACGCGCTCGGCACGATCAATCCCGTCGGTGAAATCGTGCAGATGGTTCGCAGCCGTTCCGGTGCGGTGATTGTTTGCGACGGCGCTCAGGCAGTTCCTCATCTTCGAGTTGGCTTCGACGACCTCGATGTGGACTTTTACGCTTTCAGCGGACACAAGATGTGCGGGCCGATGGGGATCGGCGCGCTCATCAGCCGCAGGTCGCTGCTGGATTCGATGCCGCCGTATCAGATGGGGGGCGACATGATCGAATTCGTCTACGACGATTCGACTACGTGGAATGTTCTTCCTCACAAGTTCGAGGCAGGAACTCCGAATGCGGCAGATGCGGTTGGACTCGCCGCGGCCGCCGACTATCTCGATCACATCGGGATGGACGAAGTGCTCCGTCATGAAAGGGCTCTCGTCGCCGAGGCGTCGGAGCGCCTGTCGGCGATCGAGGGGATCAGGATTTATGGTCCCCCTTCGGCAGGGCGAAGCGGGGTTGTGAGCTTTACGCTCGACGATGTTCATCCTCATGACCTCGCGACGATTCTCGACGGCGACGGAGTGTGTATTCGCGCCGGAAATCATTGCGCTCAGCCGCTGATGCGGCGTCTCGACGTCAGTGCAACGGCGCGTGCATCGTTCTACGTTTACAATGACAGAGCCGATATCGACGCTCTCGTCGATGGGGTAATGAAGGCAAAGGAGATTTTTGGACATGCCGTCGTCTGACCGGTCGGCGCAGATCGGGGCGTTATATCAGGAGCTGATCCTCGACCATTACCGTCGTCCCCGAAACAAGGGCGATATGGAACGCGCCGATCGGTCAGTTCTCATGAAGAACCCGCTTTGCGGCGATGAGATCGGCGTACACGTGAAATTCGACGGCGACACGGTCAGCGATCTGAAGTTTTCCGGTCGTGGCTGTTCCATATCGCAGGCGTCCGCGTCGATGATGACTCAGCTTGTAAAGGGCAAGCCATTAGCCGAGATCGAGACTCTTCGCGCGCGCTTTCGGGAGATGGTCATGGGCGACGCAGCAGCGGCCGACGACGTCTCACTGGGCTCCGCTCGCGCACTGGGTGGAGTTTCACGTTTCCCGGCGAGAGTGAGATGCGCTCTGCTCGCATGGAATGCTCTCGAAACGGCACTGACGGCACAAACAGAATAGCGAGGGCCTCAAGGGCGATGAATTCTCTCTCGTTCGTTCGCAGGATGATGGTGTTGGGATCGATTGGTTTTGTCGCAGCGTCACCTGTGCTTGCCCAGCAGCCCGCGGATTCCACAAACGCTCATCGCAAAGCGGTCAGGGCACAGAGTGACTTCGAGCTCTACAGAAGGCAGAGTCTTCCAATTCGTGAGGTCGATGCGCAGCAGCACCAGTGTGACGCGCTCATCGGACGGTTCTGCCAATGGAATTCGGTTGACGACACGGTTCCTCCGAAAGAGCCCCGCGGAATCAGGAAGGCCAGAGAAAAATTGCTGGCGTCGCTCGAGGGTCTTTCTCGACGTGCCCCGCACGATGCATGGATCACCGGCCAGCGCATCCGGTATCTGCTCGAATCGGGGAACGATTCCGGCGCGGTTGCAGTGGCGAGATCGTGCACTGCTGCG
>JBBQYO010000046.1:0-15428 GCA_038208605.1 Gemmatimonadales bacterium | reverse complement strand
TCGTAGGCGCCTTCGCCAAAGTGATGATACCGAATGCGTCCGGTTGCATCGATGAAGTAGACAGCGGGCCAGTACTGGTTGTGAAATGAATTCCAGACCTTGTAGCCGTTGTCCATCACGACCGGATAGACAATTCCGAGTGACTTCACCTGCTCTCGTACATTTGCCTCGACCTTTTCGCGCGGGAACTCGGGAGTGTGAACTCCGATAACAACGAGCCCGCGCGATCTGTATTTGGCCTCGAGCGCTTTCACGTACGGCAGAGCATTGAGGCAGTTGTAGCACTCGAATGTCCAGAAGTCGACCATCACGACCTTGCCTTTCAGTGAGGCAAGATCGATTGGTGCCGAGTTGATCCACGGACCACCCTCAGAGAAACCCGGCGCTGGTCCTTCGTCACTGAGCGCAGGACCAGCCTCTTCTTTTGCGAATTCTTCCAAAGATTGACCCTGGTCAAGAGTCGCAGCTGAGTGCGAGCGGTCGGATAGTTTTCTGATCAAGACTTCCTCCGCGCCCGCAGTCTGGATCAATCCGCCTTTGGCGAAGAGCGTACGGTCCCATCCCATCATGATGATGAACACGCCGGCCAATGCGGCTATACCGAGTGACGTACGAATCCACCGATCGGCACCTGAGTAGCGTTTCATTCGCTGGAGAACACGTGCCCCTGCGAACATCGCGATACCGAGCGATGTGGCGGCACCGAGCGCGAAGGCGACAAATAGCAGCGCGGATCCACTACTTGATCCATTCAATGCCGCCGCGGCGATCACGAGTCCAAGGATGGGACCGGCGCACGGTGCCCAGAGAAGCCCGATGGCAGCGCCGATCAGAGTGCTTCCGAAGACAGTCCGCTTCTGCGAGCCATTCCTGTCGAGCACCGATCCGGCTCTGACGAGCGGACGCGTCATAGCTTCGGTGAACCCAGGCATCAACAGACTTACCGACACGGCGGCGAGCAGCGCGATGGCACCGTAGCGTCCGATCTCGCTGGCGCGAACGATCCATGTGGCGCTCGCGGTTGCAACCGAAGCAACGATTGCAAACACGGTCGCCAATCCAATCAGCATCGGCACTGTCTCGCCGGCGAAGGATCGGTCAGCCCGTGAAAAAACAAGCGGAACTATCGGCAGGATGCACGGACTCAGTATCGTGAGCACGCCGCCGAGGAAGGCGAGAAGAAGCAAATTGACGGTCCGGGTGGTGTTGACTGATTATACGGTATGCGCGGGGGAAACGGTTTCCTGCGTCAGTCCACGAGGCGCGTCACAGCCAGCGCTTAACGCGCTTGCGATAGTTGTCGTAGGCCTGTCCGAACTCCGCAGCCAGGTACCGTTCTTCTCGCTGCACGACAAATTTATAGAGCAGGATTAGCGTGATTGGAAGAAGGATCAACGTCCAGAATGAATTGAGAATCAGTATCCCGCCGATGTAGGCGATTGTCATTCCCGTATACATCGGATTTCGTGTGAATCGATAGGGGCCGTTTTCAACGAGCGTCGATGCGGGTCGAACTGGAACGATCGCGGTCCTTGCGCGCGCGAACGTGATCATCCCCCATGCGGCGACACCAACACCAATAAGCACGAGGAGGTATCCCGCTCCCCGGATGATGACCGGAGAAACACTCGTTGTGATCGGTAACGCGTGCAGTCTCGTATCGAGGAGCCAACCGACGAAAAGTCCGCCGACAAAATACAACGGCGGCGGAAACTTCACCCCCGGCCCCGACAGTTTGTTCTCGCTCGGCGTCGTCATCTCACTCGGGTATGAGCTTCACTGACGAATGTAGACCGATGCATGCCCTTCCGGAAGACAACGACCGCGTCGAAGCTCGCGAGAAGCCTGCGCGCCTTTGGATCGAGACCCTTGAGCTTTCCGTTTTGCGACAGCGCGCGCACCGGTCGAAGATCGATCAGTGTCCAGGAGCTATCGCTCGATGCCGCCAGGACTGACTTAATGTCGAATACGGCGTACTCCGCGCTGCCGAGCAAGTCGTACTTCTGAGTTTTGTCAGCTTCGTCGCTGCCGAACGACCTGAACGCGTTCCACGTTCCTTTCATTACCATGACGAGAATCCCGAATGATGTCCCGCCCGGTCGTGGCTGCGAGTTCCGGGATGAAACTTCCAATCTCGTACGATCCCGTGATGCTCGGTCCGCGAAGACGTGATTGGCGCCGAGCTTGATGATCGCCTTCGGCATTTTCTCACCGTTCGCCTGCGCGGCGCGGTAGGCATCGATGAAGTGCTGCTTCATCAGGCTGCCGCGTCTGATTCGACTCATAGTTGGTACCGCTATTGAACATTCTATAGATGAGCCGGCTTACCGAGAGCTCGCGGATGATTTCATCAGCTTCACTGTGTGGCGCTACCGATTCGGCATCCGCGGCCCATCCGGTGATCGCGCGCGACCCAGGTCGGAGCGAGCCGGGCCAGCCGCTCGAACAGGTAGGTCGGCGACATGATGAATTCCTGATCGATTCCCCAGACGACTGGCCACGTTCCCGGGACGCTTTTCACGATCCGCTCCAGCATTTCCGACTCTTCCTTCCAGAAAAAAACGGCAGGGTAAAGGCTGTGTATTTGCCGAGGAATTCATTCACGCTGGCCTGGGCGTTTGGCGTGCGCACCATTCTGTCGAGGCGCCGGCCTGTGACGGGACCGATCTCGACCGCGAGGTGGCGGTACCCAACTCAAGATAGATGACAAGTCTGCCGAACAATTGTCCTGGTCCTGACGCTTTGCCGGCGCCGCGCTGCCCGCAGAGCGGCTACCCGCCATCTAACCGAGACTTCGTCTATCTAGCCAAATTTGTTTTAAGCCTATAATATCTCCGTGCACTGGCAGAGGAGATCTCCTGAAAGTCGTGATTGTCGGGGGCGGTCCGGCAGGTCTTTATACTGCCCTGCTCCTCAAGCAGGCTGACCCATCGCACGACATCACCGTGCTCGAGCGCAACCGTGCCGACGACACGTTCGGATGGGGCGTCGTGTTCTCCGATCAGACAATGGAGAACTTTCGCGCGGCAGACGAGCCAACATTCAGCGCGACCACCTCGAACTTCGCCCACTGGGACGATATCGACGTATTCGTACATGGGCGCCGCATCACATCCGGCGGCCACGGGTTCAGCGGGATTGGCCGGAACAAACTCCTCCAGATTCTGCAGGACAGGGGCAGAGAGCTGGGTGTGAGTCTCAACTTCTGCACCGATCTCAGGGACGATACCGATCTCGCCTCCCTCGGATTGGGTGACGCCGACCTGATCGTAGCCGCAGATGGAGTCAACAGCCTCATCCGCCGGAAATACGCGGTACACTTTCAGCCCGATCTCGATGTGCGCGCTGCGCGCTTCACATGGCTCGGCACCACTCTCCCGTTCGACGCGTTCACCTTCTTCTTCGTCGAGAACGAACACGGAGTCTTTCAGGCGCATTGCTATCGGTTCGATGATACGATGTCGACATTCATCGTCGAATGCGACGAGAAATCGTGGCGGTCAGCTGGCCTGGACAGGATGGACACACCTCAAACCATCGCCGCGTGTGAAACGATATTCGCGGAATGGCTCGGCACTCATCGGCTCATCTCGAATGCCGCCCACCGTACGAGCTCGCCATGGGTGAACTTCGTCCGCGTGAGAAACGCCAAGTGGTTTCATGGCAACATCGTTCTCATCGGCGACGCGGCGCACTCCGCGCATTTTTCGATTGGCTCCGGAACCAAGCTGGCGATGGAAGACGCCATTGCTCTTGCACGTAATCTCGCGGAAACGCCGGATATTCCGACGGCGCTGTCGAAGTATCAGGACGACCGATCGACCGAGGCGCTTCGCCTGCAGAACGCAGCGCGCAATTCGATGGAGTGGTTCGAGAACGTCAAGCGATACATCCGGCTCGAGCCTGAGCAATTCGCGTATAGTCTGCTCACCAGAAGCCAGCGCGTGAGTCACGAGAATCTTCGGCTGCGCGATGTCACCTATCTGGCCGGCATGGAGCGTTGGTTTGCAAGCCACGCATCGCAGGATGGAAAGATCGAGCCCGATCGCCAGCGGACGCCAATGCGTACCGAGGATGCTCCGGGCCCGCCACCGCCAATGTTCACGCCGTTCCGTTTGCGAGGCATGACTCTTCACAACCGGGTGGTCGTTTCACCGATGGACATGTACAGCGCGATTGACGGCACGCCGAACGATTTTCATCTCGTCCACCTCGGCGCGCGTGCACTCGGTGGCGCAGCTCTCGTCATGACGGAGATGGTTTGCGTATCCCCGGAGGCGCGCATCACTCTCGGATGCACCGGCATGTACAATGACAAGCACCAGGCAGCGTGGAAGCGCATCGTCGAGTTCGCCCACGATTGGACCGATTCAAGGGTTTGCCTCCAATTAGGGCATTCCGGAAGAAAGGGATCGACCCGGTTGCCGTGGGAAGGCACGGACGTGCCGCTCGAAGAAGGAAACTGGGAGCGCGTTGGACCTTCCGCGGTTGCGTATGGACCGACACTCCCGCCGCCGAAGGAGATGACCCGGGCCGAGATGGAGCGAATCCTGGCGGATTTCGTGCGCGCCGTGCGGATGGCAGACGACGCAGGTTTTGATATGATCGAGCTTCACTGCGCACACGGCTACCTGCTCTCGAGCTTTCTCACGCCGGTGAGCAACAAACGAAGTGATGAATACGGTGGCTCACTCGCGAACCGTCTTCGTTTTCCTCTAGAGGTGTTCGGTGAAATGCGGAAAGCATGGCCGACCGAAAAGCCGATGTCGGTGCGCGTCTCCGCGACTGACTGGGTGGAGGACGGCCTCACTCCCAACGAGTCCGTCGCGGTGGCGAAGGCGTTTGTCGATGCAGGCGCCGACATAATTCACGTTTCGACAGGACAAACCGTGAGCGACTCAAAGCCTGTTTATGGAAGGCTGTTTCAAACTCCGTACAGCGATCGCATTCGAAACGAAGCGCGTGTCCCGACGATAGCAGTTGGAAACATCACCGATCCCGACCAGGTCAACTCGATCATCGCAGCGGGCCGAGCTGACCTCGTGTCCATCGGACGCCCGCACTTGAGCGATCCCAACTGGACGCTGCACGCAGCGGCCTCACAAGGCTTCGCCGGTGCGAGATGGCCGGTGCAGTATTACCAGGGACGGGTTCAGCTCGAGCGCGAAACGGCGAGGGCAAAAGAACTGAGTGCTTCCACAATGAAGAAGGAATAGGGAATGCCTGAGCTAGAACGCTTCCTTGACGGCCAGCACGCGGTTGTAACGGGCGGGAGCCGGGGAATTGGCGCTGCAATCGCGGCGGACTTCGTGCGCCGCGGCGCGCGAGTGACGATCATGGGCAGATCGGCCGAAACACTCGAGGAGCAGGCACGAGAGCTTCGCGGCGAGCGCGGAGTTACGGTGTCGGTCGAAGAGTGTGATGTGTCCGACAGCGAGTCTGTCAGCAATGCGTTCTCGCGGTCGGTCGCGACACTGGGCCCCGTGCAGATTCTCGTAAACAACGCCGGAACCGCGAAGAGCCGGCTCTTCACGCAGACAACACGCGAAATGTGGGACGAGCTCATTGCAGTGAATCTCACCGGTACTTTTCTTTGCACGTCCGAAGTCATTCCGGCGATGATGGAGGCAAAAAGTGGCCGCGTCGTGAACGTCGCTTCGACAGCGGGGCTCCGCGGTTACAAGACGATGGCCGCATACTGCGCATCCAAGCACGGCGTGATCGGAATGACCCGCGCGCTGGCGCAAGAGACAGCGAAACACGGTATCACCGTCAACGCAGTGTGTCCGAGCTATACCGACACCGACCTCACCGACCGCGCTGTAAAGAACATCGTCAACAACCTCGGCAAAACGGAAAACGAGGCGATCGGAATGATCACCGGAGTGATCGCTCGCGGAACGCTGATCACGGTCGATGAAGTCGCGAGCGCCGTGAGCTGGCTGTGCTCTCCCGATGCGTCGGGAGTGACGGGGATCGCGCTTCCGATTGCGGGCGGAGAAATCACGTGACCATTGCTGCCGTTCGCGACCGAAAGCCGCGCACCGACCCGGGGCGCGGTGAAGCCGCTTCTCTCCGAACGTGGCTCAGGCTCCTCACGTGCACCAACCTCGTCGAACGAGAGGTGCGCGGACGTCTGCGCGACAAATTCGATACGACGCTTCCGCGATTCGACGTACTCGCGCAGCTCGATGCAGTCGCAGAAAACGAGATTTCACATCTCACAATGAGCGAGCTCTCCCGGCGGCTGATGGTGACGAATGGGAATCTGACGTCACTCGTCGAGCGCCTCGTGCAGGAAGGTCTCGTCAGGCGAGTGTCTGCGCCCGGCGATCGCCGAACGCAGATGGTCAGTCTTACGGTATCAGGAAAACGTGCGTTCGATGCGATGACACCGGAGCATCAAAGGTGGATTGATGATTTGTTCGCGGGTCTTTCCAGCGCAGACCGCAGAAGGCTATTCGAGCTGCTGGGAAAGCTTCGCAGCTCCGTTCAGAATTCGCTCAGCGAGGAACGCGCCACGTGAAAGCCACGACTTCCGGAAAGTCGATACAAGCACGCCACTTCAAATGGTCCACCAGCGGACTGGTCGCAACGATCATGCTGAACCGGCCCGAGCGAAAGAATCCGCTGACGCTGGAATCATATCGAGAGCTGACCGACACGTTCATCGCGTTGCAGACGATCTCGGACGTTCGCGCAGTCGTGATCACGGGTGCCGAGGGAAATTTCTGCAGCGGCGGCGATGTCCACGATATCATCGGCCGTCTCGTTGACATGAAGCGGGCAGAGGAACGCGACCGTCTCCTCGAATTCACTCAGATGACGGGCGATCTGGTGAAGGCCATGCGAGCGTGCCCTCAGCCAATAGTCGCAGCAGTAGATGGAATTTGCGTTGGCGCAGGAGCGATACTAGCGATGGCGAGTGACCTTCGACTCGGCACCGAGCGCAGCAAGGTCGCATTTCTTTTCGTGCGTGTGGGGTTGTCAGGCGCTGACATGGGAGCGTGCGCAATCCTGCCTCGCATCATTGGATTCGGCCGGGCGAGTGAGCTTCTCTACCTTGGGCGCACAATGGGTGGGGTCGAGGCGGAACGATGGGGCTTCTACAATCGCCTCTGCAAACCGGAGACACTGATCTCGGAAGCCGCCGAGCTCGCCAATACTCTCGCGACTGGTCCCAGCGCTGCGCATGCGGTAACCAAGCAGTGTCTGCACGACGAATGGTCGATGAGCGTCGATCAGGCCGTCGATTACGAAGCGCGCATGCAGGCCGAGTGCATGATGACGAACGATTTCGAGCGTGCGTATCGCGGGTTCGTCGACAAGCAGGCTCCGGTGTTCGAGGGGAACTGAGTGAACTCTGCGACGCTCGAATGGCCGTTCTTCGATGACTCGCATCGCCGGTTTGCGGCGGAGCTGGAATTCTGGGCGACGAGCGAGCTTGCCGTGCATACGGACGGTGATGTCGACGAGGCTTGCAGGTCACTCGTCGGCAGCCTTGGTGCGGCGGGTTGGCTTCGTTACGGAATTCCAGCGGAATTCGGGGGAATTCATGAGCATCTCGACGTCCGTTCGCTATGCATTGCCCGCGAAACGCTGGGACGCGTGTCAGGTCTGGCCGAGTTCGCGTTCGCGATGCAGGCGCTCGGGGCCGGGCCGATCTCTCTCTTTGGATCGAATGAGCTGAAGGCAAAATATCTGCCGCGCGTTGCGAAGGGAGAAGCGATATCCGCGTTTGCGATCTCAGAAGCCGAAGCAGGGTCGGATGTGGGAGCAATGACAACGACTGCCCGTGAAGACGGCGGTGATTTCGTCATCGACGGAGCGAAGACGTGGATCTCGAACGGTGGAATTGCAGACCAATACGTAGTGATCTGCAGGCTCCATGGAACGGAACGAGGGTTCGTCGCCCTGGTGGTAGAGCCATCGGATCAAGGGTTCAGGGTCACCGAACGAATCGAGACAATCGCCCCGCATCCGCTCGCGACAATCCGGTTTGACGCCTGTCGTGTACCTGCCAACCGGCTGGTTGGCGAGAAGGGGAAAGGCCTGGGTGTCGCGCTCGGTACTCTCGATGTGTTTCGATCGACCGTGGGTGCAGCTGCGCTTGGTTTTGCCCGTCGCGCCCTCGACGAGTCTCTCGCGTACGCATCGAACAGAAGAATGTTCGGCGAGCTGCTTCAGGATTTCCAGCTTACGCAGTCGCGACTTGCAATTATGGCAACAGAGATCGACGCGAGCGCACTCCTCGTTTATCGCGCTGCGTGGACGAAGGACACGCAGCGCAGACGCGTCACCCGCGAAGCGGCGATAGCGAAGATGTATGCTACCGAAGCAGCGCAACGCGTCATCGATTCAGCGGTGCAGCTGCTAGGCGGCAGAGGCGTGGTCAGCGGCAGTCCAGTCGAAAGACTCTACCGCGAGATTCGCGCGCTTCGCATCTACGAAGGCACGACAGAAGTTCAACAGCTCATCATCGGCCGTCACCTGATCGACGAACACAAACGCGCGATGACCAATGGCTGACCGGAAGAAGAGCGCCGGCAGAAAACGACCTGACAAAACCGGTCACATCGACACGTTTTGTGCGGATCACATGCCGCCGAAAATGCTCTGGCCGACGACGGACTGGACAGGTGTGCCGGAGCTCGCGTATCCCGCGCGTCTCAACTGTGCGAGTGAGCTGCTGCGCGGACCGGTCGAGAGCGGCGACGGCGGACGCATTGTGTTTCAGTTTGCGGGCGGGTCGTGGACGTACCAGTATCTGCTCGAGACGGCCAACCGGATTTCAAACGTTCTCGTTCAGGATCTGGGTCTCGTTCCCGGGAATCGTGTCCTGCTGCGCGGACCGAACAATCCGATGCTCGCTGCGTGCTGGTTCGCAGTATTGAAAGCCGGCGGAGTGGTGGTTTGTACGATGCCGTTGCTTCGCGAGCGCGAGCTCAGATATCTGGCGGACAAGGCCCAAATCAGGCTGGCGCTCACCGATACTCGCTTTGGCGACGAGTGCGAAGCGGCGTTCATGACCCACGCCGACGGTTCGGAACGGGAAGGTGCTCGCGTTGTTCACTTCAATAGCGATGCGCACTATAGTCTCGAACCGATGATGCGCAGGCGCCCGACGGCGTTTACGGATCATGACACGGCCGCGGAGGATACGGCCATCATCGCGTTTACGTCGGGAACGACGGGGGAAGGAAAGGGAACGATGCATTCGCATCGCGACATCCTTGCGATCACCGACTGCTTTCCCCGATACGTTCTCCAACCTTCACGGGACGATTTGTTCTGCGGATCGCCGCCGCTTGCGTTCACCTACGCCCTGGGCGGACTGCTCCTGTTTCCGATGCGCTTTCACGCCTCGGCGCTGATGCTGGAGCAGGCAACGCCGCCCCATCTTCTCAAGGCGATCGAAGATTTTCGTCCGACGATCTGCTTCACCGCGCCGACGGCGTACCGCGCAATGGGCGGAATGCTCGACGGTCAGGATATTTCGAGCCTCAGGAAGTGCGTCTCGGCCGGTGAGACGCTTCCGCTTTCAGTGTTCGACGAATGGGAGAAGGCGACCGGCCTTCGCATCATCGACGGAATTGGGGCAACCGAGATGCTGCACATCTTCATCAGTGCTTCGGGCGACGACATTCGTCCCGGAGCCACCGGCAAGGTTGTTCCCGGATACCAGGCAAAGATCATCGACGAAAATGGCGAAGATGCGCCGCCCGGATCAATCGGGCGGCTAGCCGTGCGCGGCCCGACCGGATGCCGGTACCTCGACAACATCGATCAGCAGAAGAAGTACGTTCACGATGGGTGGAATCTCACCGGTGATTCGTACAAGGTCGATGCTGATGGTTATTTCTGGTATCAGGCAAGAACCGATGACATGATCATTTCGGGCGGTTACAACATCGCTGGCCCCGAAGTGGAGAATGTGCTGCTCGAGCACGCTGCGGTGGGGGAATGCGCAGTAGTTGGTGAGCCTGACGAAGATCGCGGTCATCTGGTGAAGGCCTACATCGTTCTTCGCAGCGGTCACGATGGATCTCCCGGACTCGTCAGGGAGCTACAGGATTTCGTGAAGGCGCGGATCGCGCCATACAAGTATCCGCGCGCTGTTGAGTTTACAGACTCGCTTCCGCGAACGTCCACCGGCAAACTTCAGAGGTATCGTCTGCGGGAGACCGAGACATGAGCATCGAGCCCGAAGTACCTGAAATCGTCGTCGAGCGCACACTCGCCGAGCGTGAGACCGGTCCGGCGATCGTGCAGCCTGAAGGGTGGCCGAGACCGCGGGGGTATACGAATGGAGCGGTGGGGTCGGGCAGGCTCGTCGTTCTTGCGGGCCAGATCGGATGGAATCCGGTGAACAGCGCATTCGAGGTTGATGACTTCGTGGGTCAGACGCGGCAGGCGCTCACGAATATCGTCGCGCTGCTTCTTGAAGCAGGTGCACGTCCCCGCGATCTCGTACGGCTCACGTGGTACATACTCGACAGAGACGAATATCGGTCTGCGGCGCGCGAGATCGGTGCAGTATATCGCGAGCTGGTCGGCGATCATTATCCACCGATGTCAGTCATCATCGTGAGCGGTCTTCTCGAGCGGCAAGCGCGAGTGGAGATCGAAGCCACCGCGATCATTCCGGATTGAAAACCTGAGCATCAACCCACTGCCGTTGTTCACGGCGACACGATACGTACAGCCACTTCGCGAAGGCGGATCACTTCCGGCTGTGATCGACACTCACGGCGGCGGATTGTTCGTCGCGAAATTTCGCGGCGCAGGCCAGGGCGTAAAGGCGCTGATTGCGGAGCTGATAGTTGGCATGCTGGCGAGACATGCCGGGCTGCCGACACCGGAGCCGGCGCTGATCGAGATCCCCGATTCATTCGGGCGTGCAGAACCCGACCCCGAAATTCAGGATCTCCTCCGTGCGAGTCACGGAGTCAATGTCGGTGCGAGATATCTCGATGGCGCTTTCAATTTCGATGGAAACGCGGCGGCTGATTTCATCACTCGGGAGCTTGCAGCCAGGATCGTGTGGTTCGATGCGTTCGTCTCGAACCCCGACCGCACGCATCGCAATCCGAACCTGATGATCTGGGAGCGTAAGCCATACCTGATCGATCATGGCGCGGCTCTCTATGCCCAGCATGACTGGCGGTCCGTCGATGAGGCTCGAACGCGGTCGCCTTTTCAGCTCATTCGGGATCATGTGCTGCTCGCTCTAAGCGGAGACATTGCCCAGGCGGATGCTGAGCTTGCACCACTCATGTCCGAAGATGTGATCCGTGCGACGGTTGCCGCGGTTCCGGACGAGCTGCTCACCGATGCTTCGATCAAATCCGACTTCGCGACGCCGGAGGAAGCGCGCGATAGATATGCCGAGTATCTGATGGTGCGAGCTAAGTCGCCCCGTGCATTTGTGGATGAGGCGATGCGTGCCAGAGTGCTCGCCGGTCGAATGCCGCCAGTTCGGGTCTCCTCCCGCAGATGACAGCGACAAAGCGTCCACCTGACAGCATCGATCCCGGGGTAACTGGCTGGATTTCCTACAACTTCGCGGTGCTCCGGGTTGTTCCGCACGTACACATCGGCGCGTTCATCCCGGTCGGTATCGTGCTGCACGCCAGGACCACCGAGTTCATTGCCGCACGTGTGATTACAGACGCGATGCAGCTCGCTTCATGTGTAGAGGGCACCGATATCGAGCTGCTGTCGCGGTATCTCAGGTCGTGCGAGGCGATCTGTGCCGGTGACAGAAGTGCCGGACCGATAGCGCTGGCGCCCCCGTCTGAGCGATTTCACTGGCTCACGGCGCCGCGATCTGACGTGATTCAGAGCGGTCCGGTGCATGAAGGCCTGTGTGAGAATCCAGCCTCGACGCTTCAGGACCTGTACTCCGCCATTATCCCGGGATCGGCGCCGGCTTAGAGATTTATTAGCGTATAGGTACTAAACGCGTCGAGCTGAATCTGTACGCGCTGAGGTAAGCGCCAGGAGTGACGCCGAAGATCTTCTTGAACGTGCGTGTCAGGTGACTCTGGTCGCTGAAGCCGCACATGTACGCAGTTGCGGAAAGTGCTTCACCACGGACAAGAAAATCGCGCGCGCGATTGGCGCGCACCTGCGTCGGATACGCATGCGGCGGCATTCCAACAGCGTCACGAAAACTGCGTATGAGATGAAAAGGGCTCATCCCGCAAACCGCTGAAAGCTCTGCGGGTAATTCCCTTTTGTGGTGGATTTCTCTGCATGCCTGAGAGTCGATGCAGGGACTACAGGTGTCTTGTACGTTCTTGCCTGAAGTTTAGTATCGTTAAGATACTAATAGTGTTTGAGTCCGCCGCGTCCTAACTGCCGTTTAACAACGATGCACAGATGAAAATGATGACTGCCCCTGCCATTTAGCTACGATGCACAGATGAAAACAAACAAGACAAACAAAGGGGAACTACAAATCGCTTTGTGCCGGCGTTGGGCGAACGGTTCCCCCGAATTTTCTGGTTGTCATCGGTGCATCGTCTGCATCTGTGCATCGCAGTTAATGGCAGTTGCAGTCATCATTTTCATCTGTGCATCATAGTTAAACGGCAGTCAGGGCGCGGCGGAACGCCTCGATCGCCCCGTCAATTGATCTGAATCACACGGGGTGCCTCGAATGCGTTAGGATGGAGTACTGATCCTCACCCCGTTTGAGCCTGTGACCGACCTCGAAAACGCAATCCGCCTTCGCCGCACGTTTGCGATCATCAGCCATCCTGACGCCGGCAAGACGACACTCACCGAAAAGCTCCTTCTATATGGAGGTGCGATCCACCTCGCTGGCTCTGTAAAGGCCCGGCGCGCAGCGCGTCATGCGACGTCGGACTGGATGAAGCTGGAGCAAGAGCGCGGAATCTCGGTTACGTCGAGCGTAATGCAGTTCGAGTACGACGGGTATCACGTGAACCTGCTCGACACGCCAGGCCACGAAGACTTCTCCGAGGACACGTACCGGACTCTGGTTGCCGCTGACAGTGCCGTGATGCTTCTCGACAATCGCCGCGGCGTAGAGGAACGCACCCGCCAGCTGTTCGAGGTATGTAAGAAGCGTCGCATCCCGATTTTCACATTCGTCAACAAGTGCGATCGTGTCGGCGAGGATCCCCTCAAGCTCATCAGTGACGTCGAGGCGGATCTCGCGATCAAATGTCATCCGGTGACATGGCCGATTTTTCGTGACGGCACTTTCGTCGGCGTGTTCGACAGACGACGTGAGCTCATCCATCTCTTCTCGCGTGACGAAGAGCACGGAGCGACGCGCGCAGAGGTCAAAGTCGGCTCACTCGAGAGCATCGAGCTCCAGGACATCCTCGGCGCCGAATCCCATGCGCAGCTGGTGCATGACATAACACTGCTCACCGAAGCCGGTCATCCGTTCAGCCATTCCGAGCTTCTCGCGGGAGAGCTGTCGCCGGTATTCTTCGGAAGCGCGCTGACGAACTTCGGGCTCGAGCCTTTTCTCAAGGAATTCCTGGAGCTCGCGCCGCCTCCGTTGCCGCGCGATTCGACGGCGGGAGTCATTCAGCCGACTGATGAAGCGTTTACCGGATTCGTTTTCAAGATCCAGGCGAATATGGATCCCAAGCACCGGGATCGTGTCGCGTTCGTGCGTGTTTGCTCCGGCAAATTCGAGGCGGGGATGCAGGTAAATCACGTGCGCACGGGCAAGCCGATGCGCCTCGCCGCACCCCAGCAATTCATGGCGCGCGAGCGAACGGCTATCACCGAAGCGTGGCCTGGCGATGTGATAGGCGTGATGGATCGCGGCGTTCTCCGGATCGGCGACACCTTGTCGAATGACGGAGACCTGGAATTTCAGGGCATTCCGCGTTTTCCGCCCGAGCATTTCGCCCGCGTGATCGTGAAGGACCCGATGCGGCGCAAACAGCTCGACACGGGTCTCCGGCAGCTCACCGAAGAGGGCGCCGCGCAGGTGTTCTTCACTTCGGGGACCGACACGACGAGCCCGACCCCGATTGTGGGAGCGGTGGGACTGCTTCAATTCGATGTGATGCTTTTCCGCCTCGAGACCGAGTATGGTGTGCCGTGCAAGTTCGAGCCGTTTGCGGGACGCTACCCGCGCTGGGTGGCCGGACCCGTGGACGACATCGAGCGTGTCGCTCGGGGGCAGGGAACGACTTTGCTCTTCGACGCGACAGGAAATCCGCTGCTGCTCTTTCAGGATGCCTGGGCGCTGCGGTGGGCGCAGGACAAGGAAACGACCATCAAGTTTCTCGAGACCGCGCCGTGACTACAGCGGTCAACGGTGAGGCCTGATGCGCGGTCAATTTCGCGAATCGCTGTAACCTGCGCCACAAACCGAGCGTAAGGAGCACAAATGCAAGCCACGACAGCAGCGACTAGTCAGGCCCCGGCGAGTTCACCCGCAGTCATCACGGTCACCGGCGCCGACGGAGTACAGCAGAGACTCGTTGTTCCGATGAACAGACAGGAAGTCTCAGCGCTGCGCTCGCAGCGAGGCGAGCTGTCGAATCAACTCGAGTCGGCGGCGGACCGCCGGCATCAGCTCTCCGAAGAGCTCAAGTCGGCTCCAGCCGGAGCGAGTCGCATCGGGCTCGAACAGCGCATAACGGTTCTCGATAAGCGCATGGTTCAGCTCGAGTCCGACATCGCAGCAACCGGCCGTCAACTCACCGCCGCACCTCTCGACGTGCTCGGCAGCTCCGAAATGATAGGACGCCCTATGGACGTTCCCGATAACGTCGCAGCCATTAGCGTGACGGCAATTCTTGTCCTGCTTTTTCCATTCGTGTTCGTGCAAGTTCGCAACATGTGGAAGCGCGGCAACAAAGCCAACGCCATACCGCAGCAGCAGGTTTCCGGCGAGACCAATCAGCGCCTCGAGCGGTTGGAGCAGGGCATGGAAGCGATCGCCATTGAAATCGAGCGAGTCGCCGAAGGACAGCGGTTCGTGACGCGTATTCTGTCGGAAGGACACGCCGAGAGACTGTCTGCCCCGACGCAAATGGGGGAAGAGCGAGCAGGAGCCGCGCGGCAGTAACGTCGCGATGCGCTAGTTGCGCAGCGGCCGTACCAGGTCTGCCTCTTGAACGAAGTCCCATCGAACCATTGGCCGTTTCTGTACTCCACTACGTAGGGAGTACCGGTGTCGCGTTGATGCGCGCATGCCGATGGGATAAGCATCGCGGATGCGGCGATCCCGATCCCAGCTCGACTCCATCTCATCCCAGTTTCGTCTCCATCTCATAGTGTCGTGACGAAGCGGTCGATCGAGCGACGGAGCACACGCCTGAAAGTTCCGTCGTCGATGAATCGACCGGCACGCCACAGGAGGATCTGACCATGGGTCAATGCCCATAGGTCGTGAGATAAGTGAAGCGAATCGTCGGCGGCAGGCG
>JBBQYO010000045.1:0-15466 GCA_038208605.1 Gemmatimonadales bacterium | reverse complement strand
GGTCCATCAGCTCCGGCGGCAGCGCCTCGAACAGCGACTTGAGGTCGGCGGATTTGTCAGTCGTCGTGACGAGTGTAAGTCCATCGCGTGTGACGACTACGAGATCGGACACTCCGTAGAGGACAACTGAATTACCTTCGGCGTGCACGACATTTCCCGTGGCATCAAGTGCATAGACGTCGCCGCTGCTGACGTTGCCCCGCTCATCTTCCGGCTTCACGCGCCGCAGCGCTCCCCACGTTCCCACATCGTCCCAGCCAAAATCTCCGGGAAGCACCCGAACCTTCTTGCTGCGCTCCATTACGCCGACGTCGACGGAAACGGGCTTTACGGATGCGAAGAACTTCTCGAGGCCAAGATGAGCATTGTCGAGCGCCGATGACAATTCAGGCGTATGCGCGCGGACTTCGCCCAGAAATGTCCCAACGGTCCACACGAAGATTCCGGAGTTCCATAGATAACCTTCGTGCATCATCGACTCTGCACGCCGTCGATCGGGCTTTTCGACGAACCGCGCAACGGATCGCGATGCGCCGCTTCCTTTCTAACCTGGTTCGATGTAACCGAAGCCGGGATCTGGTCTCGTCGGCACAATGCCGACAGTGACGAGTGCGTCCTCTTCACGGGCGGTGCGCTCGGCCGCGAGGAGCGTTTCTCTGAATCCGGCGTCGTCTCCGATCGCCCAGTCCGCGTGAACGCAGAGCATCGCGGCATCCGGCCCGTCACGGCGCTCGATCTCCTGGGCTGCCCACGTGAGGGCCGCTGCAGTGCCGGCCGGTTTCGGCTCCGCGATGATATTCGCGGACGGGATGCGCGGCGCGAGCGCTCCAACTGCATCTGCGAGCGATGCATTTGTGAGAATGAGAGTGCGCTCAGGTGAGACGATGTCCTCGAGACGGCGCAGAGTGTTCAACAGAAGGGGCTCGTCGTTGACGAGAGGGAGCAGCTGCTTTGGACGCTGGGGCGTGCTGAGAGGCCAGAACCGCGAGCCGACGCCTCCGGCCAGAATGACAGCCCATCTAGTCATTGATTGCGGAGACCGCGTCTCCGCCTTCATCTGCCGCTACGCCCGTCAGGTTGGCGATGAGCGCGTATAGTTTTTTGGGGCTGAACGGTTTGGTGATGAAATCTGTCGCGCCGCCGTTCCTGGCATCGCGCTCGTACTCTTCCTGCCCGGCAGCAGTAAGAATGATGCAGGGAAGGTCTTTCCACTTGTCGCTCGATCTGATTCTGTCCAGCACGTCGAGACCGCTCAGGCGCGGCATCATCAGATCGAGCACTACAAGGTCCAGATCGTTCTCGCCTTCGAGAACGTCGACGGCCTCCTGGCCGTCGAAGGCAAGCGTCACCCTGAACGGGCCTTGCTCCATCTTGATCTTGATGATTCTTCCGATGTGCGCCTCGTCATCCGCGACGAGGACGTGCTTCGTTGTTGCTTCGTTCTCTGTCATCTTGCTCTAGAAGAGTCTGGCAATCGATTCGCGATGTCGGCGAACGTCATAGAGAAGACTGCCGAGATCGGCGGCAGCGGTCGTGAGCACGCAAAGGAGGGCATCGTCCCCGACCGAAGAGACCACCGCGTATCCGCCCTCGTGCTCGATGAGAGCGATTCGCATCGAGCCGTGGCCGGTAGTGACACCGATCTCATCCGCAGAAGCAACGATTCCAGGCACACGCGCTGCCAAACTTTCGGCGTCGAGATCGATCGTGGCCTGGCTGTCGATCAGCAGTCCATCGCGGCCGAGCACGACTACAGCCTCGATGCCCGCCCGTTGACGGATGGCGACAGTGAGGTCGCGTATGGTCGGCATCAGTGCTCCATGAAAAGTGGTGCGAAGCTAGGCATGGGCACAAATCTAGTCAACCGTATTCGCTTGAACTGCCATGAGTTACAGGGTATTATCGAAAACCGGGACGGCACTGTCGTCCCACTTCCTTTAAAGCAGGTTATGAGCTCTCGCACATTTGCGCTTGTACTGGTTGCAAGCGCCCTCGGTCTGTCTGCATGCGGCAATCCTACGGGAATTATTGCCCAGCTTCCAACGGCCGCCGACACGTATACGGTCTTCGCCCTCACCGGCACACCAGCGTCTTCCCCGAGCGCGCTCAATACTTACTTGAGATCTGCGGTCCGCGTCGATGGATCGGCCAATTTCGACGTTGCTTTCGATCTGAACGCCACCGGGGGAATTATCGTTTATCCGGTTCAGAAAGTGGTGAGCTCGCTCACTTCGACGCGGACCGTCGGGCTGAAAAAAACCATCGGGATCTTCGATTCGCTGACCATCGCACCGACCGGTACGTACTCGGATTCGACGGTCGTTGCGGCGAGGGGTGACATCATCATCATCCAGTCGCGCCGCAACGGCACGAACGACGCGTGCCAGTTCGATATTTCTCCGTACATCTACTCGAAGTTTGTGATCGACTCGGTGGCGACCTCGACCCGAACCATTGCCCTCAGGGCCGTCGTCGATCCGAACTGCGGCTTTCGTTCGTTCGCGGTAGGCATCCCTACCAAATAATCATGCATGATCTGCGCATGGTCCGGGAGCAGGTCGATACGCTCCGCGACGGCATGCGCCGTCGTGGCAAGCTTGACGCGCTCGCCCCGTTTATTGACAGGGCCGCTGAGCTCGACACCGAGCGGCGCGCGACGATCCAGGTTCTGGAAGAACGCAAGGCCGCGCGGAATTCGCTGACGCAGGACGTCGCGAAAAGGAAAAGAGCGGGTGAGAACGCTGACGAACAGCTCATTGAATCGCGAAATCTCGGCGAAGAGATTTCCCGGCTCGAGGGCGAGCTCGCGATGGTCGAGAAAGATCTCGAGAGCAGCATGCTCGAGATTCCGAACGTTACACTCGACGATGTCCCCGAGGGCGGAGAAGAAAACAACAAGCACGTGCGTGCATGGGGCGAGCCGCGCGCAACGGCGGGAGTCAAACCACACTGGGAAGTCGGCGTCGCGCTCGGTCTGATCGACTTCGAGCGGGGAGCGAAAATCAGCGGGTCAGGCTTCATCGTGTTCCGGGGAAAGGGCGCGCGCCTCGTGCGCTCGCTCATGAGCTTTGCGCTCGACCTCAACACGAAGGAGCATGGATACGATGAAGCGTGGCTTCCAATCGTTGTGAACCGCGCTTCGATGACAGGTACGACACAGCTGCCAAAGTTCGAGGAAGACATGTACGGCATCTCGAACGAGGAGCTATTCCTCATTCCGACCGCGGAGGTGCCGCTCACGAACCTCTATGCGAACGAGATACTGCCGGCATCGGATCTTCCGAAGGCAATGACAGCGTACACGCCGTGCTTCAGGAAGGAAGCTGGAGCGCATGGGAAGGACACGCGCGGCCTGCTGCGGGTTCACGAATTCGACAAGGTCGAGCTCGTTCGTTACGCTACTCCTGAGACTTCGGCGGGCGAGCTTGAAATTCTGACTGGTCACGCTGAGAAGGCACTTCAGCTTCTCGGTCTTCCGTATCGCGTTGTGCTCCTCGCCGCTGGCGACACGGGATTCGGCAGCGCAAAAACTTACGATCTCGAGGTCTTCGCACCCGGTGTCGGTGTGTGGCTCGAGGTTTCGTCGTGCAGCGTGTTCACTGATTTTCAGGCGCGCCGCGCGGGGATCCGTTACCGTCCCGCCGAGGGTGGCAAGCCTCGTTTTGTACACACGCTGAACGGATCGGGCCTGGCATTTCCGCGGATCATCGCCGCGATACTCGAGCATTACCAGAATGCGGACGGCACGGTAACAGTGCCGGAGGTGTTGCGGCCGTATCTGGGTACCGACCGGCTCGACTAGCCCGTGCGCCGGCTCGCTCCGGTCACGATCACGTCGGTGTGCGTGGCAGCGCTGCTCGTGTGGTACGTCATTTACACGCAGGGTGTAGTTCGTGAGCTGAGACGTGAGGCGTCGCGCGTCGGCGTCATGTACACGCGAATCTATGTTGGACTGAACGACCCAAGCGCTGACGCCGCCAACACCGCGCTGCTCGACCTCTCGCGGAGGATTCGCGAGTCCGGCGTACCGCTCGTGATCACCGACGCAAAGGGAAACCCGACCGACACGGCGAATCTCCCCAGTGCAATGCCGCTTCAATCCTCGCAGCTCAAGCAGTTTGTCGCGGCTCTGGACCGGGCCAACAAGCCGGTGGCTGAAGGCGATGCTGGAACCGTCCATTTTGGTAATACGGCCCTCGTTCAGGGCCTGCGGATAATTCCGCTTCTCCAGTCGGTTCTGATCGGCATGTTTCTGCTTGCCGGTGCGTATGCGATCAAGACGCGAGGCAGGGCAGATCGCGAGCAGATATGGGCCGGAATGGCCCGCGAATCCGCGCATCAGCTCGGCACTCCGATTTCGAGCATGAGCGGATGGATCGAGCTTCTTCGCGAAGCTGGAGGCGATCCAATGACCGAGAGCGCCCTGATGCACATGGACGGCGATCTCGAGCGGCTCAAGCGCGTCGCGAACCGGTTTGAAAGAATTGGCCGGCCTCCAAAGCTCGAGAAGGTCGACATCGGCGAGCTGGTTGAGCGCGTGGCAACCTACTTCCGGGCGAGAGTTCCGACGCTGGCTCAGCGCGTCACCGTGAATTCGTCACATGTCGGCGGTCCGCTGTTCGTGTACGGTGACGCTGTTCTCCTCGAATGGGCGATCGAATCGCTGACAAAGAATGCGATCGACGCCCTTGCGGGCCGCGACGGCCGGGTCGATATGACTGCTACTGCCTTGCCTGAGGGACACGTCCGCGTCCGGGTCAGCGACAACGGGCCCGGCATATCCCGCGAGCTGGGCAAGAGAATCTTCGAGCCCGGGTTCAGCACCAAGGAGCACGGGTGGGGTATCGGGCTTCCGCTCGCGCGGCGCATCGTCCGCGACAATCACCGCGGCGAGCTCGTGCTCGTCCCCTCGGAACGCGGAGCGACGTTCGATATTATCTTGAGTTGATGAATGAAACGCTGGATGCCGCCGGTTTAGCTTCCCCCGGTGACGCAGAGCCCCTCGCGCGGCTCAACCCCGCACAGCGCGAAGCCGTTCTCCATTACGAAGGTCCGCTTCTCATCATTGCTGGCGCCGGTTCGGGCAAGACGCGCGTGCTCACCACCCGCATTGCGAGGCTCATCCAGCATCATGGTGTCGACCCGTCGCGAATCCTCTCGGTAACGTTTACCAACAAGGCCGCCGGAGAAATGCGCGAGCGCATCGCTCGTCTCGTTACATCCGATCTTCGCACGATGTGGTGCGGGACATTTCACGCGGTGGGTGCGCGTATGCTGCGCGCTCACGCGCCCGCTGTCGGACGCACCGCCAACTTTACCATCTACGATGAAGACGATGCGCTTGGGCTGGTGAAGCGCGTGATGGACCGCGTTGGGATTTCACCAAAACAGTGGACGCCGAAATCGGTGTTGTCGCTGATCTCCGACGCCAAAAATGGTCTGGTCACTCCAGCCGAGCTGCAGGCCGCGGCCATGGATCCGCTTACGAAAGCGGCCGCTGCTGTCTACGTCGAGCTGGAGCCGGCGTTACGCGCTGCCAACGCAGTCACGTTCGATGATCTTCTCGTGCTGCCGGTCGCGATCTTTCGTGACAACCCATACATCCTCGAGAAGTACCGGTCGAAGTTCCAGTTCATTCTCGTCGATGAATACCAGGACACCAATCGCGCCCAGTTTCAGTTCATCAAGATGCTCGGGGCTCACGGTAACGTCGCTGTGGTCGGTGACGACGATCAGTCGATTTATGGATGGCGTGGCGCGGACATTCGAAACATTCTCGATTTCGAAAAAGCGTTTGCATCTGCACGAGTCGTAAAGCTGGAAGAAAACTACCGCTCGACTCCGTCCATTCTCGACGTAGCGAACGCAGCCATCAGTGCGAACGTCGGCCGCCGCGGGAAAACTCTTCGCGCAACGCAGCCGGGCGGCGACAAAGTGACGCTGTACTCCACGCTCGACGAGCGTGACGAAGCCGACATGGTTCTAGATGAGATAAAGTCACGTCAGTCGAAGGAAAACTCCAATCTGCGCGATTTTGCGGTTCTCTATCGCACCAATGCACAGAGCCGCGCAATCGAAGACGCCCTTCGTAAGAGCGCCATTCCGTACCGACTTGTCGGCGGCGTTCGTTTTTACGATCGCAAGGAAATCCGCGACCTCATGAGTTATCTCAAGCTCATCGCGAATCCTTCTGATAATGAAGCGTTCCGGCGTGCAGTCTCTGTCCCGCGGCGAAAGCTGGGCGACACTACGATCGATTCCCTCGCGGCGATCGCGCGTAGAGCAGGCGTGCCCCTTCTCGAAGCGGCGGGACGACCCGATCTGCTCGAAGAGATGAGGAGAGGCCCGCGTGCCGGCTTGCAGGAATTCGCCGGGCTCATCGGCCGGCTTCGCGAACGCGCAAAAGAGGCAAGCGTGGACGAGTTGCTGCGTGAGCTGGTGGATGCGATTCGATATGGCGATTACCTGCTGGCTGATCAACCCGAGACGGCAAAGGATCGCAGCGAGAACGTCAGCGCGTTGATAGACGGAGCTGCTGAAACCGTGGTCGATGACGGCGGTGAAGTTGGGCTCACCCCACTCGATCACTTCCTTCAGACAGCCATGCTTGTTGCGCAGATCGACGCGCTCGACCCCAATGCAGATGCGGTCAGTCTCATGACTTTGCACAACGCGAAGGGACTCGAATATCCCGTCGTCTTCGTCACTGGTCTCGAAGATGGATTGTTTCCGGGCATCAACTCGATGGATGATCCCGACCGGCTGGAGGAAGAACGGCGCCTCTTCTATGTGGGCATCACCAGAGCGGAGCGAAAGCTCTATCTCTCGTTCGCCGAGAGCAGGCGTCGAAATGGCCAGATGATGCAGTCGCTGCGCTCGCGGTTTCTCAACGACATACCTGGTCTGCTGCTCGACGAGAAGAAGACACTGAAGGTTCGCTCGAGCGGACGATCGGCATTTTCGCGCGATGCGCTTTCGCGAGACACGTTCGGTCAGAGCACGTGGCGCTCAAATCCGCCGCGCACCCAGCACGAAGTCCCGGCGTGGAGAAGTGGTACATCGAGGGCCGAGATGGACGTCAGCATGGCGCAACAGGCTTACATGCCCGGCGAGAGAATCCGGCACAAGCTTTTTGGCGGCGGCCGAATTGCCGAAGTGTCAGGCAAGGGAAGCGATACTAAAGCTGTGATCGAGTTCGACGACGCAGCCGTCGGAACGAAAACCATCAAGCTTGCTTACACGACACTCGAGCGGGGTCAGACCTGATGCCGGTGACGCGGGAAGATGTGCTCCATGTCGCAGAGCTAGCGCGACTCGCGGTCGACGAGAGCCGGGTTGATCATCTGGTGCAGGAGCTGAACGGGATTCTTGCGCACATGGACGCGCTGTCGGCTGTCGACACATCTGCGGTCGAGCGTAACATCTCGGTTCCGGTCGACGGTACCCCGCTTCGCTCCGATTCCAGCGGGCCATTGACGATGCTTACCGCACGCGAGACTTTCGCGCCCGTAATGAGGGACGGCCTGTTTCTGGTTCCTCGTCTTGCGTCACATGAAGACGCACCCGATTCGGCGCCATGACGATTCCGGATTTTGCGCGGCTTTCCGCTTCCGCTCTCGCCGCAAAAGTCGACGGCGGGAACCTGTCTCCGGTCGACACTATCGACGCAAGCCTCCTGCGCGCGAAGGAGGCGGCATCCGGCAAGGATTCGCTCAACCTCATCCTGTGGTCCGATACCGATCTTGCGCGTCGCGACGCAGCGTCACTCGTGGAAGTTATGGCGCGCGCTGGAAAGGGCGGGCGGCTTGCGGGAATTCCCCTTGCGGTGAAGGACAACATCGCGACGCTTGGTCTTCCTACCACGTGCGCTTCGAAAATTCTCGCAGGATATGTCAGTCCTTATGAGGCGACGGCGATCACGAGGCTGCGTGAAGCCGGCGCGATCGTCGTTGCGAAGACGAACATGGACGAGTTCGCGATGGGCTCTTCAACCGAGAACAGCGCATACGGCCCCGCACGAAATCCGCTCGATGTGCGATTGGTTACAGGCGGGTCATCGGGCGGATCAGCGGGAGCGGTAGCAGCCGGGATCGTCCCGCTCGCGCTCGGCTCCGAAACCGGGGGTTCGGTTCGCCAGCCGGCAGCTTTTTGCGGAGTTGTCGGAGTCAAGCCGACTTACGGACGAGTGAGCAGGTTCGGGCTCGTTGCCTTTGCTTCGTCTCTCGATCAGATCGGGCCGATTGCGCGCAATGTCGACGACGCCGCAATCGCGATGGAGATCATTTCAGGCCCCGATCCAAAAGACTCAACGAGCTCGTCGCACGAGGTCCCTGCATACCGCGACGAGTTCATGCCACTCGCGACGTCGCCCGCACCCCTCGATGGCATGACGATCGGCGTGCCAGCGGAATATTTTCCGGAATCGCTGGACGCTGGCATCAGGGCGCTTTGCGAACGATCCATCGATCTTCTAAAGTCGCTCGGCGCAAAAGTAGTGGATGTGGCGCTGCCCAACACTTCGCTGGCAATTCCTGTCTACTACATCCTTGCTCCCGCTGAAGCGTCATCGAACCTCGCGCGTTTTGACGGTGTCCGCTATGGACCGCGAAGCGAGAGCGCGGCGCTCCGCGACATGTATGCGCAAACAAGGTCAGAAGGTTTTGGACCCGAAGTCACCAGGCGCATTCTGCTCGGCACCTATGTGTTGTCGGCAGGTTACTACGATGCGTATTACAAAAAGGCTCAGGCGGTGCGAGCGCTGATCACCCGCGATTTCCGCGATGTGTTCGGAGCCGGAATCGACGCCCTCTTCACTCCGACCACGCCGACGACTGCCTTCCCGATTGGCGCTGTCACTGATCCATACGAGATGTACCTGAGCGACATCTTTACAGTGACGGCGAATCTCGCGGGCGTGCCCGCGATGTCGATCCCGATCGGGCGCGTCGGAGGTCGTCCGGTAGGCGGGCAGATACTAGCCAGTCATTTCTGCGAATCCACGATGTTCCGTGTCGCATACGCGCTCGAAGCTGCGCTTGGCGGAGAGGCACACCAATGACAGCACCGGCTTACGAGATGGTGGTTGGACTCGAGGTGCACGTTCAGCTGAAAACCAGGAGCAAGGCGTTCTGCGGATGTTCGACCAGCTTCGGCGATGCGCCCAACACGAACACGTGTCCGATCTGTCTCGCACTTCCCGGTGCGCTTCCGGTGCTGAACGAGAGAGCGGTAGAACTGGCAGCGCGGGCTGCGCTCGCACTCGGATGCACGCTGCATCCGGTG
Organism: Gemmatimonadales bacterium; assembly: GCA_038208605.1. Lineage (GTDB taxonomy): Bacteria > Gemmatimonadota > Gemmatimonadetes > Gemmatimonadales > Gemmatimonadaceae > UBA4720. Next base: position 6,184 of record JBBQYO010000045.1, on the reverse strand, counting down.
TCAGTTTTTGCGAGAAAGAACTATTTCTATCCCGATCTGCCGAAGGGCTACCAGATCTCGCAATTCGATCAGCCGCTCGCGACCGACGGCTGCGTCAAGATCGATGTGGGTGAAGGAGAGAAGTCGATCGGTGTCACACGCGTTCATATGGAAGAAGACGCGGGCAGATCACTTCACGATCGATATGCCGGTGTGACGGCGATCGACCTCAATCGAGCGGGCGTCCCGCTCATCGAGATCGTCAGCGAGCCCGACATGCGCTCGTCGAAAGAGGCGGGTGCCTATCTCCGCACGCTCCGTCAGATCCTTCAGTACCTCGGCGTCAGCGACGTGAGTATGGAAGAGGGAAGCCTTCGCGTCGATGCGAACGTGAGTGCCCGCCCAGTCGGACAGAAAGAACTGGGCACGAAGACGGAAGTGAAGAACATGAACTCATTCTCCGGGGTCGAGCGCGCACTCGAATACGAGTTTGCGAGGCAGTGCGGTCTGCTCGGTCGAGGCGAGCAGGTTATCCAGCAGACACTGCTGTGGGACGCTTTGAAGGGCGAAGCGCGCGTTAGCCGCGCGAAAGAAGGAAGTCACGACTACCGGTACTTCCCGGAACCTGATCTGCTTCCGCTTCTGCTGCATGCCGATTGGATGTCGACGATCAAGTCGTCGGTTACCGAGCTTCCTGCTGATCGGAAGAAAAGATTCGTCGAAGAGTACAAGCTTGGCACTGATGAGATCGACAAGCTGACGTCCATACCAATTACATCTGACTACTTCGAAGCCGTCGCGCGTCAGTCAGGTGACCCTAAGGCGGCGACGAACTGGGTCATGGGTGATGTTCAGGCGGCTGTAAATGCGTCCGGCCGTCCGCTTTCAGAATTTGCTGTGAGGCCGGCAGATCTGGCTCAGCTCATCAACCTCATCCGGGATGGCTTGGTCAGTCACGCAGCGGCGAGAGTGATTTTCGCCCGGATGGCCGAAACTGGAAAACCGGCCGCCCAAGTCGCTCACGACTTGTCGCTGCTGCAAGTCGGCGATGACGAAGCTTTGTCAGGCTGGATCGATGAAGTTCTTGCGGAGCATCCCCAGGAAGCAAAGCGATACCTCGCCGGTGAGAAGAAGCTTCTGGGCGTTCTCGTCGGGTTCGTGATGAAGAAATCGGGGGGGAAGGCAGACCCCAAGCGCGTCAATCAGTTGTTGACGTTGCGCGCCGCGGGGTAGAGCGGCTCGGAAAGACCGGCCGCATAGCTCAGGCTGCTCGCCGGTAATCCGAAGTAGGTCTTCGCCTTGTCGGCAACGATTGCCTCGTCGCCGTTTCTGAGTGCAGCGCGGCGTACGCGCTTCGCCTCTCGCAGCGCGCTGAGACCGGCGGGGTCGAGTAGAAACGGCTCAGCAGAATCGAAGCGATTGAACAAGTCGACGATGTAGTCGTAAGAGCGCATCATGTACGCGGACACGTCGTATTCCTGCAGGTCCCAGCGGCTCTTTTCCGAAACCATCTGAAAAATTCGCTGCCACGACTCGGTGTCGGTCACGTAGACCATGCCCCGAAAAATTCGGCGATTCGTCGGAGTACTGAAAATTGTCGGGCTCAGTATCCGGTCGAGATGCCCATCCGAGGCTGAATGATCGAGCAGAATCACTTCGCGAGCGCGCCGGGCAAACCTCTCGCCAACGTGAGTGTCAATTCTGCTTTCCCAGTAGCTGTGACCGAGCGCCGATGTCGTCGACGTGATCGCGAGCTGGTGAGGCACGAAGTAATTGTGCGCGACAGTATCGGCGGCAAGATGAGCGAGATAGCCGAGCCCGAATGCCTGCATCGGTTCCGGGCCCGCGCGCTGGTAGATCTCCATTCCAACGTTCCAGGAATGGCAGTGCCTGCCTGCCGCCGCGTATTTCTTTGCGATGCTTGTATCGGCCGCAATGCTCCCGTACAGAAAATCATACGGGAATGCAGAAATGATCTGCCCGACTGACGCCGGCAGCAGGGAAAGCGACCGCATTATCGCTTCGCCGAGGAAAATGTGAGTGCCGGGAGTCCACGCGTATGCGGGCGCGGGCGTGGCGGCGATTGCTATGAGCGCAACGCCAACCACGCACACCAGCAGGACTGCTGGCTGTCGTGCCGACAGCCGGCCCAATCTAGATACCGATCCGCTTCCGCTGGCGACGAACTGCTTTGCGGAGATCATCCATCTCGGCGCGTACTACGTCGTTGATCGCCTCGCGCGCACCGTCGACGTACTCGCGAACGGACTCCGCGACTTCCTCAGTTGGAAGTGCGTCGACCAGCTCTTCGCCGCGGTCGCGCGCAACGCGGTAACCGCGTGCCGATTTATCACCGGCCCAGCGTGCACCCTCGCGTCCTCTGTCCGCAGCCCATCGAGCGCCTGGTGAGGCGCGGTCGCCCGCCCATCGCGCTCCGTCAAGACCGGCGAGCGCCGCCCACTTAGCGCCTTTGCCTGTTGCCGAGAGAAGCGGACCAATCGGTCGCCTGCCACCGGGCCCCGACCGGAACATCAGCGTTACTACCGCGCCCACAGCAGCGCCGAGCAGAGCGGCGGTGAGCAGATCGAACTGCTGGTTACGCTCCCCGTCCGAATTCGTCTCGCGGACGGACGCGCGGGCGCGGCTTCTCCCACTCGGTGCCGCTTTCAAGGTATCTGCCATCCAGCTCCTCCTCCTTGTCAAATGCTTCATGAATGCCGGTTCGCACTCCACGCAAGGTGGAAGCGGTAGTCACGAACACTCCCTCGGCCTCTTCCTGAACGACGGCCATGAGAGCGTTCATCTCCTTGATTCTTTCTTCAGCCAGTGCAAGAGACGCAGCAAGCTTCTGGTTCGCCGCGGCAATCGTCTGGCTGACCTGCTGAACATCGACGCGAACCGAGGTAGAGATATAGTTCACGTTGTCCGCGATCGTGCTCGCGTGACGCATTATCGGATTGATGTCTCCGTAAATACGGTCGAGCATATCACTGATCTTGGCGTAGCTTTTTCGAAAATTCCACGCCGCCGGAACCAGCGCCACAGCGAGCACGAGCAGAGCGACTGAGGCAAGGCCGCTCGCGTAAGTCGTGATCTTCTCGAAGGTCGATGCCTCAGGCTGAATCTGCTTGGTTACGATCGTATCGGGCAGCGCGGCTGCGGCCTGCAGCAGCCAGTGCGCCCCCGTGCTTAGCCATACGGTCATGCGCGCGTTGTGTGCAAGGGTAAGGCCATCCATCTATGAAGGAGGGCGAACGGTACGAAGAGTGCTACCACAATATATTAGCGCAACCGCGATGGCGTTCTGTCCCGTTCGTCGCGCCAGGTTCCCCCCTTTCCCGCATCATGAGAGAAATGCCTGCAGTCCAATACGTCGTCGAGGGTGGTCGAACTCTCAGCGGCACAATCCGTCCGTCAGGAAACAAGAACGCCGCGCTGCCGATCGTGGCGGCCGCACTCATTTCCGAAAGCACCGTTCGTCTCGAGAACGTGCCGCACATTCGCGACATCGAGACTCTCATCGAGCTGCTGCAGTCGGTGGGGGCGGCCGTTGAGTGGACCGGCCAGAACTCGCTTTGTATCGAAGCGCGCGATCTCGTCGCGAGCGATCTCGACGCCAGCCTCTGCGCGAAGATTCGAGCATCGATTCTGCTCGCGGCTCCGTTGCTTGCGCGCTGTGGTGAGATCAAGCTCCCGCCGCCCGGGGGCGACGTAATCGGCCGCCGCAGGCTCGACACTCACTTCCTCGCTCTCGAGCAGCTCGGCGCAAAGACTTCGTTTGAAGGCGGGCTGCTCAAGCTCAGCATCACACGATTTCGCGGCGCCGATGTGTTCCTCGACGAGCCCAGCGTCACGGCAACCGAGAACGCGCTCGTAGCGGCTGTCGCTGCCGAGGGGCGAACGATCCTGCGCAACGCGGCAAGCGAGCCGCACGTTCAGGACCTCGGCCTTTTTCTCCAGGCACTTGGCGCGAAAATCGACGGGCTCGGCACCAACAAAATCACGATCGAGGGTGGACTTCCGCTCGGAAAGAACGAGGTCACACACACGATCGGACCCGATCACATCGAGGTTGCCTCGTTCATAGGGCTTGCAGCAGTGACGCGATCAGAGCTGCGAATTCAGGATGCCGGGATCGAGCACCTGCGTTCCACACGCATGGGATTTGAGCGGCTAGGTATCAAGTGCGAAGTGGACGGAGACGATCTGATCGTTCCCGCCAGGCAGACGCTCTGCATTCAGGCAGACATGGGCGATCACGTACCCAAGCTGGAAGACCAGCCGTGGCCGGCGTTCCCTGCTGACTCGATGTCGATCGCAATCGTTACCGCGACTCAGTGCGAAGGTCTGATCATGATGCACGAGAAGATGTTCGAGTCTCGCCTGTTCTTCGTCGACAAGCTCATCGGAATGGGCGCGAAGATCGTGCTGTGTGATCCTCATCGCGCCCTGGTCTCCGGTCCATCGAAGCTACGCGGCGCGACGCTCGACTCGCCGGACATCCGTGCGGGAATGGCTCTTCTCATCGCGGCGCTTTGCGCCCAGGGAAAGAGCATCATCAACAACGTCAATCAGATCGAGCGCGGGTACGAGCGAATCGACGACCGTCTCCGTGCCCTCGGCGCGAACGTGGATCGGGTCGCAGACCGGCGGAAATGACGGCGGCGCTGGAGACCATCCCCAGGGAGGAAGTGCCGGGTTTCGCAGCGTTCGGCATTCGCGCCTTCACGACCACTCGGGATGCGGGGACGTTCAGCCTCGCCAGCCCGGATCCGACAATCGAGGTGATGTCGCGTTGGACCGGACTGCAGGAGAGTCTATCGGGTTACTCGAGACGGACTGTGATCGGGAGGCAGGTGCATGGCAATCACGTCATCACACACAGTGGTGGCTGGGAGGGATTGCTGAGGACGGGGGAGGCGGATGGTCATCTCGCAGCGGAGCGGGGAATCGCGCTCGCCGTTTCAGTGGCCGACTGCGTTCCAATTTTCATGGCGCACCAGTCGGGGATCGTCGCCGTTCTTCACTCTGGGTGGCGCGGGACCGCAGCCAGAATGATCGATGCCGGCCTCCACGCGTATGCCCGGATTGGTATCCCTCCCGATGAGATCAAGGTCCATCTGGGTCCTGCCATATGCGGTCGCTGCTACGAAGTGAGTGCTGATGTCCGCTCCGAGCTCACGGGCCAACCCTCAAACCGCGCCGGGAATGTCGACATTCGCTCATTGATTGCTGAGCACGCGGCGGAGTCGGGCGTGACTGATCTTTCTGTGAGCGCGGACTGCACGAAGTGCGACAACGATCGGTTCTTCTCGCACCGAGCGGGAGATACCGGGCGCCAGGTTGCGGTCATAGTCGCCGGCATCATCGGGTAAAACCAACCCATTGAGTCCGGAGTTCTCAGGAGACGGTTTTTGGGTCTGACAGTTTTCAGTGAGCGCAAAGGCCGGAACCTCGTGCTGGCCGGTGGTCTGGGCTTGGTTGCCAACGATCGAACTGCTCCGCCTTTCGAAAACGGATGAGTGACCACTCAATGACTGTGAACTGACTGCTCCGGACTGAACGGGTTTCCAGGCGCGTTGCCTTGACTCTATAAGTAGCGATACCTAGATTGTACGACGTAGCGCAGCTAGTGCAGCGCTCGAAAATGTGGGGATGCCCCCCACATTTTTTTGTTTGCAGCAGTCTGCTCGAAATTAGATGAACGAAGCTCTACAAAATATTGTAGCGAATGAACTTACAAGCCTCGGGTTAGAGCTGTTCGAGCTCCGGTCCGCAGGCACGAAGAACCGCCCGGTACTCGACGTCCGCATCGAACGAGTGGACGGCGAAAAGATCACCGTCGACGATTGCGCCAGAGCATCGCGCGCGATCGAGGCAAAGCTCGACGAAGGCAATGTCGTAGGCACCATCTACGTACTGGAAGTGTCTTCACCAGGGGTCGAAAGACCGCTCAGAAATGCTGGCGACTGGCGCCGGTTCGTCGGACGGGATGCGGTCGTCACCGCGCATCCTGCCGAGGGACAGCCAGGACTCAGCTCGAAAGAAGTGCGCATTGCCGGCGTCGAAGGTGATACCGGATCAGAACTGATTGTCGTAGAAGACGCGTCGGGAAGCACCCACCGCGTTCCGCTTGCCGCCGTGACGAAGGCGCGGCTGGCATTCAACTGGAAAAGGTAAGGAGCGTAGGATGGCGGGTTCACTT
>JBBQYO010000044.1:0-15712 GCA_038208605.1 Gemmatimonadales bacterium | reverse complement strand
ACAGGTCGGTGGCGTTTAAGTTGGCATGTGTCGCGCCCCCGTAGCTCAGGTGGATAGAGCAGCGGTTTCCTAAACCGTTGGCCGGGTGTTCGAGTCACCCCGGGGGCACTCGTCGCAGGCATCTGGATCGAGATCGTCGTTGGGCAGGACCTGGAAACCGCGCACTCAAAGAGAACCTCTCGCGACGACGCGCGGGCCTGAACCTCCGATCCGCTCCCAACATTGAACGCTCAAATCGACAAGTCGCAATACAGAGCTGACATCGACGGCATTCGCGCGCTGGCGGTAACGGCTGTCGTGTTGTTCCATGCACGGGTTCCCGGGATGCAGGGCGGATTCATTGGAGTCGACGTGTTTTTCGTCATCTCCGGATATCTGATCTCCGGTATCATCCTTCGCGGAATTGAAGCCGGAAAGATGTCGCTCAGCGAATTCTATGTGCGACGAGTCAATCGGATCATACCCGCGCTACTGGTTGTGCTGGCGTTCACGTGGCTGCTGGGCTGGCTGTTCATGTCTGCGGGCGAATTTCCGATCGTCGGAAAACACACACTCGGCGGCTCTACGTTCTCGTCCAATTTTTTCGCGTGGCGCGGGCGTGGGTATTTCGACTCCGCGGAAAACCCTTTGCAACATCTCTGGTCGCTTGGGGTGGAGGAGCAGTTCTATCTTTTCTGGCCGCTCACTCTTCTGCTCCTGTCCAGAACCGGGCGCAGTATTTGGCGATGGTCGATTGCCATTATTGTGGCTTCTTTTCTCATCAACATCTGGCTGATTCACAACCGCCGACCGACCGCCTCGTTCTACCTGCCGGTCGGGCGCTTCTGGGAAATTCTTGCAGGGTCGCTGCTGATTCAAACAGAGCTCAGCCGCACGCCGGCCTCGCGATGGTGGAATGAGATGAGCACGCATCGCAGGGAGATTCTGTCCTTGTGCGGGTTGGCCCTGATTGGCGTTTCGTTGTTTCAGGCTCGTACGAGAGATCCGTGGCCCAACTGGCAAGCTGCCATCCCCGTGTGTGGAACCATTCTCCTCATCGCCTCCGGCGGGCAAACCTGGTTGAATTCGCGGGTCCTGAGCCATCCGGTGCCGGTCGGTGTTGGGCTTGTGAGCTACCCGCTCTACCTTTGGCATTGGCCGCTCCTCGTATTCGCGAAGCTTGTGTATGAGGGCGCCGCACCGCCGGGGGTGAGAGCGGCCGTCGTCGTTGCCTCGGTGATGCTTGCGGTTACCACTTACCGTCTGATCGAGCGCCCAATTCGCTTCGGGGCGCGGAAGCGGCGAAGCGCGGTACTACTTGCTCCCGGACTCGCGATCACCGCAGTGATGGGAATTGCTGCGTATTCTGGGATCGTTGGCACACGACTGGATGATTCCCGGGCGCACAGGGAAGCGCGTTGGGGCCCGGAGTGGCGAGAGCCAGCTGAGAATCCGGTTGTGGACCCTTACGGCAACGTCAGATATGCAACGGCCGGAGGCGATTCGAACATGGTGTTGGTTTACGGTGATTCGAACGCAGAGCAATATTGGCCTCGCGTGGAAATGCTCGCAGACTCATTGCGCCGATCCGGTCGAAGAGCCGTCTTGATCACATATCGCGGGTGTCCAGTGCTGCCGGAGGTCAACCGGCGCGGGACAGGGCCGTACGGCAGACCGTTCGCCTGCGACGGATTCAACCGGCGAGCCATGAGGTTTGCTGCGGGTCCGAACGTGAAGACGGTGTTGATCGCAGACCACTGGGAATTGTATTTCGGTGAACGGGCTCCGCTCCCGACCATTGGCGACACCTCAGTTCAACTCGCTCCCGGAAACGAGGCGAGCGAACAGGCGATGCAGCGTTTCGAGCGCGACATTGCCGGCCTGACCGCAGCGGGCAAGCGAGTGTATCTGATTCTCTCCAATCCGACGCAGGCTGCGTACCTCAGAAACACCGGGATACCGCGACGATTTGCCGGATTGGGAACCGAAGCCCATCCTCCCATGACGACGCGAAGCGAATTCATCGCGAGGACGAAATGGGTGAACGCCCGGCTGCGGCTTGTTGCTGGGCGCAGTGGGGCAACAGTAGTCGATCCAATCGATCTTCTCTGCGGTCCTGTAGAGTGCCCGTCCGTGACCGGAGATGGGGAGCCCGTCTATTTCGACCCTAATCACCTTCGATCGGGATTCGTCGAGCGGCACGTCAGGTTCCTCGATTCGGCGATCCTGCGCTGAGATCCAGCGATAATCATTGTGGGTGATTTCAACCACTGGAGCCCGATCGTCCTTGTGTTTCGCTATTTTTCATCACCTCGGGGGGCACCAACCTCCGAATCAATCACATAACAAAAAAATGACCGTACCTCTTTCTTCGTCAGATCGCACAGAGTCAATGATGGACTGGTTCGAGCTTCACAGCCGTCAGGTGGTGTGGGGATCGCTGACCCTCGCCGCCGTTGTGGTGGGAGGCTGGTTCTACAATCGTTCGAAGGACCTGAAGGCAGAGCGGGCCGAGAAAGCTTATTTCACGGCGCAGCGATCGGCGGTTTCGGGCAATTTGCCGCTGGCGGAATCCGATCTTAGAAAGATGGTCAGCAGGTACGACGGAACAACCGCCGCGGCAGAGGCGAGGTTGTCGCTGGCTCAGGTTCTATATGACCAGAACAAGTTTCAGGCTGGGGTCGATGAGCTAAAGGCTTCTGAGGACAAGATCGGAAATTCCGAGTATTTCGGATCTTCGGCACACGCCCTATTGGCAGCAGGCTATGAGCAGCTGAAGAAGTTCAAGGAAGCCGGCGAGGAGTATGAAAAGGCGGCGAAGGTGGCTCGGTTCGACCCAGATCGCCAGCGGTTCGAATCGCTGTCAGCGAGAGCGTACCTGAGCGGCGGCGACTCGGCCAAAGCTAAGGCGATCTGGACGGTGTTGGGAGCAGATTCGAAGGGCACGGTTGCCGGCGAAGCTCGCGTGCGACTGGGAGAGTTGACGGCGAAGACTCAGCCGAAGAGCTGACAGTCGGTGGGGGGGAGCGGTGGCGTCAGTAAGGCGCCGGTGGTCGGACGAGCCCGGACTCTTGCCTCCAATCAACAACGTATAATATATGTTATGTAAACTACAGGCGGTGGATAACTGTGGAGAACTGGAACTCCCTTCAGATCGCTTGTGTGCCTAAACCGTTGCCCTGGCGTACGTTGGGTAGCTCCACCTGGACAGGATGTCAGGAGTCGGCAGTTCCGCTGTGCTACGAACCGTCGGCGTGCTATGCGGACAACTCTTCCGGATCATCGCTGTCGCGAGATTCGGAATAACTCACCGTTACGGCGTCGACAAACGATTCTTTGAGCCTTTCCGGATTCGGCTCCGTCAGCGCAGTGACAGATCCCGAAGCTCGCCGGCAAAGACAATTTCTGCCGAGCCTTTGAGTGATGGGTACCAGAGCGGGCCTTCTCGATGGACGGTCACGGTTAGATCCCGGCCGGACCTTGTCTCAAGGGTCACCGGCGAGACAGCCCTACCCCATTCTACCAGCAATATTGCGCTGGCGACCGCCCCGGTCCCACACGCCAGGGTCTCACCTTCGACCCCGCGCTCGTAGGTCCGAATCGACCATCCGGCCTCTTTGGCAGCGATAAAGTTCACGTTTGCGCCGTCCGGCAATGACCGGTCGTGTCTGATGAGCGAGCCCCTCGCGGCCACCTCGACGGATGAAATATCAGAATCGACGATGACGACATGAGGAACTCCAACCCGCGCAAAACCGAGACTCTGTTCCCTTGATATTTTCGAGATTGCCGGGAGCTCGAGGTCGACCTCGGAGACCGGCGCCAGGTCGATTTCCGGCAGCCCGTCCGCCATACGTGCCCTTACCAGGCCCGCATCCGTCCGAATGGAGATCTCTCCGCCGGAGACCATGCCGATCTCGTGCGCGAGCCTCGTTGCGCACAGAGTCGCGTTGCCACATAGCTCGCCGAGTGAGCCGTCGCTGTTGTAGTAGCGTATCGAGATGGAATCATCGGTGCCGGGACGCAGAAAAACCACGCCGTCTGCGCCAACCCCGGTCGCCCTTGCACTCAGGGCTTTGATAGCAGCGGGCATCTCGAGCTCGGGGGCTTCGCCGTCGGTCATGTCGAAGAACACAAAGTCGTTCCCCGATCCGCTCATCTTGTAGAACTCGCGGTTCATCTCCATCACACCCTTCCCGTAATGCCCCACCAGCGGAGTCTCCAGACCATCCACACGGCTTCGCGAACAATTTTCTTCGACATCTTGCTCGCTCCTTCTGTGCGATCGACGAAGACAATCGGTATTTCGACGATTCTGAATCCTTTCTTCCACGCCCGGAAAGTCATCTCGATCTGAAATGCATAACCGTTGGACCTTACATCCGACAGATCAATCGCTTGCAGGACTTCGCGGCGAAAGCACTTGAAGCCTCCAGTGGCGTCAAAGATCGGTACGCCCGTCAACGTCCTTGCGTAAATGTTAGCGGAGTAGCTCAGGAAAAGCCGGCTCATCGGCCAATTGACCACGTTCACCTGACCATTCTGGTAGCGAGAGCCGATTACCAGGTCAGCATTCTTTATTGCATCGAGAAAATGCGGGATTTTCTCCGGAGCATGCGAGAAGTCGGCATCCATCTCGAAAACGAATGCGTAGTCTCTCGCCAGCGCCCAGCTGAAGCCCGCAAGGTACGCCGTTCCCAATCCAAGCTTTGATGCGCGGTGGATTGCATGCACCCTCGGCTCCGAGGAGGCAATCGCGTCGACGAGCGCGCCGGTGCCGTCCGGCGATCCGTCGTCGACGACGAGCACGTCAATCGACGGATCCGTTGCAAGCACAGCCGATACGAGCTTGGCGATGTTCTCCTTCTCGTTGTAGGTCGGAACAATGATGAGAGACCGTTCAGGCAAACCGTTTTCGCTCCTTTGCAGCACCGAAAAAGATGAGGACCACCGCTGCCAGAAGGGCAGCCAGAGTGATGAGCTTACCTCGTTCGTATGTGGGGTTGTCGAACGAAAGCTCAACCTTTCGTGCCCCTTCGGGCAACTCCACTCCAATCAATGAATAGTCGACCCTGCCCACCTCAACCGGGTTTCCATCGACGGTAGCATGCCAGCCGGGGTAGTAGTTCTCGGAGACAACGAGGGCGGAGCCCCGCGGTGCGCGATCTGACAACGTTATGGTCGCATGACCGGGCGAGTATTGATCGACGCTCGTACTTATCGGCAACGGTACCGGAAGGGTCTGCAGGCTTTGCACTCCATCCACGGGAGCATCCTTCGCAAAGAGCGCCGCAGCTTTCACGTCAAAGGCCGGATGAAGCAACGTAGCGCGAACTGCGTCATCTTCCGCTTTGACGATCGTCGGGGTCACCCAGGCGTATGGATTCTCACCCGGCATTCTATAGAGATAGACATCGGCGCCAGCGTTGTCCTTTACCGGGCCGATAACCCATTGTGCACCAGGAAATGCCTCTTTCACATCTGCTGAATTCGTCAACAGGTACCGAATGTTGAGCAGCTGCCATATCCGGGGGTCGAGTACTTCCCGAAAGCCTTCGTCCTTGTCGAGAAGCGCGTTGTAACGTCCAAGCTGGTTGCCGTGATATCCGAGTACGCCGCGAATTCCGTGAATCATGAGCCCGTCGCCCTCGAGGTTCACGTCGCGAAATGGAATCTCCTTCAGCGCCATTGCGAGCACGCGCGATGGTTGCGGGTCGGCTTTGATTTTCTCCAGTGACGGATCGGACTTGTACGTCACCGATGCAGGCGGAGAGAAAATCCAGTAGTTCCGCATGATGGTCCACGAGTCAACCGCCGCGATCGCCGCGAGCGCCCAGCCCGCGACCGCCATCGGCAGCCTGGCCTTTCGATACGCTATGATCGCTGCGGCCGCGAGCAGTACAAACGCAAGCGATCTCCACGCCCCGTAAATCACCTCACCCGCGTTGGCATTCACTGCATCGAGCATGTCATCAGGCGCGAGCGCCTGAGCGAAATCAGTCAGCACGCCTGCAGTCGCGAGCCCCGCAATGACCGCAGCGATGCCGAGCCACGCAAATGCGTATCGGTATCCAATGTCGCGCATCAGCACCCGCTCGACGCCAGCTGCGCCGAGAACCGCGATTCCCATCATTCCGACAAAGAAGACTGTCGCTGGCGCGCGGAAATATTTTGTCCCCGGTATTATCGCATAAGGGATGTGATAAAACGGCGTGTCGCCGCCGAGCGCCCACAAGAGTGCGATGACGACGGTGATCATCCAGAAGATCAGAAACCCCTTGCGCGGATCGCGTCCGAGGCGGGAGAACGATGCTCCTGCCATCAGCAATGCTGCTACGCCGAGGTAGTCGCTGTGGAGATGGATCGCATTTTCTCCCCAGTATCCGTCGATCATCCCCGTGAACTGCGGGAGATATGCGTCGAACAGTTCCTTAATTGGCCATGCGTACGACACGGCGGTCGCGTAATCCGGCAACCCGCCAGCGCGTGGTGACCATGCAACGTACTCGCGAACAGGAAGGTATTGGATCGCGCCCATCGCCAGGCCTAGCGCGACCGCTCCCAAGGCAAGCGCCAACCGAATCGCCATCTCACGCCATGGCAAATCGCCTCGGCGCGCAGCAGATATTCCGAGATGAAGAGTGAAGGCCGCACTTGCAAGCAACAGGTATTGAAGCAGCTGCGGATGCGGGCTAAGCACCGCGAGCCCGATCACCAGCGACACGACACCCCAGGTCCACTTGCGCCCGTCCCGAACGGCGAGTGTGAGCATCCAGAGAGTGAGCGGAAACAACGCGCTGACGAACAGCTTTCCGTCGTGCCCCGGCGAAACGAGCGATGCGAGCTGCCCGCTCATCATGTACGCCACACCGGCAAACAACGCGGAATAGAATCCGAAGCCGCTGGCCCGTACGAAGTGGTAAGTGAAAAGACCCGCAAGAAAGAGGTGCAACATGAACGACCAGGTCATGGCGATGTCGGTTGGCAGCACGAGCCGTAGCAGAAAAGTCGGATAAAAGATGTCGCCGTGCATGGCCGCTACGTACGGCATTCCCCCGAACAAGTACGGATTCCACTGCGGAAATCCATGCGCCGCCTTGAGCATGCTCGCGCCGAATTCGCGAAACGCGTAGCCTGCGACGTACTGGTCACTGTTCGGCCCGGCAAGGAATCTTCCGGCCAGGGCCTGATATCCGAGGGCCAGTGTCGCCAATGAATACAGGAGCGCTGCCCACCAACCGCCGCGGCGAGGCCCGGCATCGCCGACTGCTTCGCGTGTTACCGAGGTGTTGACAGGCGGGACGAGCTGCCCCGATGGAAGCGTTTCGGGATCGTCTTCGAAGACGATGGTGTGTCCTCCTCCCCTCGACGGATCGAACTCGCCTCCTGTGCTGCTGTTGCTGCCTTCAGTCGGTTTCACTGGATGGGACGAGGAACGGATTTTCGGATCGCAAGAAAGAAGAGTCCGGGCAAAATCTCGACGGCAGTCAGCCACAGTCTCGATGCGATCGCAATCGCAAGCGCGTCTGCCTGGCTGGACAACCCGAGACGGACCATGCCGGTGACGAGAGCGCTTTCGCGCACCACCGCGCCGCCCGGTGCAAAGAGCGCGAGAAACCCGATGATGTACGACGCGGCGTAAACTGCGACGTACGAGGCAGAGGCGCCAGAAGAAGTTCCCAGTATTCCGCGAACAAAAAACTGAAAGGCGATGCCGTACGCTATCCAGGAGATCATCGATCGCGCGGCGGCCGACCAGACGGTTCGGGCGGCAATGTGAGGCATCTCTATCTGCTTCCCGGTCAGCGATGCAGCGACTCGAGCTGCTGCAGGTAAAAGGCGCGGTGCGGCGGCGACCAGCGCGACGACAACGACGAGAACGCCGGCAGCCAACACCCGGTTCTCCACCGCCTGCACGCCGGCAACGAGAACAACTGCAATGCCTGTTGCGATCGAGAGCAGCTGGACCAGAACCGACGAGCCGGCCGCCACGAGCGGTGAGACCGACTGCTCGCGCGACATCAAGGTCATCGCAGCAATCGACCAGACTTTTCCCGGCACGTACTTTCCGAGATTCGAAACGAACCAGATGCGGGCCGCCACGAAAAACGGAAGTGTCTCACCGGACGCGATGAGGACTCGCCGCCATGTTTCGATCAGTAACACGTAAGTGAGAAACACGATGAGCGTAGCGAGTCCGACCCATGCCCAGCCGACGCGAATCGATTCGAGCCGCTCCGCTGCAAGTTTCCATTGACCGTTGAGCGCACGAGCGGCAGCTAGAATTACGATCGCCGCGAAGAGCCACTGCGCCGCGAGGAAAATCCTACGACGAGCGATCGACAAGTGCTCGCTTGTAAATACCTGCGTATTGCCGCGCGGCCGATTCAGGCGCAAACGCCGACAACGCGAACATCCTTCCCGCCTTTCCAAGGTCGCGGCAGTAGTCGGGCGACGACAGCACTCGGTCGAGCGCGGCGCCCAGCTCCTCTGGATTTCCCGGTTCGACGAGAATTCCAGTGCGCTCATGCTGAATGACATCGGTAAGTCCGCCAGACCTGAACGCCACAACCGGCGTCTCACACAGCAAAGCCTCGGCGGCAACGAGACCCAGTCCCTCGTCGGTCGAAGGGACGATAACCGCAGTTGCAGTCTGATAGAGCCGAACGAGGTCGGGCTGTTTCAACTGACCCATCCACGCAATTCGGTCTCCCACCCCGAGCTCGGCAGCGAGAGTGCGAAGTTCGTGCTCCATCGATCCTTCGCCAACCACGTCGAGGAGTGCGCGCTGCTTCATCTTCGCTAACGCTCTGATGAGATACTCCAGGCCCTTCTGGCGATTCAGCCGGCCCGCAAAAAGAAAACGCTCCTTCTCCCGAAAACCTCCTGGTACGAACTTGTCAGTCGCGACAGGCATCGGAGCAACGTCAGGCCGGGGTACCGAAATGAGTGCAGCCACCTCGGAGGAGAGCCAGCTCGATACGGTGGTCACCGCTGCTGACTGGTTCAAGACTCTTTTCATCAGAGACCGGCTCATGCCGATCTTTTTGGCGAGGCGTACGTCAGTGCCGTGGAGGGTCGTGACCAGTGGCCTGTGCGAAAGGGACGCCAGCCACGATCCCACGACTCCGCTTGGAAACCACCAGTGCGCGTGAATCACGTCCGGCTCAAAGCTTCTTCTCGCGCCGACTGCGCTCACAAAGTCAGATCCGAAAAATCCGACCAGCGCGAGCCGGGCGCTCCATGAAGTCGCTACATCCTGCGCCATGTTGCCGGTGTACGCGAGCTTCTCGTATTTGCGGGGCGCGTACCGAAAACGCTCCACAGCGATGCCCTCTATCTTGTCGTCCGTCGGCACACCTTCCGCCGCAGGAGCAACGACGTGCACCCGAATGTCTTCATCTCGCAGCGCAACGGCCAGACGAAGCAGAAATGAACCGGGCGCGTCCCCGGAAAATCGCGGAAACGAGTGCGTGAGAAATAGGACTTTCAATATCAGCGCTTGGCGAGCGTATTGCTTCCGTGCGCCAGCTCTTCGATTCGTGATCGCAGCTCGCGTGTCTCGGCGCGTTGAGCTGCAACGAGCTCACCGATAAAACCGGTCGAGAAAAACACGCTTCCTAGAACGAGGCAGGTTTGGATAATGGTCCAGACCGAACGCAAGCCCTCCCCTTTCACCAGAAGAACGATCAGCGCGACAAGACCAGCGATCACGCCGAGCGTGAACAGAGCTGCGCCGAGCATTCCAAACAGAAGGAGCGGTTTTTTCGCGAAACGAAGCTCGAACCACACGGCGAGCATATCGATCACGCCAACCGGAATACGTCCAATTCCAAACTTCGATTGGCCTGCATGGCGCGGGTAAAGAGGCACCGGAACCTCTGAAACCGTGAATCCCTGCGCGACAGCCATGACGATCATGTAACGATGCCAGTCGGGCCGCGCGGGAATTGCCTCCATTACCTCACGCCGGTAAGCCTTTACCGAGTTCAGATCGCGTACCGGTACCTTGAAGAGACTGCGGCTCAGGCGATTGTAGATACCCGACACGCACGCGTTCTCGTATTCACCCTGTTTGTACCCGGTGACCATGTCACTTACACCATCGAGTATCGGCTGAACGAGACGCGGAATGTCCTCCGGCCGGTACTGGAGATCGGCGGGATAGAACACGAGAACCTTGCCGCGAGAATTCAGGTAGCCGGTGCGAAGGGACTCTGCTATTCCTCTTCGCGCGCGGTGCCGTGCTGCATGCAGGAATGGGTAACGCTCCAAAAGTGTCTCGAGCGTTTGCCAGGTTCCGTCTACCGACCCGTCATCCACGACAATCACTTCGTACAATCCAGGCCACGGTGCGAACGCCGCGGCGGCCTGCTCCACGAACAGCGGAAGATTGTCTGCCTCATCTTTCGCCGGAACGAGAACACTGACGACAGGCGATTGAACAGGACGCGAATCCCGGGGAGATGAAAGCGATGCAACGACGGTATCGTCTGCCATCTCAGACCGGATAGCGGTCATATCCGCTTACGCATTCTCGCTGATAAAACGCCAAGCTGGTCGCGATATTTTGCCACCGTGCGCCGGGCGATCTGCACACCGCTCTCGCGAAGAATGTTCACGATGGCCTGGTCGGTTAGCGGATGCTTGGGATCCTCCTCCTGCACCAGCTTCTCGAGCTGCGCCTTGATGCCCCGGGCGGAAACGTCATCGCCGTCCGAAGTCGCGAGCCCCGATGAGAAGAAGAACTTGAGAGGCAGCACGCCGCGCGGCGTCTGCACGAACTTCTCGTTGGTCACACGGCTCACCGTCGACTCGTGCATGTTGATGACTTCCGCGACTTCGCGAAGCGTCAGCGGCTTGAGGAACTGCACGCCTTTCTCGAAGAACTCACGCTGCCTGTCGACGATGTAATTCATCACCTTCAGCATCGTCTGCCTGCGCTGCTCGATCGCCTGGATCATCCAGTTGGCCGAATTGAGCTTGTTGGAAATGAATTCCTTGTTCTCTCCCTCGAATTTCTTCTTGTCGCGCGCGATCTCCTGATATGCCTTGCTGAGGCGGAGTCGCGGAAGATTCGCATCGTTGAGAAAAACGTGGTACTGCTGGTCGATCTTGTCGACGATCAAGTCTGGGATGATGTAGTTCTCATCTCCCGACCTGAAGCGGAGCCCGGGTTTCGGATCGAGCTTGGCGATTTCGTCGGCGGCTTTCTGCACGTCACTCGCACTGATTCCAAACCGCTTCGAGATCTCGCTCCACCTGTGTGCAATGAGCTCTTCGAAGCAATCGCGAACCAGACGATAAGGAACTGACTGCGTAAGCCCTGCTTCCTTTAGCTGGAGTAGAAGGCATTCTCTAAGGTCGCGCGCTCCAACTCCGGGAGGGTCGAGCTCCTGGACGGTCCGAAGCATCTCCTCGCCTTCCTCCACGGTATACATCGGAAGATCGGCGAGCTCGCGATCCTCTGCCTCGGCCGCGTTGGCGATGACTTCGTTGAGCGACGCGACGATTTCCTCGACGGGAGATGCGAGATATCCGTCATCATTGATGTTGCCCAGGAACTCATCGGCGAGCAGCATCTGGCGAGGGTCGAGCTCGAGGAGGCTTACCTGATCCCGAAGGTGATCGCTCAGGTCGCGTGTTGCGACGGTGACGGGCTCATAGTACTCGCGCTCTTCATGCTCCTCCCGTCGGCCGCCGGCGGTGTCGAATCCATCGAGAAGAATTTCTTCCCAATCGATTTCTTCCCCGCGCTCTTTTTCCTCGGGAGTTTCGGCAACTGCATCCGGCTCGCTCTCAGTCTGTTCCTCTTCGTCTTCCTCGTCGGCCTCGACGAGATCGAGGAAAGGATTGTTGAGAAGCTCCTGCTTCAGATGCTGCTGAAGGTCGAGCAGAGGCATGTACAGAAGATCCATCGCCTGATACAGACGAGGATTGATCTTCAGCTCCTGCCTGAGCTGCGTCGACTGACTCATTCCGGGCTTCACGATGCCGCTCCCGCGTCCTTCACGTGTGAAAAGCGTTGTCTCAAGCGCGCTGTAAGTGTGGGGCCGAGATAGATGTCGGCCACCGTATCGTCGAAGACAAGATCCCGGACCGTCCCTGAAACCTTGACCTGTCCATCGAACATAATGTACGCACGGTCGACGATGTCGAGGGTCTGCTCGACGTTGTGATCGCTGATGAGGACGCCGATTCCCCGGTGGCGAAGACCGGCCACAATGGTCTGAATGTCGTGGACGGCGATCGGATCGACACCAGCGAAAGGCTCGTCCAACATCATGAATTTCGGGTCCGTGACAAGCGCGCGGGTGATTTCGAGCCGCCGCCGTTCACCGCCGGAAAGAGAATACGCCTTGTTTTTCCGAAGGCGCTTGATGCTGAGCTCGTCCAGAAGCCTTTCCAGGCGCTTGTGTCGCTCAACTCTCGAGATGGGCAGAGTCTCCAGAATCGCCATGATGTTGTCTTCGACGGACAGCTTTCGAAAGATGGACGGCTCCTGCGACAGGTAACCTACCCCGAGCCGCGCGCGCTTGAACATCGGCATGTTCGTGATGTCCTGGCCGTCGAGCAAAATCCGGCCTTCCTGTGGCTCGATGAGACCGACGATCATGTAGAACGTAGTCGTCTTCCCTGCTCCGTTGGGTCCCAGGAGTCCAACGATCTCTCCCTGCTGCAGCCGCAGTCCAACATCGTTCACGACGGCGCGACGCCGGTATGCCTTCACGAGATGCTCTGCTTCGAGAACGCTTCCATCGACGACGATACCCGGCTTTGGCTTGAGATCAGCCATCGAGTGCTCGCCTGTGTGCAGAAACACCTCGGCGATCTCACCCCTGTTAGGTCCAATCTCGAGCCACACAGCTTCACTTAGCCGAAGCCGCGCACCTGTTGGATCGGCGTCGGGATCGACAGGCTGCAAGACTCCGTCACCAATCATTCGCGGCACGATAGAGCCCGCGAGATATGCTTCTACTTCGTCCAGCCCGAGACGTCCTGCTTCGCGCTCGGCATCCTTACCTTCAGCCCGCAGCGCACGCAGAAACTCGTTGCGATACCTGATGACAACCTTGTGAAAAGAAGCTGACCCTTCAGTGTCTGCTTCGGTGATGATCGCGCCGAGCGCGATCGACATCGAGCGTTCATCTCCGGACAGCTTGCTGATTATCTCACGAATGCGCGGCGGGAAATTCTCGGAGCTCATGAAGTCTTGCGTGGCCGGGTGAGCGGTGTGGTCGTTGGGACGGTGCTTCGTCCTGGAGGCTTCGTGCCCGGTGCTAGAGGAGTCGGTTGAGTGACAGGCTCCAGGTAGACGCCGGAAGCCTGGCCGGTCACCACGACCTTGCTTACCGCCTTGTCGGCAAACGACACGGTGATGACGCGGCCGCGAACGTAGTTCACATTGGGAATTGTTTTTTCCTTGCCGCCGCCGGCGAGCTGGTAGAAAGAGCTCGCATTCCCGGTGGCAATGATTCGCTTCGCCTGCGGACGGCCGGTCGTATCGCCCTTCGCCGCCGAGTCGAACTCGGCGATCACGATGTCGCCTTTCATCCAGTCGCGTTCCCTGGAAACAATGTGAGCTGTATCCGGGGAGCTGTTTGCATAGGCCTTTCCGATGGCTCGCACTTCTCGCAACCGCTGTGCGGGCATTCGCGCGTCGATCGAATCGGCGGTCACCTCGCGATCGGGTGAGAGCGCCTTCGCTCTGGAATTGTGGCCCCACGCCATGACCTGCTGAAGCTGGTTGTCGGTCACGCGGAGATCGACTGAGTCCGCAAGCAACTCGAGGTCCTGGCTCAGAACATGTCCGCTTGGCGTCGCGACGATCCTCTCGAGTTTCCGGTTTTTCGAAAAAAGGTCGATCACTCCGCCGGTCAGGGTGAACGGCCTCCCTTTGCGGCTCTCGATCGAAGGCGTGCGCATGAGGCGGGCGAAATCCCTTGTACCGTCGAGGAACGCGGAGTCGGCTTTTGCGATGAGATCGGGACGCTGGATCTGAACACTTCCCGATGCATAGACAAGATTTTCGCCCTCGGCGACGATCGTATTCGCATCGACCTCGGCGGGCTCCGGCTGCTGGGAGCCAGTGCTCTTCTGAACGATGGACATATGTGGACGCTGACTCGCTACAGTGCGCGGCTGCGGACGCGTTGGCGTCGCCCGGTAGTAATCCATGACCGGTCCCTTGATAGTGGTACCGCTCTGAGTTTTCACGTTGACGTTTCCTTCAGCGCGCAGGCGATCTTCGAGCTGAAAGTACGTCATGCGATCGGAATCGACCTTGGCGCGATTCTCGGTGTAGTGGACGTTGCCAATCATGAACAGCACGCTCTGGTCGCCGTAATACTCTGCGCTGTCGGCGACGAGCGTGTTGTCCTGGCCCTGGCAGTGATACGTAACGCCGCCACCCTGGAAAAAATTGTACCGCTCGCTCGGCAGTTTGACGGCATTCGTGCGCGTGTTGCCACTCGATGACTCGTACTGCAGAATGCATTGTTTGGCCGGAGCCTGAGCGAGTAAGCCTCTGGCTGGAAACGCAAGCGCAGCCAGGCCGAGCGAACGAAAGAGCGTTGCGATTCGCATCATTGGCCGGGAAGCGTGACCATGCCGGTGGACCCGCTCTTCGTCTTGAGGATCCTCACATTCTGCATGTTCGGGTCGGACTTGAAACCTCTCCCGGCGAGACGACGGCCGGGTTCGGTAAGGACGAAATTGCTGTCACTGGATATCTCGTTCATCGACTGATCGAACCTGAGCTCGGGTGTTGTAAGCCGCCTTCCCTCTTCGGTGATCACAACGACGTTGTCGCGCGCAAGCATGCTTCCGAGCCGGCTTCTGTAAGTGCCACGCTTCGAGGTGAGGTACGCATCCCTCGCACCGGTGGTCGTATAGAAGGTGGCCTGGACCTTTCGCAGCTCGATGCGGGTGTTGTCGTCGAAGAAGTAAGCCGTGTCGGCGAGGAGCTCAGCTCGCGACAAGCCCTTGTCGGTGAGATTGAAATGCGCGCCGTACATCACCTGGTCGGCGGAATCTGCGAGCGCAGATCCGCGCACCACGGGAGGCGCAGTACGATTATCGCAACCGAGCAGCCCTGCCGCGCAGATTCCCATTGCAGCGATTCGGAGACAATTGCGGCTCATACAACGCCCGCGCGCATGAGATCGTGAAGATGAATCACGCCCACGAGCTTGTCGTTGTCGTCGATGACAGGCATCGAGATGATTCCATGCTGCTCCATTCTATAGACAACCGCACTCCCCAATTCACTGTCGTGTGCAAGCCTCGGCTTTGCGGTCATGATCGTCTTCACCGAGATCGGCATCACGTTTTCTTCCCTTTCCATCAGCCGCGTCAAATCGCCGGACGTAACGACGCCGGCAACACTTCCATCTTCATTACGAACCACCGCAATGCCACGGCGCTCGGCAAGCTGGACGACGGCCTGGCGCATTGTTGCGTCTGTCGATAGCACAGGCAGAAGATTGCCGGTCACCATGACATCCTTCACCTGGGTCAGGAGCTTCCTGCCGAGCGCTCCGCCGGGATGAAGCCTGGCAAAGTCACCGGCCTGAAATCCCTTCTCCTCGAGAAGCGCGACAGCCAGAGCGTCTCCCATCGCAAGCGCCACCGTAGTGCTGGTGGTTGGAGCCAGGTCGTGCACGCATGCTTCTTCGCTCACCCACGCATCCAGAGCAACGTCAGTGTGTCTCGCGAGTGTCGACTTCATATC
>JBBQYO010000043.1:0-16098 GCA_038208605.1 Gemmatimonadales bacterium | reverse complement strand
AAAAGACTCTGATACTCGACGAGCTGCTGGACGACTATTCGCCCGCTGGAATGGCGATGCAGCGCGCGTATTATGAGGACTTTCGGCGGCGACTGGGACAGCTGAAAGTTCAGCGACTGGATCAGCAGACCCGCGCCGACTATGAGATTCTTCAGAACGCGGTCGGCTACGCCTTCTACTCGATGGACGGTGAGCGCTTCTACACGTGGAAGCCGCAGCTCTACTCGGAAAACCTGGGCTCCGCGCTGTTTGCCAACATCTCTCTCGAGTACGCGGGCAAGAACACGCGGGCCAGGGACTTGTCGGCGCGAATCGAGAAGATTCCCGTCTTCGTCGATCAGGCGATCGGCAATCTCACCGCATCGAATGACATTTTCCGGCGGGTCGGCATCGAGTCGATCGACGGAGTGAAGGATCTGATCAAGACAACGGGCGCTGACTTCGTGAAGGGCACACCCTCCGAACGCCGATACACTGCGGCTCAGCCCGCGGCTCTCGCGGCGCTCGACAAATTCACGGCTTTCGTCCGCGATGACCTTCCGAAACGGAAGCAGCGCGACTGGAGAATAGGGCCCGCCAGCTTCGCGCAGAAGTTCAGGTATTACCTGCAGGTGAGCGGCACGCCGCAGGACCTGCTTCGTGCGGCGGAAGACAGCATGCGAGTCACACGCGCGACGATGCTCGAGCTTGCCCTTCCGCTGCACGATCAGTGGTTTCCGGGTCACCGCCACGCGGCAAACAATCGCGACGTTTATCTCAATTCGATTGTGGGCGAGGTGATGCAGCGCATCGGCACCGAGCACGCCAACCGCGATTCGCTCGTGGAGCAGGCAGTGAAGGACGTGGCAGGGCTCGAGCGGATGGTCGTCGACAAGCGCATTCTGTCGCTTGCCGACTTTTCTAACCTGAGAGTGATCCCGACTCCGCCGTTCATGCGCGGGATTTACGGAGTGGCGGGTGCAGTCTTCGCGCCCGCGCTCGAGCCAAAGCTCTCGACGTTCTACTGGGTGACGCCGATCTCGTCAGAGTGGAGTGCCGATCGCGCCGAGTCGAAGATGCGGGAATACAACAATTATCAGATGCTGCGCCTTACGATGCATGAAGCGATGCCGGGCCATGCAGTGCAGGGCGCGTATGCGAACCGCGTCACACCCGAATGGCGCCGGCTGCTGAGATCGATCTACAGCAACACGCCGTATGTGGAAGGCTGGGCGGTGTATTCCGAGCGGGTGATGGAGGATGCTGGAGCGAATGGCGGAGATGCGGTGAAGATGAGGCTCAACGGTCTCAAGTGGATGGCGCGTATTTACATGAACGCGATCATCGACGTGCGCCTGCACACGATGAACATGAGCGGAGATTCGGCGGTTGCGCTGATGATGCGCGATGCATTCCAGGAGAGACCGGAGGCGGAAGCGAAGCTGCAGCGAGCGCAGCTCGATTATGTGCAGCTGATGACGTACATGGCTGGGGTTCACGAGTGGAACGCGCTTCGGCGCGACGTGCAGACAAAAGAGGGAGCCAGTTTCAACATGTGCCGGTACCACGACACAGTGCTCTCGTATGGTCCGGTGTCGGTGCCGACGGTGCGGAGGCTCTACATGGCTGGTGTGAGGCCGACGGCAAATCCGCCCGCGTCCAGATGTCAGTAACGGCAACAGCTATCAGGGAGATTCAGGAGATTGGGGAGATTGGGAGACTTTTTGGTTGGGAACAAAACCGGTTTTGGGCTCGATCCGACGAATTCCTTCCTTTAACAATGTTGTGTTGAAGTTCAGCAACAGCCCGCGTGTTAGTCGCGTCAGCTTCAGGTAGGTCTGAATTTGCGATTCATGGACGGGAAGGATTTTCTCGAGGCTCTTCAGTTCTACAATCACTGAATTGGCTACTACCAAATCAGGCCTGAAAGCCCGCTCGACATGCATTTTCTTGTAGTCGAGCGAGACCATCGGCTGGTAATCGAAAGGAATTCCGAGTTCTGTCAACTCGTAGCACAGGCAGTCCTGGTATGCTGACTCCAGCAGGCCGGGTCCAAGGACGGTATGTACTTCGATCGCGGCGCCAATGATCGCGTGAGTCAGTGTTTCGTCCTGAAATCGCGAAGGACTCTTTTCCATTTCATGAAGCTGCGACCACGTCGTTCATTCAAGTCGCCGTTTCATGCGACATCGCATCATTCTTTTGCGTCATAAATGATGTCTCCCAATCTCCGAAGTAGTTCTCCCGTTTTTCTCCCTGATTGCTTTTGATTTTATGCCTCTGCGATCTGGGAGCCCCGGCTCGAGCGATACACGAAGATCATGCGGCAGCACCGGTATTCTCAGATCAGTATGACGATTCCAGCCCAGTGATTGGGCCGTCACCCGAATGCTGGCCGAGCATGCCTCTGCCGGTTCACCAAAGGGTGTGCGTTTCCACACGTAGCTGTGCGGCATGATGCGCGAAACCAGCCGCACGCTCGCCATCGACGTATGAGTCGTCAGCGCCACGAACGCCGTGCCCCCTTCGCGAGCAGCGCGGGATAATCTCACCATCTCCGTCCCAGCGGGCTCCGAGCCAGTCAGCACGATGATCCCGAATCCCCCGCATCGCAGAAGCTCTTCTGCCGCACGAAGCGAGTTGCGGCGATTGACCGGCCTCACAAGAATCGGCCCCTCCTCCCAGAACTGCCCGGTAATCGTCCCCAGGCCATCGATCCACGCAGCCCGCTCCCCCGTCCTTGCCGCCGAAAAACACGCAGCGCGGAGAATCGCTGTCGCTCCCCCCTGAGGCATCCACACCGACAGCCTCCCCCGCGGCAAACCACCTCCCGGCAAAATCGCATCGAGCGTCCCGATCCCGGTCGCGACTGGCTCCGCAGTTCGATGCGTAACCGGTGTAGCATCCGGAAATCTCTGCTCGAGAAGCGATCGAAGTAGGGCGGAAGAAGACAAGTAGTCAGGAGTGAAAGGAGCGTACTTGAGTTTATACCGAACAAATCCCGAAAGCAAACGCTCAGCGAATTCCCTTTCGTTCCCAGCACTTTCCTACATAGCCCATTTTGCTGTGCCACGAGCACCTGTCTCGAGGCACAGGCCGTGCTTGGCTACGAGATCTCGGCATCATTCAAACAGCTCGGAGTGTGACAATTGCCAGTCGTTTTTCGTACCGCCGGCCTGCTAGTTCTCTCCAACATCTTCATGACCTTCGCATGGTACGGTCACCTCAAGACGCTGAATGACCGCAAGTGGTACATCGCGGCACTGATCAGCTGGGGAATCGCGCTCTTCGAGTACCTCCTTCAGGTTCCCGCCAACCGCATCGGCTACACCACTCTCTCACTCGGACAGCTCAAGATCATGCAGGAGGCAATCACGCTCGCGGTGTTCGTTCCATTCGCGGTGATCTACATGAAACAGGAGCTGCGGCTCGATTTTCTGTGGGCCGGCCTTTGCGTCATGGGCGCGGTGTACTTTGTGTTTCGCGGTCACGTTTCCCCGGTCTGAGAGCTCAATGAAACAGATTCGCTTCGGTGTCTTGATTCTTCTCGCGCTGGCCTCATGCACCTTAGACAAGTCGGCCACGACGGGCGGCAACACTGCAGGGACTTCACAGTCAGCATCAAAAGTCGCGGATACGGCTGCTACAGTTTCCCCTCAGATGAATCCGCCCGCTGACGACGGCTCGCCGTCTGGCGCTCCGCTATCAAAGCCAGTTCCGGCTCCATCCGCCAGATCGCTGCAGGTATCAGCATCTGGCATCGGACCGGTCAAGGCAGGAATGACACTCGAGGAAGCAAACGCACTCCTCGGAAACTCGCTTGCAATCCCTGCAAGGCTCCAGGAGTGCGACTACGTGCGCCCGAAATCGAGCCCGAAGCACGTCGCATTCATGGTCGAGAAAGGCGAAATCTCCAGGGTCGAGATTGGACAAGGCAGCGACATCGCCACACTGGCCGGCGCGAAGATCGGCGACAGCGAAGCGCGCATCAAATCACTGTATTCCGGCATCGCGACAAAGCCAGCGAAATACACGAGTGGTCACTCGCTCGTCGTCACACCAGACGACGGCAGCAGCAATCGAATCGTTTTCGAGACCGACGGAAAGAAAGTCACCAGGTACCGCTCGGGCCGGCTGCCTGCAATTGAATACGTCGAAGGCTGCGGTTGATCGTCACGAAAACCAGATTCGCCCCGCGGTCAGAACAAGGAACAGCGCGAATGCGCGCTTGAGCTGAACCGGCGACAGATGCTGCGCGACGCGAGCGCCAATCCATACTCCGACGAACAATCCAAGCGCCACCCAGAGAGCTGCCCCAATCTCGAGGTGGCCCTTCCGGTAATACTCCCACGCCCCGAGCGCCCCCACTGGAAGCAGCAGCGCGGCGAGCGATGTCCCGGTCGCCGCTATCGGCGCGAGTCCCCCGATCAGAATCAGCGCCGGAACGATCACGACACCGCCGCCAATTCCGAAGATTCCCGACAGAACCCCGGCAACGAGTCCTATCCCAATGAAAATCATCTGCACGACAACCTCCTTTCCATGTGGCGTCACACTCCGCGCCCGGCAATATTCACCGGATTCATACCTATTGGGAGGGCGACCACGATGACTGACTCTGTCCCGATGTTCCGCGGACTGCGCACGGTGATTTACGCCGTGACCGATCTCGATCGCGCAAAGGACTGGTACGCGAAAGCATTTGGCGTCGCACCCTACTTCGACGAGCCGTTCTACGTCGGCTTCAACATCGGCGGTTACGAGCTCGGCCTCGATCCAAACGCAAGCGAAAGTGGCGCCGGAGGGTCGACAGCGTATTGGGGAGTGCCCAACGCGGACGAAGCGTTTGCAGCACTCATCTCGGCCGGCGCGACCGAGTCGGCCAAAGTCACGGAGGTTGGTGGAGGAATCAAGGTTGCAACGGTTCTGGATCCGTTCGGCAACAAGGTCGGATTAATCGAGAACCCGCACTTTGATCCCTCTGCAGCCACCTGACGCCGCATCAAATCCTCCGCCGCTGGGTGCGGCCGAGGGCTCCATGACCTGGCGAATGCTCGCCCGGTTCGTCGCCAGCGTGCACGTGCTCTACGTCGTATTCGTGGTGCTCGGTGCGCTGCTGGTTCTCCTCTGGCGCCCGCTCATCTGGCTTCATCTCGCCGCGGTCGTGTGGGCAGTCGCGACGATGGGCTTCGATCTCGGCTGCCCGCTGACTCCCTGGGAAAAGAGTGCGTGGATCAAGGGAGGACGCGTTCCTTACGATGAGGGATTTCTTCAGCATCATGTTCTGCGAACACGCTTCGATGCCCGGCATTCGCGGCGCAACCATGCGTTGCTCGGCGTATTCGTGCTGGTGTTGAACATTCTAGTGTACGGGCTGGTTCTCCTGCGCTAACTCCGCTGCTGATCGGAGTTGTTAAGGTCAACATCACGGGTGAAGAAGCCCAGAGCGGGAGCTTGGTGAGCTTTAGAGCCGTGAGCTCAATGCCTTGGATGTTCGGCCGATAATCGTTGCGGTCCTACTGCTCAGGGCTCTAAGGCTCCAAGGCTCAGGCTCCGGGCTTCTTCACCCATGATGTTGACCCTGAGGCCGATATGATCTTGCGCAACCCCGCCCCGGGAAGCCCTTGCAAACCCCCATTCCGGATAGCCACTTTTCGGAGGAAGTCAGGCCGCCCCTCGAGCACCCCTGCGGGCAGGCAGTAAATCCCACCTCTCGCGGAGTATGGCAAGGTTATGCGCGAGTACAAAAGCGAAGACATCCGTAACATCGCCGTCGTAGGTCACGGAGCGAGTGGCAAGACCACACTGGTCGATGCGCTCGCTTTTGTGTCTGGGTCATCCAAGCGTCACGGTTCCGTGCGCGACGGCAACGCTCTCACCGATTTCGATCCCGAAGAAACCGCCCGCGGTTTCTCCATCGGCCTCGCCTGCGCGAATGCCGAATGGATGGACACGAAAATCAATCTCCTCGACACGCCAGGCTATTCGGATTTTCAGGGTGAGGCGATCGCCGGATTGACGGCGGCGGACGGGGCGCTCGTCGTCATCAGCGCGACGGCCGGTGTCGAGGTCGGCACGACGCGCATGTTCAACGAAGCGATGGACAGAAAAGATCCGATTCTCTTCGTCGCCTCGATGATGGACAAGGAGCATGCTTCGTTCGAAGGAGTTTTCAACGGAATCAAGTCGCGACTGGCAACCGGGGTGATTCCAGTCGAGGTGCCGATCGGCGAAGGCGCTGACTTTCACGGCATTCTCAACCTGTTCGACAAAAAGGCGCACATCTTCAAGCGCGGCACAAAGTCCGGCGAATACGACGAAGTGGACATCCCCGCCGAGCATCAGGCACTCTTCGACAAATACTACGAGCAGCTCATCGAAGGCATTGCCGCAACCGACGACGTGCTTCTCGAGAAATACCTCGGCGGGGAAGAAATCGCGCGCGCCGATGCGCTCAACGCGATGAAGGAAGCAATGAAGCGCCAGGAGCTCTTTCCCCTGTTCTGCTGCTCATCCGATCTCACCTACGGAACACAGGCTCTGCTCACGAAAATCGTCGAGCTGATGCCATCAGCGTTCGAGATGGAGGAGCTGCACGCGTTCGTCGGATCGGAAGGCGATCGGACAGTGGAGATTCACGCTGACGACAAGGGACCGTTTGTCGCACAGGTATTCAAGACGCATTCGGAGCCACACGTCGGCGACGTCTCATTCTTCCGCATTTTCTCCGGAACGCTGACCAACGGCCAGGAAGTATTCAACGCTACCCGCGGTCACGCCGAAAAGATGGTGCATCTCGCAACTCCGCAGGGAAAGGAGCGAACCGAGGTGCCGATGCTGCACCCGGGTGACATCGGCTGCGTCGCCAAGCTCAAGAACAGTCACACGAATGACACTCTGTCGACGCGGGAGCATCCGGTGCGTCTTCCGGCGATCGAATTTCCCGAGCCGCGCGTGGTCTACGCCGTACACGCCACTGCGCGCGGCGAGGAAGAAAAACTTCAGCAGGGACTTCATCGGCTGCACGACGAAGACGCATGCTTCCAGACGCACTACAACGCCGAGACGCACGAGACGATTGTCGCGGGACTGGGGGAGCGTCATCTGGACGTGGTCATGGCGCGACTAAAGCGTCACTATGGCGTGACGGGAGATTTGCGAAAACCGCAGATCGCGTACCGGGAGACCATCGGCGGGAAAGGCGAGGGTCAGGGTCGCCACCGCAAGCAAAGCGGCGGCAAGGGACAATTCGGGGACTGTTGGGTTCGCATGGCTCCAACGCCGCGCGGCGCGGGCTACAGCTTCGTGAACGCAGTCGTTGGCGGATCGATACCCAGCAAGTTCATTCCTGCTGTCGACCGCGGCGTGCAGGAGGCGTCAGCGCGCGGAGTGCTCGCGGGATACCCGATGGTCGACTTCATGTGTGAGGTATTCGACGGCTCGTATCACTCGGTGGACTCGAACGAAATGTCGTTCAAGCTCGCCGGCATTCTCGCATTCAAGACCGTCGCGCAGAAGTGCAAGCCGATTCTGCTCGAGCCGCTCGATGAGATCGACGTCACGACGCCCGACCTCTATCTCGGCGACGTGCTCGGCGACATCTCCGCGCGCCGCGGGCACATTATAGGAACTGATTCTGTACCGGGCGGGAAGTCAAAGGTGCGCGCTGTTGTTCCCCAGGGTGAGATGCACCTGTATGCCACCGACCTCTTTTCAAAAACTCACGGCCACGGTCAGTTCGTTCAGCGCTTCAAGGGCTACGAGCAGATGCCGCCCGACGCGACGAAGGCAATCATCGCGGAAAACCGCGGAATGAAAGAAGCCGTTGGAGAATAGCCGGTAGGCTAAATCCAACGGCCGCCAGGCAGCACCACGGAGTGAAGCCTTGCGCCGGAACCGGACTCGCGTCTGGTTCCGATTCTTCCAGGACTTACGGTAGGGTGATGTTTACACCCGTGCCCAGTGTAACGGCAGCGGTGCGTGCAAGGGCACGTCCAATCAGCGTTACGTTGTCGTTGATCGTGATGCTCGCCTGAGCCAGGATATTTCCCTTGATCTGCGAGTTCGTTCCGAGCGTGGCGGAGCTGCCGGCGACGAAGAACACATTCTTGGCCTGCGCACCGTTAATGAGGACAACATTTCCGGCGGTGATGATCGTGCTTGCCGACTGGAAGACGAAGGTGGCGTTAGGATCTCCGCCGCCATCGAGCGTCACCGTTCCGGTGAGGCCGATACCCGTTGCCGAGCAATAGACGCCTGCTGCCTTCGTCGTTCCGCCAAGATCGGCAGTGAGAACGTTGGCAGGCGGGCACGGAAGGGCTGTCAGCGCGTTGAAGGCCACTGTCAGATCGAGCTGAGCCTGTGCCGAGATTGGCGTAGCGAGCTGCTTTGAGCCGGATAGTGTGCACGGTCCGAAGCCGGTCAGCGCGGTTCCCGGGCTGTTACCAATGTCTCCACCGACACTGCTTCCCGTGACGCACGTCACCGTCGAAGCAGCGAGGATTCCGAAATTGGAGGCGGTTCCAAGGTTGATTGTCGGAGGAGTTACCGCCGCGTTGATGTTCGTGAAGATAACGATCTTGTTGGCGTCAGTTCCCTGCGACACTACTACCGCCGCACCGACGACCGTTGCTGCACTTCCGTTGACTGTCACACCATTGAGCGTGGTGCCGACGTTTGCGACTTCCGCGATAGTGATTGATGCGGAAGCAAGTCCCGGAATCGGTCTGAGGAAGATCACCTGACACCCGCCGCTAAAGAGCGAGAATGTGCTGGTGAGCGCGTCCGTTCCAATCGTTCCCGTGGCGACCGCGGTGAAGTTAAACGAGC
The DNA here is from genome assembly GCA_038208605.1 of Gemmatimonadales bacterium. Taxonomy (GTDB): domain Bacteria; phylum Gemmatimonadota; class Gemmatimonadetes; order Gemmatimonadales; family Gemmatimonadaceae; genus UBA4720. Next base: position 7,290 of record JBBQYO010000043.1, on the reverse strand, counting down.
CGTGAACCTGACCGGCTTTGCAGACCGTTACCTGGCGTGGGCCGACGACAACCGCTGCCTCGTTGAAATAGGTCGCGATCGCCCCGTGGCCCGAATTGACTTTCAGTGTGACGCCGGGACCTGCTACGCTGCGAGGACCGTCCTGATCGTTGACTGCTACGTGGTTCAAGGTGAACGACGCACCCTGCGGAATGGTTTCCGTGAAAGTGATGTTGGTGTTGCTCAGGCTGCTGGTAGCCCGGAGGTAGATCAGTGCGCACTGCCCAGGCTGAAGAGTTGCCGCTGAGGCGACCTGATCGCCTGGCAGCAGTCCCGTCGCTGAGAACGTGAAATTGTAGGAGCCGGCCGGGCTCGACGCGTCTTTGCAAACGGTCGCGCTGCCCTGTGTTGGTGCTCCCGGATACGGTGTCGGAGTGGGAAGTCCAGCCGCCGGCACTGGCTCATTGAAATATTCGGCGGTACCGCCGTGGTACAGGTTGATCTTGAGAGTGACGCCAGGCCCGGCTACGTTGCTCGAGCCGTCGCCATCGCTCTTCGCGATATGGTTCAAGCGGTAAGTTGCGCCTTGTGGAATCTGCTCGGTTACGGTGACGTTGGTCACCAGCGAAGATTCAACGGGGCGATTGAAGACGATCGCGCATTGGCCGGGCGCCAGTATCACAGTTGCCGCAACCTGATCGCCTGGATGGATGGGAGCTGCAGAGACACTGAATGTGTAGTTGCCGGCGGGGCTTGAAGAGTTTTTGCAAACAATCGCTCTGCCTGCCTGCTGTGTCGCCGGATACGGCGTCGATGCGGGGACGGCGGGCAATACTCCAGCGTCCAGCGGCACGAACGAGCTACTCACGAGCGAGCCAGGCTCAGTGACTGACGCGCGCTCGCACGCCGTGAGTCCCGCGACTGCGACTGCTAACAGACCTATTGATCGTCTTGCGACACGCATGAAAACCCCTTTTCGGCGACAGCGGCACGCCGTCTTAACGTTTCACATCAAGCGACAGCCGTCCCCTCGGAAGGCCTTCTTGAAGTCGAATGTTTGAGGTTATCCAGCACGCAACTGCTCATGCATCACCTGAACGGGTGAAAATAGTTGTACTACTTTTTGGGGAGGTTGCGAACCGCGGATTGGAGCGTCAGCCGCCCCCGTTCTGGTGTCGCGCGTAGGCGGCGATCTGCAGGCGGGAATGGAGCGCGAGTTTTTCCATAACGTTGCGTACGTGGCTCTTCACTGTATCGGCTGCGACGCCAAGCGATTGAGCGATTTCCTTATTGCTTCTGCCGTCCGCAATGTGGGATATCACCTCGCGTTCACGCTGCGTCATATGAACGCCGTCAACCACAGGCTCTTTGCCTGGCTGCATGGCACTCCGGGCAATCTGTGAAAACAGCGTTCCCGTCATGGGTGCCGGCAGAACTCGGTTGCCTTCTGCAACCGATCGAATTGTCCCGACGAAGTCTTCGTACGTTGCATCCTTCAGAATAAATCCCGCGACCCCCAGGTTCACGAACTGGGCGATCTCCTCATGCACGGGAAGAAGGTCCATGACGATAACCTGAGTATCGGCCATTTCCCTACGCACCTTTTCCGCTACACGAAGGCAATTGGTGTCCTCGAGCCCGATGTCGAGAAGAACTACCTGTGGATTGGCCTCCTTCAGCACATCCATCTCGAGTGTCGTCGACTCGAGAACGACCTCGAAATCAGCCAGTTCGGTCAGGATCCTGGCGATGCCCTCTCGAACGAGGCGATTGTCCTCGATGATTGCAACTGTAATCATGCCCGCTTTACCGCTGGAAACTCGATCATCCTCAACCTGTTTTTGAAGCCGAATCCGGCGTTACAACGATGACCGACACTAGCAGTAGTGTTCGTCATCGTCGAAGCGAGCGCATATCACGAAGAAAAATCGCATGCGGAGGGCTGTTCGCGAATGCGTCTTTCTTATCAAGGGACTGTCGGTTTCATTTCAATCGAGTGGAAATTGACCGGTATCGCAGCAACGAGAACCCAGGAGCTACGTATGACCTTTGGCGAAGATCAGCTGTTTGTCATACGCACTTTTCGAAATGAAATGGAAGCACGGGTCGCGGAAGCCGTGCTCGATGCAAACGGAATCGACTCGTCGATCGTCGGCGATAACGCAGCGGGAATGCTGCCGTATCTCAACGCCATGCATCCAATTCGTCTGGTCGTGAAGGAGTCCGACATCGACGCTGCGCTCGCGCTTCTGGATTCCCCGATGGAAGGAGATGGGCCGGCCGAGAAGGTATGAGTCGCGTCAATGCGCAGTGAGGCGGCTGAAGTTGTCAGCGAGCTCGTTTGCGCGACGAAGTGAGAATTCGCCCAGACACTGAACCCGGGGACGCGCCCACAGCCGGCCTTCCCTGCCGCGTCCCCGCTTTCTGCATTCCGTGTCGCGGTAGACAAGCCACGCTCTTTGTGCAACGCGAAGCCGTTCGACCGATGCCGGATCATTTGCGCCGTTCGCGACGCGCTCCTGGCGACGCGTCTCGGTTATCAGCGCGCGGTAGATCCGGTTAAGGCGCATGTCGACGTTCGGAAGGGTCGCGCGAACGCATTCCTGCTGGTCTGCCGGGTTGGGCGAGCTGCATGCTGAAGAACCGCGGCGGCTCGGACCTGCAGCAACGACAGGCGTTTCCGGAGCCGCTGCGACTGGTGCAGCGGTTGGGACGACGGCAGGTTTCGATGGCGGAGGAGCAGGCGGAACGGCGGCGACCACTGCTGGCTTTGACGGGACGACCTGAGCCGCCTTCGTCGTGGCAGAACCGCTAGTGGCGGACTTGCCAGGCATGATCGTGATCTTCGACGTATCACGTTCCGCCGCATCGGCCGGATGATATGCCCCGATCGAGTCCACGAGCATCGTATCGCGATTGGCAAGCGCCAGGTCCGAAGCAAGAGCAGAATCGGCGGCTATGTCGTCGCGTGTTTTCGACGGTGCCCCGCTATCGCATGCAAGCGCGAATGAAACCACTACCAATAGTGACAGTGCGCGCAACAGGCTCGACCCAATTATCATCCCACACTCCAAGGCGGTGTCAATCTTCAACAGTAATTCAGAGCCCATAATGTTACTCAACGCGTTCCGCGCGGTAACTCGTGTTTCCACAACAGCTGCGGCTGGACTTTTCATGCTGGGCTGCGCCAGTGCCGCGAGCCCGCAGGTGCCGTCACCGACTGGAGACCATGGCGAGACTATCGTGTATCTCGTTCGCCACGCCGAGAAGTCTACAGAAAACCCGTCGAATCCGGACCTCAGCGCAAAGGGATTCGTACGCGCTGATTCACTCGCGAGCCAGCTCAGGGAAGCGGGTATCGATGTCATCATCACGACTCACCTCAAACGAACTATCGAGACCGCCGAGCCGCTCGCGAAGCGCCGCGGAATTGCGCCTGAAGTGGTCGCGATTGCCGGGTCCACCGCTGAACACGTAGACAGCGTCGCCGCCGCCGTTCGTCGCCACCCAGGGAGCAGAATTCTCGTCGTCGGTCACAGCAACACGATCGGCCGAATCGCCGAGGCCCTCGGAGCACCGCACATCGGTGATCTATGTGACAATGAATACTCGGACCTGATCATACTGTCGATTCACGGATCGTCCCCGGTGGGATATCTCATGGATTCGTACGGACCGCCTGATCCGCCGGGCGACAGCACATGTACCCCGGCTCGAGCAAGATAAAAAAAACCGCCGGCGTCGAGAATACGCCGGCGGTTTTGCAAGACACTGCCTGCGATCAGAAGTCGAGCTTCAATCCGGCGCTCAACGCAACATTGTTTGAAGTCTTCGCGGTGTAGTCGAGGGACGTGGCCTGATTGACATCGAACTTGCCGATGTAATCCTTCGCCATGATGCGGAGTCCGATGTTGTCGGCGATCGGAAGGTCCGCACCAAGACCCGCGTTGAATGCGAGGTTGGATGCGTTGCGACTGAAACCAGAAACCCGGACGTCGTACTTCATGCCGCCGATGCCTGCCTGCACGAAGGGAACGATCGAGCGCTGTCCGCGCATGACCGGCGCGCTGAACTGCAGGCCTGCATCATACATCCAGACCGTGCTCTTCCCGAAGTCGAGCCCGCCGAGGATTGGAACACCGACCTTCAGGCTTGGCTCCGAATACGCGACGTTTCCGACGATCGATAGCGTCGAGCCAATCGGGAGATTTACCTGTGCTCCGTAGACCGGTGATGCGGAAGTGGTGAGACTCGTTCCGAGCGGACCGTCGAGGATGTCGCCAAAAACCATGTACCCGCCGTAAGGAGTGACTGACGGGCCGGGAATTACTTCAACCTGCCGCGGGAACCTTTTATTGGTGCGCTGGGCCTGGCTGACACTGGCGGAAAGGACAAGCCCGAGCGCGAGCGAGGCTGCAGCAACGATACGTGCATTCATTTGAGGGACTCCTGGAAATTCAGATGTGATGCCCGCTTGATTGCAGGCTCTGGTCCGGGAGCGGCACGGCGGCTAAACCGTTGGCGTTGGCGAGTTTATGCCAGCGCGGCAGAGCTTTCTCTCTGCGGTTTGTCATCTGGCGGGGACGAGGACTTATCTGCCAGTGGACAGTCACTACAACTACCACTTAGAAGAGCCAAGCTTTACAGCTTATAGCGACGGCAGCGTCTAGCTACTGGATAATTTCGAGACGCTCACGTGAATCCAGTAGCTGGTTGCTGCTCTCGCTGTCAGCTGTAAAGCTTGGCTCTTCTTTGTTGATGTTTCTGTGATTCAGTCGATCTTTGCCGTTATTTCAGCCTGAGCCGAGGTACGGCAAATTCCCGCTCTTCACTTCTCTCGAGCCCGCGGCCGTTCCGAACGCAACACTGAGCGCAAACGCGATCGCGGTTCCAATCCCGACAATAGGCAGCAAGGCAACCGCGACCATCGCAATGAGGTACGCCCCGATGCCGGCAATGATCGGCGTGGTGGCCTTGTGAGCACCTTCAACGTAACGAAGCCGGTCGCGAACGAAACGCTTGGCGACCGTATACCCGAAGATCGCAGAGACCGAAGCGATGATGAAAGCAATTAGGCTGAAAAGCATTGACCCCTCCTGATGGTGACACTACGCCGGCCTGAGGCTGGAAGTTTCGGCGCGAAAGCGTAATGTCAACCGAGATGAGCGACTCACTTCCCCGTATCGAGATCGACGACGACATCCGGGTATCGTCGACACTGCCCGCCGCTGTTTACTCGAAACCCGAGTATTTCCGCGTTCAGCAGGAGCGTGTTTTCGCAAAGAGCTGGCAGTATGCGACAGATGCGGCGCGCGTGAAAGCGCCTGGTCACGTGCTGCCGTTCACGCTGCTGGAAAGCTGCCTCGACGAGCCACTCGTGATCACTTCCGACGAGCACGCACAGCTTCGTTGTCTTTCCAACGTCTGCACTCATCGCGGTGCGCTCGTGGTCGAAGGCGAAGCACACCTCAAAAGTCTGCGGTGCCGTTATCACGGACGGCGATTCGGGCTCGACGGCTCGTTCGCATCGATGCCCGAGTTCGACGACACAACGAATTTTCCCACGGCGGCCGACTGCCTCCCAAAGCTGCCGCTCGAGCGGTGGGGACCGCTTCTCTTCACGTCGCTGTCGCCCGCCTTTGACTTCGACAAATGGATGGCGCCGGTGGAGGCGCGCGTCGGGTGGATGCCCTTCGAGGAATTCCGACGCGACGCTAAGACGTCGCGGGATTACCTGATCCACGCGAACTGGGCGCTGTACTGCGACAACTACCTCGAAGAATTCCACATTCCGTACGTCCACCAGGGACTCGCGGACAAGCTCGACTACAGCTCCTACTATACGGAAAAATTCCCGCTCGGCTCGCTTCAAATGGGAATCGCCCGGGCGGGGGAACCGGTGTTCGATCTCCCGGCCGCACATCCCGATCATGGGAAGCGCGTCGCCGCGTTCTACTTCTGGCTGTTTCCCAATCTCATGCTGAATTTCTACCCATGGGGCCTGTCGATGAACGTGGTTAACCCCCTCGGCACATCCCGCACGCGCGTGTCGTTTGTAACGTACGTATGGAATGACTCGCTGCGTGACCAGGGAGCCGGAAGCGACTTGCACAAGGTCGAAATGGAAGACGAGGAAGTCGTGGAGTCTGTACAGCGAGGCGTAAGCTCGAGACTTTATGACCGCGGCCGGTTTTCAGCCCGGCGGGAAGTCGGAACTCACCACTTTCATCATCTACTGGCGCGCTACATGAACGAGGATCTATGACACTGCCAAACTGCAACACTTCCTGCGAAGCCGGCCGGGCCGAGAAGCGTGGCGTTTTCAGCCGCTACCTCTGATGCGGCGCCGTGATTTTTTACGAGCAAGCGCGCTCGGGAGCGCCGCGGCATTGAGCGCAGGCGGACCAGCAGAAGCCGCCACCGTTTTGTCCGGCAAATCATCGAAGAATCATCTCACCGAATCCGCCCGTGAGAGCTCTGAATCGCTCCCGGTCCCGGCGTTCGAGCTCGAAGAAGCAACAATCGCTGACTTGCAGCGCGATATGGTGACAGGAAAGCGTTCGGCCCGTTCAATAACCGAGCTCTATCTCGCGCGCATCGACGCCAACGACAGACGCGGGCCGATGCTGCGCAGTGTGATCGAGACCAACCCCGACGCGCTCTCGATCGCGGCAGATCTGGACAGGGAACGAAAGCAGAAGGGACCGCGGGGACCCATGCATGGAATCCCCGTTCTCATCAAGGACAACATCGATACTGCAGACCGCATGACGACGACGGCAGGATCATACGCTCTCGAAGGCTCAGTACCGTTGCGCGATTCGCACGTGGCGAAAAAGCTGCGTGATGCAGGTGCGATTATCCTCGGGAAAACGAACCTGAGTGAATGGGCCAATTTCAGATCGACTCATGCGTCGAGCGGGTGGAGCGGCCGCGGAGGACAGGCGCGCAATCCATACGTGCTCGATCGCAATCCATGCGGATCGAGCTCCGGATCGGGCGCCGCGACTTCGGCGAATTTTACCGCCGTCGCGGTCGGCACCGAAACTGACGGCTCCATTGTCTGTCCCTCTTCCGCGAACGGACTCGTCGGCATCAAGCCAACGCTGGGATTGATCAGCCGCGCCGGAATTATTCCGATCGCGCACAGCCAGGATACAGCGGGACCAATGGCGCGAACGGTCAGTGATGCGGCGATCCTGCTGACTGCGCTCGCAGGCGTAGATCCAAGAGACACGGCGACCGCCGATAGCCGAGGTCATTCGAGCGCCGACTATACCCGCTTCCTCGATCGCAATGGGTTGAAAGGCG
>JBBQYO010000042.1:0-16178 GCA_038208605.1 Gemmatimonadales bacterium | reverse complement strand
GCGGCTGTTCGGCGAGTCGGACCCGCTCGACAAGGTGATCGAGATCGAGGGGCATCCGTTCCAGGTCATCGGGTTGTACCACAACGTCGGCAGCTTCCTCGGCAAACCGTCGTCGTCATCAGCCGGTAACGACCCGAAGGCATTCATTCCGCTCGAGGCGGGACGACGGCAGCTTGGATTCCAGCTGCGCCGGCTCGACCTGACGATCAAGCCGGTGGCCGGAGTTCCGCGCGACCAGGCGATCGATGCTGTAACCGCGCTGATGCGGGGCAACCGCGGACTTCGCCCGAGCGCGCCTGATAATTTCGCGATCATCACGTCCGACGGTCTGATGGCGATCTACAACGGATTTTTTGGAGTGTTCTTCATCATCATGATTGCGTTGTCTGCCGTTGGATTGATGGTCGGCGGCGTTGGTGTAATCGCGATCATGATGATCAGCGTGACCGAGCGCACCCGTGAGATCGGAGTGCGAAAAGCACTCGGTGCGACGCGCAAAACAATTCTGTGGCAGTTTCTGGTAGAGGCCGCTACGTTGACGTGCATTGGCGCGACAATTGGTCTGGTGGCAGGGTCGGGCGTCGCGTTCCTGGTCAACAAGTTCACGCCGGTTCCGGCATCAACGCCGCCGATGGCTATCGTGGCGGCACTTGGAGTGAGCGCTGTCACGGGCATTGTGTTCGGAATGCTTCCGGCTGCGCGTGCTTCCCGGCTCGATCCGGTGGAAGCGCTGCGCTACGAGTGATCTCATGACGTCCGCGAGATGACATTCGCGGACGTCGTTTTGACTGCCCTCCAGCAGCTGAGGGAAAACAAGCTCCGATCGTTCTTCACGCTGCTCGGGATCATTGTCTCCGTGACGTTTCTCGTCGCGGTCGTGGCGATCATCCAGGGGATGAACGCGTACGTCTCGGAAAATCTGGCGAGCGCTCTGATTGGCGCGAACACTTTTCAGGTTCGTCGCTCGCCGATTCAGATCGGCCTCTTCGACGACGAGCAATACAGAAAAATCGCCAAGCGTCCGCTGATCACGGAGAGCGACGCCGTGGCTGTGATAGCTGCGGTTCCACAGGCGATCGCCGTCAGCCGTCAGTCCGGCTGGCCAACACCGATTACCGATGTCCAGTGGACCGACAAGACGCTCGGCGACGTCGCGGTGTTCGGAGTAACGGCGCCTTATCAGGTCGTACAGGATTACAGCTTCTCGCGTGGTCGCCCCATTAGCGATGTCGACGTGAGCGAGCGAAGAGCGGTTGCGGTGATCGGCGCCGACGTCGCTGACAAGCTTTTCGAGAATACGGATCCCGTCGGAAAGGAATTGCGAATTCTCGGCCGGCACTTTTCAATCGTTGGAGTGATTGCCAAGAAGGGCCGCGTTCTCGGACAATCGTTCGACGGATTCGTGTTGCTTCCCTTGCCTACCTTCGAATCGCTGTACGGCCGGCGAAAGACGACGACAGTGTCCGTCAAAATGGCGCGGCCCGAGGAAGTGGCTGAGGGAATGGCGCTCGCAGATGGTGCGATGCGAACGGCGCACCGGCTGAGACCCGGTCAGGAGAGCGATTACAGCGTCGAAACGGCGGATGCGCTAGTTGCGTTCTGGAAAAACCTGACTCGCATCTTGTTCGCGGTGATTCCGGCGATCGTTGCGATCGGCATTGTCGTCGGCGGAATCGTGATCATGAACATCATGCTGATGTCGGTGAGTGAGCGCACGCGCGAGATCGGCGTGCGAAAAGCGATGGGAGCGAGATCGCGTGACATCAGGCGCCAGTTTCTGGCCGAAGCCATCGTGCTCGCTACCACCGGCGGGCTGATGGGCGTGGCAATCGGCTGGGGAATGGCGGGGCTCATCTCCTTCGTCTCACCGCTGCCCGCACGGGTCACAGGATGGAGTGTCGCGGTAGCGCTCGCACTCGGCGCCGGCGTCGGTGTGATTTTCGGAGTTTATCCGGCAGCGCGTGCGGCTCAGCTCGATCCGATCGCCGCGCTGAGGCAGGAATAGATGCTCGCGGAAAATATCCGCAGCAACATCGCGGTTGCCATCGACACGCTCCGCGCCAACAAACTCCGATCGGGATTGACGATACTCGGAGTTGTGATTGGAGTGTCTACAGTGATGATGATGGCCGCGATCGTTCAGGGAATCAAAGAACAGATCACACGAACGATCGAGATCGCCGGGCCAACGACGTTTTACGTGGTGAAAGTTTTTTCGCAGACACCGGTGAATCCGGACCGGCTCCCGAAATGGATCCGCATACGACCCGATTTGAACGACGTCGAAGCGCGAAGACTCGCGCAGCTTCCCGAGGTTTCATACGCAGCTATCTGGGGGCAGGCGGTGGGGCGTCTCGAGTACAAGGGCCAGCGCACTCAGAATCTTCTGATCAACGGCGCTGACGACGGGTTTGTGGAAATACAGGGCGGCGAGCTCGTCGAGGGCCGCTGGTTCACACGGCCCGAGCTGCTGAGCGGCGCTTCGGTCGCTGTGCTCGAAGAAGATGCGGCTCGCAAAGTATTTGGAGCCGAGAGCATTCTCGACAAGCAGGTGAAGATCGGCGGACAGCCTGCGACGGTGATCGGCGTGTACCAGAAAGCTGGAAATATCTTCGAGCCACCCGGTCAAAATATCGGCGCGATCGTTCCGTACCTGATGCTCGATCATCAGTTCACGATCGACAAGACCAACGCCGTGTTCATTCCTGTCAAGCCGCGAAAAGGCGTGAGCGCTTCAGATGCGCAGGAAGCGGTGACAATCGCGCTGCGAGAAATGCGGGGACTTCGCCCGGCGGACAAGAACAACTTCGACATGATCACTCAGGACCAGATCCTCGACACATTCAACAAGATCACGGGGGTGTTTTTTCTCGTGATGATCGTGCTCTCCAGTGTTGGCCTGATGGTGGGTGGAATCGGAGTGATGGCGATCATGATGGTGTCGGTTACGAATCGCACGCGCGAGATCGGAATTCGCAAGGCGATGGGTGCGACCCAGCGCGAGATACTGCTTCAGTTTCTAGTCGAGGCCGCAACACTCACTGGAATCGGAGGATTTCTTGGCATCGTCGTCGGCCTAACGCTTGGACGTCTCGTCACTATGTTCATGAACATCGACGCAGGCGTGCCGGTGTTGTTGACGGTGATCGCAGTGACAGTATCTGTCGGGATCGGAATAGTTTTCGGCATGCTGCCTGCGCGGCGCGCGGCGAGGCTCGACCCCATCGAAGCGCTCAGATATGAGTGAGCACCGGCTTCATCAGCGATGGGTGACCACTATATTCGGCGGATGCCGAAAGTAGACATTCTTGCAATTGCAGCGCACCGTGACGACGTCGAGCTGACGTGCGGCGGTGCTCTGCTCGTTGCCGCAATGCTTGGCCGCACTACAGCGATCATCGATCTCACAGCTGGCGAGCTCGGCACCCGTGGGTCGGCCGAGCTGCGGGGCGAAGAAGCATCGAAGGCCGCCGCAGTGCTCGGAGTTGCCGCGCGGGAGAACCTTGGTCTGCCCGACGGCGGCGTGGTAAACAGCCCGGAGACGCGAGCCAGGCTTGCGGTTGCGATTCGTCGTTTCGCGCCGGCAGTAGTTATCGCGCCGTCGATGCAGGGAAAACACCCCGACCATACGGTCAGCGCACAACTGGTGCGCGACGCGTGCTTCGTTGCCGGTCTGAAAAGAGTCGAGCCCGAGGTGCCAGTCTTCCGGCCGCGGAAGGTGATTCACTCGATCGCATATCGGGAAGACGCGCCCAAGCCAACCTTCGTCGTCGACATCACTGACGTGTTCGAAAAGAAGATGGAAGCAATCCGCTGCTACTCGTCACAATTCGATGAGGCAATTCAAGCTGGAGAAGTTTTTCCCAACGGCGAGCCCTTGTACGACATCGTTCGCCACCAGGCAGCTCACTATGGATCGTTGATCAGAACCCGCTATGGCGAGCCATTCTTCACGCCGGAAACCATGCGCGCAGACGACGTCGCCGCGCTGGAGGTCGCGTCGTTTTGAGCAACGACGAGGTGACATACGGATCGTATCTCGCGCTCGACGAACTGCTCAGCCTGCAGCACCCGAGGTCGACGCCCGAGCACCCGGATGAGCTTCTGTTCATCATCGTGCACCAGGCGAGCGAGCTCTGGTTCAAGCTCATTCTTCACGAGCTCGACGCTCTCCACGCGCGGCTCGAAGAGAACGACACGCTGGGTGCGCTCACATCTGTGAAGCGGGTCAACGCTCTGGTTCGGATCGTCACGTCACAGCTGAATGCTCTGGAAACCCTGCCGCCACAGCGTTTCGCGCAGTTCCGCGGATATCTGGGGACGTCGAGCGGATCGCAGAGCGTGCAGTTCCGCGCCATCGAAGCGATGTCAGGGTTGCGGGATCCGCATTTCATTCAGGTCCTCGAGGAGCACGGACCAATTCCTGAATTGATTCAGCAAGCGCTCGATCGCCAGCCGCTCCAGGAGCAGTTCAATCGCGTTCTCGCTAACCATTCGGTGACGCTGGAGCAGGTTTACACCGAAGAAAACCAGCGGCCGCTGCAGATGCTTGCCGAGAGTCTTCTCGAGTACGAACAGGGTTTTGCGATGTGGCGGTTTCTCCACGTTCAGCTCGTGGAGCGGATTATTGGGCCGAGCACTGGTGGAACGGGTGGAACGCTCGGATCGAAGTATCTGCAGAAAACAGTAAGTCAGCGATTCTTTCCGGATTTATGGGCGGTGCGGGCCCAGTTCTACAAGGGCTGACCGAACCGACAGTCGAACTGCGTCAAGATGCGAGATGTCAGAGGCACAGAAACCAGAGCGGAGGTTGAGCGCCTCTGCACTGGCAACTACGCTTCTGCGACCTCGCATCCTGGAGCAGTTCGATGGGCATTTTACTGAATTCCGCCAGACGGTTAACTTTTACCTGTGAAGCCTGCCCCGATCTATCTCGACCATGCGGCCACCACCCCGGTAAGGGAGGAGGTCTTCGAAGCCATGCGCCCGTTTTTTGGGCCCCGCTTCGGCAATCCGTCGAGCACTCACCGATGGGGCCGCGAAGCGCGCGCTGCCCTGGATGAAGCTCGCGAGCGCGTCGCGAAGTGCCTCGGTGCACGAGCGGACGAGATCTGCTTCACATCCGGCGGCACTGAAGGCGACAACCTCGCCATCCTGGGCGCCTGGAGGACGGCTCACGCTGCCGGCAGGCGCGCAGTCGTCACTACGCCCATCGAGCATAAGGCAATCCTTGGCGCCGTTCATCAGGCAGCGGCAGAAGGCGCCGAAGAGCGAATGCTCGACATGGATTCGAATGGCCGGGTAATCAGCGATTCATTCGATAGCCTCGTGAACGAAACCGTGGCAGTGTGTTCAGTGATGTGGGTGAACAATGAAATCGGCACCATCCAGTCAATTCCCGAGCTGGCTGCGCGGGCAAAGGCAAAGGGCGTAGTGATGCACACGGACGCGGTTCAGGCGTTCGGAAAAGTCCATATCGACGCGGCTTCGCAGCAGTTCGACCTGCTGTCGATCTCCGGTCACAAGATCGGCGCGCCGAAGGGAATTGGCGCGCTGTTCATACGACGCGGCACTCACCTTCAGCCGCTGATGCACGGCGGAACACAGGATCGCGGCCGCCGGCCAGGCACCGAGAACGTTGCGTCGGCCGTGGGTCTCGCAAAAGCTGCCGAGATGACACTCGCCGAACACGATTCTGAGTGCGCAAGGCTTTCGCGGCTGAGGGACCAGCTCGAAGCGGTCATCATGGAGCGCATCCCCGACGCGGTCATTCACGGACGTGCAGCACCGAGAGCTCCGCACGTTCTCAACGTTTCAGTTCCGGGGACAGACAGCGAGTCGCTACTCATGGCGCTCGATCTCAAGGGAATCGCGGCGTCGGGGGGTTCCGCTTGCCAGAGCGGAAGCATCTCGCCATCCCACGTACTGGTCGCTATCGGTGTACCCGCCGACCTCGCGTCAGCTGCAATTCGCATGAGTCTCGGCTCGCTGACCACCGACCAGTGCATAAACCGGGTTGCCGAGGTGTTTCCATTGCTTGTCGATAAGGCCCGCGCGCTCGCGACCGCGGACTGAGCCGAACGTGGAGGAAAGAGTGCTCGTCGCCATGTCGGGCGGAGTTGATTCGTCCGTTGCCGCTGCGTTGCTCGTCGAGCAGGGTTACGACGTCGTCGGAGCGACGATGAAGCTGTTCTGCCACGGCGATGATGTGCCCGACCGGCCGTGCTGCTCTCTCGATTCCGTCAACGATGCGCGACGCGTTTGCGAGACGCTCGGCGTTCCCCACTACGTGATCAATCTCGAGAGCCGCTTCGGCCACGACGTGATCGATGATTTTGTGAGCGAATACTCCCGTGGACGAACTCCGATACCATGCGTTCGCTGCAACACGTTCACGAAGTTTCGCGACCTGGTAAAGAAAGCTGACTCGATCGATGCGCGATGGATTGCAACGGGACATTACGCCCGCATTCGCGACAATGCGCTCCATCGCGGAATGGACGAGAACAAGGACCAGACCTATTTCCTCTGGGGAATCGATCGATCGGTTCTTTCGAGGATGCTGCTGCCCGTCGGCGACTCAACCAAGCCGGAGACCCGCGCTCTCGCCAGAAAGCTGGGATTGTCAGTCGTTGCCGAGAAGCCTGAGAGTCAGGAGATCTGTTTCGTGCCTGACGGCGACTACATGAAGATCCTTCGGCAGCGTCTCGACGTTGATGCACCTGCGCTGTCGAGAGGGCCGATTCTCACTTCCGACGGAAAGCACGTCGGCGATCATGACGGCTTCGCCCGGTATACCATCGGCCAGCGGCGAGGCGTTCCCGGCGGATTCAGAATTCCAATGTACGTTGTTGGAATCAGGCCGGAGGATCGGGCGGTTGTCATCGGGCCGCGCGAAGAGCTGCTCGGACATGGAGTAATTGCGCGCGAGGTGAACTGGCTGAGTGATGCTCCTTCTGTCGGTTCCCAGGTGCGCGTTCGCGTTCGCCATCGCGCCCCGCTTGCCCGCGGAGAGCTGGTTCGTCGCGACGGCGATGAGATCGAAGTCGCTCTCGACGAGCCGGTGTCAGCAATCACGCCGGGACAGTCAATCGTGCTCTACGACGGACAACGAGTCATCGGCGGGGGTTTCATCGAGGCAGCGGGAAAGGCACGCAGAACTTCGCTTCCGATTCTCGCTGCCTGAAGCTCAGGTCGTCGCGGCGGGGGTCGGGTTAACGCCTGGCGCGCTCGTGGCATCATAAGCTCGGAATGCCTGATTTGTCCTTTCTGCAATCGCTCGAAACACGGCCCCCCGTTGTGGCGGGCGGCTTATCCCCCCGCGACCTGCAGAATCTCGTTACTCTCGCGAAACGCGGAGATGAAGCTGCGTTCACCGACCTCGTGACTTCGCAGCATCGAGCGGTGTTTCGGTGGGCGTTGACTTTCGCGCGCGACGGCGACGAGGCCGACGAGATCACTCAGGAAACATTCGTCATGGTCCACCGAAAGCTTTCGCAGTTCAGGGGCGACTCCCCTGTCGAGGGATGGATTTACGGAATAACCCGCAGCATCGCTCTACAGCGGCGAAGACGGGTCAAGCGCAGAGCCCTGTTGTCCGGCTCTCGAATGCCCGGCGTCGTCACGGTATACAATACTGATCCGGGCGCGCGCGTTGACCGGGAGAGATTCATGGCATATGTCCGTCATTTTTTTGTCGAACTTCCGCCAAGGCAGCGAGAGGTGTTCGATCTCGTCGATTTGCAGGGACACGACCCTTCAGAAGTCGCTGAGCTCATCGGCATCAAGGCAGCAACGGTGAGAGGAAATCTGTTCAAGGCGCGGGCATCGCTCCGCGCGCAGCTCATCGCCGCGAACCCCGCGTGGAAAGAGGCAGACCGGTGACGACATGTTCAGAATGCCTTGCAGAGATGTCGACCGTTCGACTCGCCGACGCAGGGCCCGGATCGGCCGTTGCGCTTCATTGTGCGCAGTGCCCCGAGTGTGCAGCGGTTGCGCAGGACGTCGCATATGCGGAGCGCCGTCTCGCGTATGCGCTGAGCAACGCGCAGCCTGGCATGCTGCCATCTGAAGTCTCGGTCAACGCGCTGGAAGGGTCCGAGCGGCTTCGCCGAAAGAGAGTGGGCCGCTGGGTGCGCGGTATTCTCGTCGCCGCAGGCACTGGTCTCGTGGCGTTTGCCGCGAACGACTATTACATGTCGAAGGCGGAGCAGCGGGGCCAGATTCCGATGGAAACAATCTCGCTTCGATGCCTGACTCCGGAGCAGGCTATCGAGCTGGTGACACCATACCTGCGCTCGAGCGGCAGCGCCGTGTACATGACGAAGGGGCTTCACGTCATCACCATGCGGGGTAGAGCTGACGAATTCATCAGCGCAAAGATCCAGCTTAAATACCGCGACGCTCCAGGCCAGTGCTCGTTGCCCGTCCCTCTGACCGCACCTCAGCCGGACGCGACTATACCGCCTGTTAGTGGTACACCAGGTAAGGATTGAGCGGGGTTCCCTTCCACCACTCCCTGATATTGTCATTGCGGGTGACCGCGAAGTGCAGATGCGGCGCGAGAGGACTCGCATTACCGGTCGAGCCGACAAAACCGATGAGGTCGCCTCGCTTGAGAACGTCACCTTCCTTGAGCCCCGGCTTGTAACTGTCGAGATGACCGTACATGAGCACGAATCTCCTTGTCTGGTCCGACGTGTAGACAGTGAGGCCACCCGCTTTGCTGTCGTGAAGCTTGACGACTACGCCAGCGGTAGCTGACACGACCGGAGTGTTGCGCGCGGCCATGATGTCTTCCGCATTGTGACGACGGGTTCCGTCGCGCATTTCGTCAAAATTGTCAGTCAGATCTTTCAACGTCTTGCCAGCGACAGGAACCGCAGGTGACTGAGCCTTCAGCGCTTTGATGTCTTCCGGAACGACCGGCGGATACGACGATCCTGCTGCGCCTGGCGTCGCCACTGGTCCGGCCGGAGGGCGCGCGTCGGCTGTATTACCCGGTTGTTCGACCGGACCGATCGTCACGATCGAATCCTGAACGCGATGCGGTGTGTCATTCTTCGCGCTCGTGTCGATTACGAGTGCGGTGTCGCCGACGCGCGCAAGGGTGACCGATGTATTGGAGTCGGGCTTTGTAGCGTAAATCAGCGCGATCGTGAAAGAACCCACGAACGTGGCGCCCCACGCCTTCCAGCTCGCGTTAATACTTCATACCCCCGGCGGCCGCGAATTCTTTCATCATTCGCTCCTGCTCTTCGCTCAGCTTCTCCGGTGCTTCGATCTTCACCTCGACGATCAGGTCGCCGGTCTGGCTTCCCTTGTGTATACCCTGTCCACGAACGCGAAATCTTTTCCCCGAGGGAATGCCGGGCGGAATCTTTATCAGAACTTTCTTTGCGTCGAGAGTCGTGACGCTGATCTTCGAGCCCAGCGTTGCCTGTGCGATGTTCACCGGTATTGTCGCGATGACATCGAGCCCCTCGCGGCGGTAGAACTTGTCGTTCGTCACCGTGAACGTGATGAGAAGATCACCGGGTGGTCCATTGCTTGACCCTTTTCCGCCCTGCCCCTTGAGCCTGATCTTCGATCCAGTATCCGCACCGGGTGGAACCGTAATCAGAACTTTCTTCCGCGTGCGCACTTCGCCTGCGCCGTTACACGTCGGACATGGCTGCGATGAAACCTGCCCTCGCCCGAGACACACGGGACACGGACGATTCACCGCAAATCCACCCTGACCGAACGAGACCACACCGCGGCCCGAACATTCGGGACACACCTTCATAGTTGCACCGGGAGCACCACCGGTACCATGACACGTCCCGCACTCTTCGTTGACCTCGAGGTCTACCGGGACCTTGCCACCGCGAGCCGCAGTCCTGAATGGGATCTCGAGACTGGTTTCGATATTCTGTCCGCGCTGCGGGCCCGACGGGCGTGACTGAGCCCTTCCCTGGTTTCCAAAGATCGATCCGAAAAGATCGCCTAGCCCCCCGAGACCGCCGATGTCGAAATCCTGATAGTTGACGTTCGGATTTGAGCCAGAAGACGAAGTGCGCTGCGAATAACCGCCGCCGCGCGATGTGCTTGGACCGCCAAAACCGCCGAACGCCCCGAGCCTTCGCATTTCGTCGTACTGCTTTCTCTTCTCCGCGTCGCCGAGGACGTTGTTCGCCTCCGAGATTTCCTTGAACTTCTCGGCGGCTTTTGGATCGTTTGCGTTGGCGTCGGGATGGTTTTTCTTGGCGAGCTTTCGAAACGCCTTTTTTATCTCGTCCTGCGTCGCTGTGGACGGCACTCCCAGCACGGCATAGAAGTCCTTGGTCTGAGCCATGAACCCTGTTTTGCTGTGTTAGTCGTGATGCTGGCGAACAACGACACGAGCGGGACGCAAGAGCTGACCCTTGAACGTGTAGCCCAGCTGATATACTCTCGACACTGTTCCGTCGAGGTCGGGGCTGTCCGCCGTCTCGGTTCCCACAGCTTCATGCAGCGCAGGGTCGAATCGCTGGTCGACTGGATTTACCTGCTCGAGTCCCGCGGTGCGAAGGGCCTTGTCGAGCTTTTTCTCGACCATTTCCACGCCTTCGACAATCGTCTTCGACTCGGTGGCTGCGGGATCGACGTGCGCGAACCGCGCAATGTCATCGAGTGGATCGAGGATCATTCTCGCAAGCTCCGCCTGGCCGCGCTCGCCGGCTTCCAGCTTTTCCTTCAGGTTGCGTCGGCGGAAGTTGTCGAACTCCGCAACGAGACGAAGGTGCTTGTCTCTCTCGGTCGTAAGCTCTCGCTGCAGCGCTGAAATCTGATCGTCTGCGGACAGAACTTCGGTAATGTCAGATGACTCTTCGTCGTTCACACCAGTTTCGTTCGCGTCGTCGGACACATCGGCCGTCGCGTCCGCCATTCCGGCTGGGATCTGGTCGCTGACTTGTGAATCTCGCATGCCTTCCCTGCTCCTTTTCATTCGCTGAATCTAACCAGTTTGGATAGCCCGACGGACCATGTCGAGCGCCGATTGAACCGCCCGCTGGCGTACCTCCTCCCGCGTCCCAAACAAACGCAGACATCGCGCCTCGGCACCGATTCCATCCAGAGCCACCCACACCATACCAACTGGTCTTGCCGGTGTTCCACCCCCCGGTCCAGCGACCCCCGTGATGCCGATGCCGATCTCCGCGCTCATCCCCGTTCTGACCGACTTCGCCATCGCCCGCGCGACTTCTTCGCTCACTGCCCCATGTTTCTCGAGATCCGCGTCACTCACGTCGAGCCAGTCGCGCTTGATCGAGTTGTCGTATGCCATCACGCCGCCGACGAAGACATCGCTGGAGCCGGCTATTGCAGTGAGTCGGGCTCCCAATAGTCCGCCGGTGCAGCTCTCTGCAACTGCGATCTTTACTCCGCGCCGGCGACAGGCATCGAGCACAATTTCGGCAAGATCGGCGCTCTCTTCACCATACACATAGCGTCCTGCAGCACCGCGAAGTTTCAGTGCGGCGGCGTCGAGCGCAGCGTCGGCTGCGTCAGGCGACAAGCCGCGCGATGTCAGTCGAAGGTCTACGCTGTCCACCGCCGGCAGAAATGCGAGCGACAGGCCGTCGACGCCCCTCGCAAGCTCGCCGAGTTGATCGGCAAGCGCTGATTCGGCGATCCCGGTTGTGCGCAAAGTCCTTGACCTCACTACGGTAGCGCTCTCACCTCCGAGCTTCGCTGCACGCTTCGCAATTCGCGGCAGCAGCTCATCAGCAAGCATGCCGCGCATTTCTCTCGGCACACCAGGCAACATGGCGACCCAGCGGCCGCCTTCATCCTCGATCCAGATACCCGGAGCGCTGCCGTGTCGATTCGGAATGATCGTCGCGCCTTCCGGAATCATCGCCTGCGCAATGTTCGACTCGGGAAATGGCCCCAGCCGCCGGTAACGGGCCCATCTTTCTTTCAGCGCATCAACAATTGCCTCGTCGCGGATCATTGTCTTTCCGAAAATCGACGCGATGGACGCCTTCGTCATATCATCGCTTGTAGGACCAAGGCCGCCAGTCGTAATGACGCCGCCACTCCGGTCGAGCGCTGCCTTGACGGCCGCAGCGATGTCATCAGCGTTGTCTCCGACTGTCGTTCGCTGAACGATCTCGACTCCGATCGCTGCGAGCTGCCGCGCAAGATGAGCAGCATTTGTATCGATTGTGAAGCCGAGCAGGAGCTCGTCACCAATCGTCACGATCTCGATCTTCATCGATCAGTCAGAGAACACGCGGCCGTATCTCATCAGGTATAGCCCGAGCGAGTAGACGGTGAGAAAAAGTGCTGCGGTCATCGTCGTGGTGCCGACGATGCCATTGAAATACGCGAACGATCTCCATGCATCGCTGGTCCACCCCCGCGACGCGGCGAGCGTCGCCGCGAAAAACCAGAAGTACGCGGCACCGACCCACACCGACTGAAAACCGGTTTTCCATTTTGCGGGGCCGATTGCCGAAATCACGACACCGCGGCGCGCCGCGAGATGCCGGAAGATCGTCATGAACAATTCCCGTCCGAGCACGATCGCCATGACCCACCATGGAAGTCCAACGGGCCCGAAGGGCGTCTGGAATCGGAAGCTGTGCGCAGCACCGAATGAGGCAGTGGTCGCGGAGACTGGATCCGCAGGCGGCGACATCAATACGAACATCGGGATCAGCGTTGCGAAGAGCAGCAGCTTGTCTGCGAGTGGATCGAGCAGGCTTCCGAGATCCGTGATCAGGTTGCGCGTGCGCGCGAGCATCCCGTCGTAATAATCCGAGATTGCCGCGATGATGTAGATAATGAACGCGGCGAGGCGCGCGAACGGTGAGTTGATGAACGGGAGCGCCGCGATGAGCGGAGAAATCAGAATTCTGCCGACCGTTATCGCGTTTGGAAGATTCACGCGACGGCTCGCTTCAGGCGAGAGCCTTGAGCACGAGCTTGCTGACCGCCTTCAGAGTGTCGAACACGCCGTCACCTGCGATCGCTACCGCTTCGAAATAGGGCACGCGCTCCACCCATTCGCCGCTCGAGAGCTGGTCAACGAGATTCTGCCCGGCATGATACGGATCAGGCGTTATGCGCGCCTTCGCGGGTTCTGCCGGTTCCCAGCCCGGATTCAATGCCGCCTGCAGATCCGGGATGGGAGCTGCGTTCGGCAGATCGCGCTTGTTGTACTGAATGATGAACGGCATCCGCGTCAGATCGTAGCCGTATTCAGCCATGTTGTCGTACAGGTTCTGCATCGACTCGAGATTCGCTTCCATCCGCTCGATCTGCGAATCGGCAACGAACACGATTCCATCCACGTTCTTGAGAATCAGCTTGCGGCTGGCGTTGTAGTAAACCTGGCCAGGCACTGTGTAGAGATGAAAGCGCGTGTTGAATCCGCGAATCGTTCCGAGATCGACGGGAAGAAAATCGAAGAAGAGCGTACGCTCGGTTTCGGTGGCAAGAGAGATGAGCTTTCCTCTCGTGTCGGGTTTCACCTTGCCGTATATGTGCTCGAGATTCGTCGTCTTACCACCCAATCCCGGGCCGTAATAGACGATTTTGCAATTGATCTCGCGCGCCGCGTAGTTGATCATCGACATCGCAGTTCTATCTCCTTACCAGTTGAACAGCTCGTCGATCTCTTCGCCGGCGCCGGCGAGGATGTTCGGCTGCGTGGTGCCGCTTTCGCGCGCGCGGGAAAACGCGCGATCGAGGTGTACCGTCAGCTCTTCCACCACCGGCTTCATCTTGAGCCGCACCAGCCCGATAGGTGTGTGGTTGTCGAACAACGTCACGAGAATGAGTCGGCGCGCGACGTCCGCGACATACATCGACTCTTTTTCTCCCTGGTGAAACAGTGTCGTGAAATCGGTTTCTCCGATCAGTCTCGCGAGCTGGTCATTGGCACTGAAATCGGCCGCGGTGAGGGTCGCGAAGACCATCGGGTCGAATGACGGCGGACGCCCAATCGTCGCTACGAGCTGTCCGGAACGATCTGCGATAAGCGCGGAATGCGCGCCGGTTTCCTCGAGAAATCGAGAAACCGTGCGGGTCAAAGCGTTGAGGTCTTCTTCATCGAAGGACCATGTCGCAGCGCCGGGATTCGTCACCAGTCAGGACAGCCGCGATTCGACGCGGCGCATGAGCGTGACGCCGCGCTGCCTCAGCAGCGGCTTCTTTTCCCAGTCGATGTATTCGCGAAGAAGCCTCACTGTTCCCACTGATGGACGAGTGCGCAGATAGCTCAGCGCGGCAAAGCGCCGAAGCGGATGGCGGCTGAACAGATCCTTGCGATACTGCCGCTGCAAATGACTCCATGCGAGCGCGCCGCATGCAGCGCCCCCGAGAAAACCAAGTGCCGCCAGCTGGCGGTTCCTTCCGCTATTCACATCGACCGCCGTGCCGAAAGTGCCTGCGCAATCGTGACTCCGTCCGCGTATTCAAGATCCCCGCCAACCGGTAGCCCTCGCGCAATCCGCGTGACCGTCAGCTGATATGGCGAAAGCTTCCGCTGAACGTACAGCGCAGTGGCCTCCCCCTCAATGCTCGGATTGGTCGCGAGAATCACTTCGCGGATCTCACCGCCCGCAACGCGGTGCTCGAGCTGCGGGATATTCAGATCGTCCGGACCGACACCGTCGAGCGGAGACAAACGTCCGCCGAGGACATGGTACACACCGCGGAATTCTCCGGCACGTTCGATCGCTCCGATATCAGACGCTTCCTCGACGGCGCAAATGAGCGCACTATCACGGCGGGGATCGCGACAGATCGAGCAGACTTCTTCCTCTGTCAGATTGAAGCACTTGTCGCACGGCCGAACCTTGTCGGCCAGAGTGACTAGTGCGTCAGCAAGACGCTTGCTCTGTTCGGGAGGCTGTTTCAGTAGATGGTACGTCAGGCGCATCGCCGTCTTTCTGCCAATGCCGGGCAGACGTGAAAGCTCGGACGCCAGAGTGTCGATCGCAGACACTCTAGAACGGAAGCTTGAACGGCAGGCCCATGCCGCCGGTGAGCTTCGACATCTCGTACTTCGCCAGATCGGTTGATTTCTGCTGAGCATCACGAAGGGCTACCAGAAGAAGATCCTCGAGCATCTCGACATCAGACGCGTTCACTATAGACGGATCAACCCGCACCTTCGTAATCTGCCCCTTGCCGTCGGCTTCGACGGTGACCATTCCGCCACCGGCATTGCCGCTCACCGACATGTTCGAAAGCTCATCCTGCACTTTCTCCAGCCTGCCCTGCATCGCCTGAGCCTGCTCGAGGATCTTTGAAAAATCAGCCATCGTCTCTTTGTGTTTGGTTGAGTGCCTTTCAGTCCAGCAGGTCCAGATCGAGCTCTCTCACTGCCGCGTCGAGCACCGGATCCTGCGCCCGGAGCCGCGTGAGCCGCTCTTCGCGAACTGCCTCCGTCGTCAGTCGCGACTTGCCTGGCGTGCTCGCGCCCTGGTCGAATTCAGCTTTCCAGTCGGGCGGAATCGATGACCCGACCCGTTCAGCGGGCAGCGCCTGCTTTTCGTTTTGAGGCGGCGCTTCTGCAACAGTGCGCGACAGCGTCTGTGCCGGCCGCGCTCGCACCGCGGTCCGGTCATTTGAAGATCCCGCACGCGGAGCTGCAGCAGCTCCACTGTTTCCGCCGAGTCCCTGGAGAACCTCTTCCAGTGAGATGGACCGGTCTAGAAGCGCGAAACGCACCAGCAGCATTTCGACGAGCAGCTGTTGCTGGGAGCTGCGTCTGAACTGAGGCTCGATCCCACCCAGTATCGACAGCATCCTTACAAGATCGCCGGGAGAAAACTGGTCACGATGTGTTTCCAGAGCCGCGAGCGCCGATTGCGTGACGCCTTCGGCCTTGCCGTTAAGAACCACGGCGAGCTGCGCGCGCAGCATGTCTGCCAGTCCTGAAAGGAAAACACCGAAATCGACACCGCTGTCAGCCAGCCGGCTCATCGTCTCGAAGACTTCGCCGGCGCGCCGTTCAGCAATCAGTTCAATGATCGCCAGAAACTCATCCTCGGCGACCAGTCCGAGCGCTTCACGAACTCTCTTTGACGTTATCTCTCCTTCGCCGATTGAAATGACCTGATCGGTAAGACTCAGCGCATCGCGCATCGACCCATCGGCGGCCCGGGCAATCATTGCCAGCGCGTCCGGAGCCGCGTTCA
>JBBQYO010000041.1:0-16269 GCA_038208605.1 Gemmatimonadales bacterium | reverse complement strand
CTGTTCAGGCGTAAGGTCGCCGCCATCTGTCCGCAGACTCGCCATGCCGACAGCATAGCAACCGAAAGGCTAGCCAGCCATCCCGCCGTTGGCTAAGGTCACTGATGCCCGATAATCAGCTGGCTCCCGCGATGACGTTTGACCTTTTGCACAAGTCGAATAAATGATCGTACATCTTGTTGACGGCACGTACGAGCTCTTTCGTCATTTCTATGGAATAAGACGGGGCGTGAAGGTCGATCCACCGATGGGTGCGGCACTCGGAGTGGTTCGCACCGTCACGCACATGCTCGAGACGGGAGCAACCCACCTCGGAGTAGCGACCGATCACGTAATCGAGTCGTTTCGAAACAAGCTCTGGGACGACTACAAGACCGGCGAGGGAGTCGAGCCCGTGCTTTTCGCGCAATTCCATCCGCTCGAAGAGGCCCTCATTTCCATGGGCGTTGTAACATGGCCGATGGTGGACCTCGAAGCCGACGACGCGCTTGCTTCCGCGGCGCACATTGCCGCCCTCGATTCACGCGTCGAAAAGGTCTGCATCTGGACGCCTGACAAGGATCTTGCGCAGAGCGTCGTCGGCGAGCGAGTGGTGCAGGTGGACCGGAGGAGCGGGCAAATTCGCGACGAGGCCGGTGTCATCGCGAAGTTCGGTGTCGCACCGGAATTCATTCCCGATTATCTCGCACTCGTTGGCGATTCAGCCGACGGTTATCCGGGCATCGCAGGATGCGGAGCAAAGACTGCCGCGAGACTGATCAACACGTACGGCCCGATCGAATCGTTTCCTCGCGAGACGCTCGGCGGCAACCAGGCGGCGGCGCTGCTGTTCAAGAAGCTCGCAGTGCTTCGCGCCGATGCACCTCTCCTCGGCGATGTCGACGAGCTGCGGTGGAGAGGGGTGACACCGTCGTTCCCGGCGACTGCTGAAAAACTTGGCGACTCGGGCCTTGTCGAGAGATTGTCCAAAATCGAGATCGCTCCCGACTGAATGCCCGCGACTGCGCCGATTCCCCGGCGAATTCTTCTTGCCGACGCAGATGCGTTCTACGTCGCGGTTGCACGAATGGTCGATCCCGATGGCGCGGGGAAGGAGCCGCTTCTCATAGTCGGGGGCTCGCGAGAAAGCCGCGGTGTGGTTTGCTCGGCTTCGTGGGAAACGAGAAAGTTCGGAGTACGCTCTGCGATGCCGATATCGCGGGCGCTTCGGATGTGCCCTCAGGCGATGTGCGTTCCCGTGCCGCGGAAAGCATGTTCCACAAAGAGCCATGAGATCCGTGAAGTGCTCGGTCGATTTGCACCGATAGTAGAGGGCGCGAGCATCGACGAGTGGTATCTCGACCTCGGCGGCACTGAAGGTGTGTATCATCGCGAGCATCTGGCGAATACGGCACATCGAATTCGCAGCGCCGTTAAAAACGAGACGGGTCTCTCGATTTCGATCGGAGGTGGTACTAACAAGCTCGTCGCCAAACTTGCTGTCGAGCGAGCCAAGCCCAAGCCGGGCACCGGCGCAGACGGCGTGCATATCGTGGAGCCGGGGGACGAAGGTGACTTCCTTCGAACGTTCACGCTCGCGGAGCTGCCGCTTGTGGGTCCGAAGTTTCAGGAACGACTAGCGCTTCTTGGCATGAGGTCAGTGCCGGACGTCCTTCAATACGACGTGCCGACGCTCAAGCAGTGGCTCGGCGCGCGCGAGGCTGCGTGGCTGTGGGACCGGGTGCGCGGCGTCAGCGAGTCGGTTGTCGAGAGCGGCGGCGAAGCGAAGAGCATCAGCCGGGATGAAACGTTCCCGGAAGATCTGCGCGACGACAAGGATCTCGAGCGAGAGCTGCTTGCACTGGTGACGCGGGCGGCCTACGATCTTCGACGCGATGGGTTGACCGCGCAAACCGTCACCGTCAAAATCCGCGACAAAGATTTTCGCACGCGCTCGGCTCAGCGAACACTCGCGCAGCCAGTGGTATCGGATCGCGTGATTTTGCGCGCTGCTCACGAGCTGCTCGCCAAACTTCGAGAATCCCGGCGTGTGCCCGCGCGGCTGCTTGGCGTGCAGCTTTCATCGCTTGCAGAGGATCCCGAGGCGGACCAGCTCGCACTCTTTGCTGCAGGTGCCAGCCTGGCGGATGAGACTGACCGCGACCGGGTTCTCGCCAGGGCGATCGACAGAGTGAGAGAGCGATACGGGGCGAAGGGAATTCTACCTGCGGCTCTTACAAAGGAGAGCGAATGATCACGCCGCCGGACAGCCCCATGGGAAAGCCGGTTTGCTTCAGATTCATTCAACGGGTGATTGCGTTTCTGTTGTAGCGCAAGCGGTTCCGCGCTGGTTTCGCTGAAATGCCGCGCTGATATCTTTCAACGATGCCATCAGGAGCACCACGCCGCCGCCGGCGCACTGGCCGGCCGTCACGAAAGCCGCAGGAACACACATCGCAGCCCACATCGCGTAATGCATACATGGAAACGCGGGAATGGCTTCTCGAGACGCACGGTCCGGTGTGCGCGTACTGTGAGCGTACCGTTCGAAAGAATCTCATTACCCTCGATCACGTGACGCCGAGGAAGGGGAAGACAGCGTATGACCGGCGGGACAACCTGGTCCTGGCGTGTCCCGCGTGCAACATCGAGAAGGCCGATAAGAGTTTTCTCGCGTTTCTTCTCGCGCGGAAGGCGCGTGCTGCGTCAGTGCTTCGTTATGGTTCGCACTTGAGTGGAATGCTGATCAAGCTGGCGAGTGAGATTGCAGGTCCTGAGGCGACAGCGCGCGCGGCGCGGCTGGCAGATCCCGACTATCCATATCTGGACTAGGAGTTTCAACATGTGCCGTAATATCAAGGTTCTGGTCAACTTCGAGCCGATGGCCACACACGACGAAATCCGCGCGTCGGCCCTTCAGTTCGTTCGCAAGTTGAGCGGAACGACTCATCCCTCCAAGGCGAATGAAGCCGCGTTCAATCTCGCCGTCGACGAAGTCTATGACGCGGCGCACAAGCTGGTTCACTCGATGATCGTCAACTCTCCACCGAAAAACCGTGAGGTCGAAGCGATCAAGGCGCGCGAGAGATCGCTCAAGCGCTTCGCGTGAGCGTAGCGGTAAAGCACTCGACTGAATTAATTAGCGCTTCGTATGTCCAACCAAAAAGGAATTGAGATGCGATCAGGCCTGGCAAACACACTCCTGAGCTTCGGAGCGATTTTTCTCGGATTCGGATTCACCTTTCTCGTGATCGGGCTGCTTGGAATTCGTTTCGGCGCGCGGCCAGGGCTCGGAACCGCCGGAATAATGGCGCTCATTGGACTGGCAGGTGGCGCGGTGATGGCCGGCGGTGCTCTCTCGATGGGAAAAAAGCCAGTTAACTGACGTGAAGCTGGCGAAGCATCTCGCCAACCTGGGATACGGAAGCAGGCGGCAAGTTGTCGCGATCATTGCCGACGATCGCGTAACGACCCGAGGCGGCAAGGTTCTATCCGTGGATGACGCTTTTGTTCATGAAGACGTCCTCGTCGATGGAGAAGAGCTCGACCCCCCGCCAGGTAGCGTAGTGATGCTGCACAAGCCTGTCGGTTATGTCTGCTCGACCAAGGGGTCAGGTTCGTTGATTTACGATCTTCTCCCCGAGCGTTTCCGTCTTCGGTCGCCGGTCATGGCGCCTGTCGGGCGACTCGATCTCGACACGTCCGGTCTGCTGCTCCTCACCGACGACGGACAGATCAACCATCGAATCACGTCACCGCGGACTCATCTACGAAAAGTCTACGAAGCGACACTCGCGGAGGAGCTTCGGGGCGACGAGGCGGAAGTGTTTGCAAGCGGGACGCTTCTGCTCGAATCGGAAGATGAGCCGCTAAAGCCGGTAAAGCTCGAGGTAATTGACAGCCGGCGCGTGCGCCTGGCGCTGACAGAGGGACGGTATCACCAGGTGCGGCGGATGCTTGTCGCGGTGGGCAACCACGTAGAAACTCTCGCCAGAACTGCCGTCGGCGGCCTGGATCTTGGCGACCTCCCGGCCGGAGAATGGCGCCAGCTTCCTCCTCGGGATCTGAGCAGGCTCTTCATCTAGCGCGCGACCTGGTGGCTGACAGTACCTTGAACCGCCTGCCGTCGTGCAGCGTCTCGACATCTCCGAAACGTTTTTTGATCGGCACTTCGTAAGGAAGCGTTCTGTTCGCGACGAGATAGAGACGTCCGCCCGGCTCGAGCACCTGCCATGAATCCTCGATGAATTGCATCGGTACGCTCAGCTCGGTTTGCTTGCCAACGTGAAAAGGCGGATTTGTTACGACAACGTCGAACCTCTCGTCGAGCACTGCACCCGCAACGTCGCTCGGCAACACCTGATAGTTCGTGATTCCTGCCGCCTTCGCTGACTTTTTCGCCGATCTCACTGCTTCGACGTCAGCGTCAACCATCACCACGCGTGCTCCTGCCGACAGTCTCGATGCGGTGATCCCCAGCGGACCGCTCCCGCAACCCAGATCGAGCGTCGACGCTCGGGACGGAATCTCGATGGTGCCCGCGAGAATTTTCGTCGCTTCATCGAGATGGTCCCACGAGAATACTCCCGGCCTCGAATAAAGCCTGATGTCACTGCCGCGCAGTGTCACGTCGAGCTCGCGAAAAGTGTCGGAGACGAGATACGGGCTGTCCAGCGCAGTGTCATCGACAGGATCATGCGAGATTTTCTCGGCCACGACGATGCGATGACCGCTCTCGTATTCCAGGACCGACATGTTTCCGAACAGTCGATTTAGAAGTTTGGCGGCGGTCTTCATTCCTTCGTTAGTCGCGCCGGCCACGTAGCATCTGCCTCCCGGCCGTAACAAACGATGCGCGTCGAAGAGGAGCCCGAGCAGCGACAGCTTCTCGTGAGGGATTCGAATCGCAACGACATCCGCAACGAGGCGTTCCGGCAGACCGTACGCTCCATGTCCGGGAATTACTCGCGCACTCACTACTCCATTGGCAGCCAGCGTTCGCACTGACGCTTCGACCGACACGACATTGCGATCCGTCAGGAACAGGCTTGCGCCGATGATGGACGCTGCTCCAACCGCGGCGGCCAGTCCGTTACCGCAGTTCATGTAGACAGCGATGTCGCCGGCGCCGACACTCACGTGAGTGGCGAGCATGATTGCCGCCACATCGAGCCGCCCGTCCGCGAATACTCCGGGCTTGGACGCGACAGCGTAGCGAGCACGGCCGATATTCACCGCGAACTCACTCCACTTTCTGTACGGATCTTCCGGCACGTGTCTTCTTTCGCTTCCATCGATGGTTATCGATCTTTTCCGGCAAGCGGGAACAACAATAATAGGCTGCGGCCCGGCCGACTCCGTCAGCAGGTATCCATGATTCGACCAATCGTTGTCGCTGCTTTTGTCCTGCTGCACCCTGGAACGGCGTCTTCACAGGCGCTGACTGACTCCGTTCCGAACCTGACGGCACTCGTAGGCAAGCCCGCGAGCGAGATGGCCGATGTAGTGAACCGCTTCAACAACGATCTGAATTCGGTGAGCCGCCGCTACGATGCCGACAATTCGCCGGCGCAGCGTAAGCGAATGCGCGGCTTCTACAACTCGTGGTCGGCCCGGATTACCCAAATCGACTTCGACAAGCTGAGTCAGGAAGGGCGGATCGACTATGTGCTTCTGAACCACTACGTCGCGCATCAGCTCGACTTGCTCGGCCGCCAGGACAAGATGATAGCTGAAGCTACCGTGCTTGTGCCTTTTGGCGACCGGCTGCTCGCCCTGCAGGACACGCGGCGAAATCTCATTTCGGTCGATTCGCGCTCAGCGTCGAGCACTCTTGCGAGTGTCACGCGACAGGTGGACAGTCTTCGCGCATTGTTCGAGGCACCACCGTCGCGCAATGATGCCGCGGCCAAAGGCGTGAAGGCGCGGGCTGCAGCTCCGAAAGTCTCTCGCACAGTCGCCAATCGCGGCGCAATCGAGATCGATCAAATCCGCGCGGTTGTTGCGAGCTGGTACAAATACTATGACGGATACGATCCGTTGTTCACGTGGTGGGCAAAGGATCCATACAAGAAGCTGGACGAAGCGCTGACGCGATATGCGAAAACTCTGCGTGAGCGAGTGGTGGGCTTCAAGTCTTCAGAATCGTCGGCATCCGGAACACGGGGCGGCGCCAACGACGGTCCGATCGTCGGCGATCCTATCGGCGCGGAAGGACTGACGGGCGATCTCATCTATGAGATGATCCCGTATACTCCCGAAGAGCTCATTGGAATTGCGGAGCATGAGTACGCATTCAGTCTGAGCGAGGCAAAGAAAGCGTCGCGCGAGATGGGATTCGGTGACAACTGGAAAGCCGCGATGGAAAAGGTGAAGAACACCTACGTCGATCCAGGCAAGCAACCGGATCTCATTCGAGACCTCGCGCGACAAGCGGAAGCGTTTTTCGATCAGCACGACTGGGTGACGATTCCTCAGCTCGCGAGAGAAGACTGGCGGATGGAGATGATGACCCCCGAGCGGCAGCGCGTCGCGCCGTTCTTCCTTGGAGGCGAATCAATTCTTGTTTCGTATCCGACGGCGGACATGTCGGAGGAAGACAAGCTCATGAGCCTGAGAGGAAACAATCCGCATTTCTCGCATGCGACCGTGTTCCATGAGCTGAACCCTGGTCATCACCTTCAGGGCTTCATGTCGGACCGGTACAACTCGCACCGGCAGCTATTCAGCACCCCTTTCTGGAGCGAAGGACAATCGCTCTACTGGGAAATGTTCCTGTGGGATCATCGCTTCCAGGTGAGTCCGGAAGACCGGATGGGCGCGCTGTTCTGGAGAATGCACCGCAGCGCCCGCATCATCTTCTCGATGAAGTTTCACCTCGGCAAAATGAGCCCCGATCAGGCGATCCAGTTTCTTGTCGACACAGTGGACTTCGAGAGGGCGAACGCGGAAGGGGAAGTGCGACGGTCGTTCAGCGGATTGTATCCTCCGCTCTATCAGATCGGATACATGATCGGCGGTCTCGAGCTCCGCGCGCTGCACCGCGAGCTTGTCGATTCCGGCCGAATGACCGACCGTGCATTCCACGACGCAGTACTTCAGGGTGGCCCGATGCCAATAGCGCTGGTGCGCGCGCGCCTCGCAAACACGAAACTCACTCGAGACGGACCTGAGCCGTGGAAATTCGCGACAGAGCTCCCACCGCCAGTTCCCGCACCCGCAGCCGGAGGCAAGAAATGAAGTTTGTGGCAAGAGCCGGTTACATCGCGTCGGCGATCAGCGCGCTTTTGCTCCTCGCAGCTGCGCCGCTGACTGCGGAATCGACGCTGGCAACTCCGCGGGAAACGTTCAGCCCCATCGTGTTGATCGACCTCGTCTCAGCAGATAACGAGCGTCCGGTGGCGACTCGAGTCTTTTCGTTCACTGACGAGGACGACGACCCGATGGTGACGCGGTTAATCGGAATGGTTCGATCGCTCAACTCGACCGATTCAATCGCTTCTGCGTACCGGGTGCTCGCGTTCCTGAGAGAACACGGGGAGGAGCTCTCGTCACACTCGTCGAACCGGTGGGTGAGTCATCAGGGAGACAGTGTCGAAGTATTTGTCTTTCGTCCGACCCGACAATCCGCTGACGTGACATTTGAGGAGCAGGCCAGACAGAGCCGCTTGTCTGCGGGCCTCGACAGTCTCGTCGAGAATGCGGGGTCCGTCGGCAATCGCCGGGATCGCGGCAAGCCGGACGGCAACGTCTCTATATCCCGGCGCAAATATCGATTGAGAAATCGAAGCGCAATTCTCAAGATCACGGCGGACGTCGACGTCCCGGAGCACGCCGACGGCGACAGGGAGTCAGATCCGCCTGTCACCACCACAATCATAACAGGCCCGTCCGAACGAGTATTCCTGTCCGCCAACGCTGCATTCAGCAAGGTACGCCAGGTGAAATACAATTCGAGCGAACAAACCTTCGAGGCTGGCCACAAGCCGACTGAGCTGCTCGTCGGAATCAATTACTCCATGCAGGACATGTTTCAGAACGACAACGCTTCCGGGTGGCGCGCGTTTGCAGAAGGGATCTATTTGGGGTTTCTGGTGGAGCCGTCGAGACGGCCGTTCAATCAGATTGGAGCAACACTCGGCTTCAGACACAGTCCGCCTCCGTTCGAAACGCTGTTCTCATTGGAGACGGTCTCACCCTACGCTGGATTGGTGTGGGCTCGCGATGATGTTCGCGACCCCAACAATGACGCTCACGTGAAAACGCGATATGGCAGACCGGGTCTCATTCTCGGCCTCGCACTTGGCCTGGACAAAGCGCTGGGCTGGCTCGAGAACACACAGTAGAAATCCCGCTCGATCCCTGGAGAAAACATGAGACAGGCAGCCCTCATTGCCGTCGCGATCGTTGCATTGCTGCACGTGTACTTCATGATCCTGGAAATGTTTCTGTGGACGAAGCCGGCCGGCATGCGGGCGTTCGGCCTGACGCCCGAGCGCGCCGAAGCATCGAAAGTTCTCGCGGCAAACCAGGGACTTTATAACGGATTTCTCGCCGCTGGCCTGGTGTGGGGAATTCTCGAAGGCGACGGATTCGGCTTTCACATCATGCTGTTCTTTCTGGGGTGCGTGATCATCGCCGGAATTTTCGGCGGTGTTACGGCCAGCAGAAAAATTCTCTACGTGCAGGCGCTGCCGGCGCTGATCGCCCTCGTGCTATTGCATCTGCATTAGCGCGAGATGGCCGACCCGCGTGTTACCGTCCGTCTGGAGCCGAACGCAAGCACCGAAGACCTTGCTGCGATTCAAACCGCTCTTCGAAAGTTCAACATCGAGTTCATCGGCGATCCCGGAGAAGAGCCGGTAACGGTATTCCTGCGCGACGGGCACGATGCCGTGATCGGAGGATTGATTGGCCACATCAAGTGGCGCTGGCTGTATGTCGCGAAGCTCTGGATCGCCGATTCGCACCGGGGCAGGGGACACGGGGCTGAGTTGATGCAGTCGGCGGAGGACTACGCGAGATCGCGGGGCTGCATCGGAGCGTATCTGGACACTTTCGAATACCAGGCCAGGCCGTTCTACGAGAAACGCGGATATCAGTTGTTCGGAACTCTCGAGGGGTTCCCGCCCGGATACTCCCAGTTCTATCTGTCGAAGCAGCTTTAGCTGGACATCATCCGCGATCGTAGGGGATGTCACTGAACGGTGGCAGCCCCGCTGTAGTGATGATGTGCTCGAGGCCTGCTCGATCATGGAACTCGGTACCGTCGCGATTGATCAGAACCGTGTTTGGATATTCGCCGGCGAGGCGCGCAAACTCGTCATCGATGAGTCGAAAGCGGCGCACCATGTTCTCCACCTGTTCGTGCGCCCGGTGACGAAGCCTGATGTGTTTTTCGATTGTGTCGGAGCTCGAAGTGAGGATGATGATCCTGTCAGGATGCCAGTTGTCGCCGATGGATAGCACCTCACGCAGCGCCTGGTGATCCCGCTCAGGATATTCGACGATGTGCGCTTCGAGAGTGATGCGCGCGCCCTCGATGAAAATCACCTTGTCCGGCGAATCATGCTCCGCGGCTGAGCGGTAGTTCGCGTCATAAACGCGGCCGAAGTATTCCGTGACCCCGACAGCGTTGCGTCCCGCTTCAATATCGACGAGAACTTCAGGGTCCCACACGCCTTTCTCGCCTTCACCATACGAGCCGTGATGGTAGAGATCTCCGAGCTGGCGGAGAAGTGTGCTTTTTCCGACTCCTGGCCCGCCGACGATTGCAACGCGCATTTGTTCCGGGAGAAAGGCAATACAAACTCAATGAATGCAGCCGGCTCAATTTGCCGAGACCAGCCACTCCCCTCAAGACTGGAACACGTACGCTCATTCGTATGATAAAGCTCTGGCGATCGTAATCCGCGTCGCGCGAAGCGCCGGCCACGCGCATGCAGCTATCGAAACGACGACTACCACGACGAGCCATTCAAGTACCGCGCCCCATTGGGGAACGAAGGTCACGGGCACCGGAAACATGATGCTGCCGAACACTTTTCCGATTATGACACTCGCCGGAATCGATAACGGGATGGCGATGATCCAGCCGGCAATACCGATGACGAGCGACTCGACTTCGAGAAGCGCGAGTATCGAGCCGTGGCTCGCGCCAATTGCGCGCATCACTCCGATCTCCCGCGTCCGTTCGAGAACCGCGAGGCTCATGGTCGAAGCGAGTCCAAGTCCGCCAACTACGATCATTGCCTGAGACATGACCAGAAGAAAGCTCACAACGAGCAGCAGGTGATCCTCCAGAATTCTCCGGTTCTCCGCGACTAGCTGGATCGATGCGACGCTGAAACCGTTTTCGCCCAGCTCCTGACGCAATCTTCTACTGATTCGCCCCTCCGCCGAGACGTCACCTGCCGGAGCCGTGATTACCGTGAGATCAGTCTTGTCCCCGCCGGTCACGAGCTTCATCGCCGGGGGCGTGGTCATGGCAAGCGGTTGCGGCCCGCCATCGACGACCCCGACGACTTTCCAGCTACTCGTCTTGCCGTCGATTACGATCTGAACTGTCGCCCCGACTCGAAAACTCGAGTCTTCGCCAATCAGCGTTTTCGAGACAACCATGGCATCGCGATCACCATCACCCAACAGTCGTCCCTCGGCTGCGGGATACGAAACCATGCGCGACCCGGGAGGTATCGCCATCAGTGGAAAGCTGACACCAAGCTGCGAGGCGCCAATCGAAAGCGCCGCTCGCTTGACTCCCCATGCCTCGACTCCGGTTACTCCCGCAACGGCCTCAACAACGTTCACGAGGGAATCAGGTGCATGCGGCTCGGAGAATCGCACCATCAGGTCGTATCGGTTGATTGTGCCGAAGAGATAATCCACGGAGCCACGAATCGACGTGCGAAGATTGAGCGCGCCGATATAAACCGCACCGCCGATGGCGAGAGTGGCCAGTGTCAGCAGCGTTCGCTGCTGCTTTCTGAGCGAGTTACGCAATGCAAGAAGCAGCGGACGGCCGAGACCGTCGATGCCGCGAAGCAGTACACCGTTGCCGCGAGCACCGAGGCCAAAGTCGCGAAGGGCATCGCTCACTGAAATGCGCGATCCGCGCAGCACTGGAAATGCGGCGACTGCAACCGGCAGAAGAGTGCCCGCTGCAAGCTGGATTGCTACCGACCAGCGAGGCACGCCAAAACCGGCAGTATTGAAATTGAGCAGCGACGAGGTGAAGTCAGCGTACCATCGTCCGATCAACAACGCTGCGGGTGTCGCGATCGCGCAAGCGGCAAGGCCAAGCACAAGAGCGAGGCCAAGGTACATCGCGGCGAGCTGATTTCCACTGGCGCCGAGCGCTTTCATTACGCCGATCTCCCTCACCTGTCCCGCGAGCATCGCCGTAATGAGATTGATCACGAGAAAACCGCTCAGCACAAGAGCGAGCAAGCCAAAGATTCCCTGCGTCATCAACAGCGAATTGATTTGCGCGGAGTGGATGTGCTTGCCTGGTTCCGGCACGTCGACGTCAAAGGTCAAGTGGCCGTTCTTCGAGGCGAGATCGCGAGCTGCAAATGCGATTTGCCGCACCTGCGATCTCGATAGTGACTTGTCCCTCACGACGATTTGAAGCTGGTTGAGCGAAGAAGGCCCGCCAAGCTTTGCCAGTGTCGCGGGAGTCACGTACGCGTAGACGACGTGCTCCATCCAGCCGGGAGCGAGTCCGACATCCTGCGCGATGCCGGCGACCTTCAATGAAACGGGATCATTGTCGCCGAGCTGAAGGGTGAGTGGCTCGCCTGTGACCGCGCCCGCGAAGTCGACAGATGAGCTCTCGATCACCACGGTTCCATCGGCGGGCGGCCATTGTCCTGAACGAGGCGCGACAACCCCAATCTGCAAATTGCGAAAATCGGTCGTCGCGAACAGAACGGCCGATCCCCAGGTGCCGTTGACCATGGCTCTGGCGATCACCATGCGGCGGGCGTCAGCCGCGGCGACTTGAGGCATCCCCCTGATTGCGTTGAGCAGAGATTCATCGACGCTGTCAACGCGAATCGTCGCAGATGCAGGATTGCTCGCAAGAAATCCTTCGCGAGTCACTCGGCGCAGAAGGGACCATGTGTTGAGAACCGACCCCGCGCCCGTGAGACCGATGGCAATTGCGAAAACCACGAGCAAAGTGCGGCTCTTGTGGTGCCACGCATCGCGAGAATGGAATTGGCGGTTCGTGAATCGAGATTGCCGGTCGGCTCGTCCGCAAGAAGAACTCGCGGCTCATTTGCGAGTGCGCGCGCGATTGCAGCGCGCTGCTGCTGTCCGCCGGAAAGCTTCGCCGGAAACTTGTCAGCCTGATCGGCGATACCGAGACGCTCGAGCAAATTCAGCGCGCGCTGTCGTCGCTCGCCGACCGGCCACGTCGAACAGAAATCCATCGGCAGCATGACATTTTCGGCTGCAGTGAGAGTTGGGAGAAGCTGAAAGAATTGAAAGACGATGCCGACGGCCTTGCCTCGCCACGATGACATCTCTCGCTCTGAGAGCTTGTTCACGGCCGTGGTTCCGACATGCACATTGCCGCTGCTCGGCCGGTCGATTCCTGAAAGCAGACCAAGGAGTGTGGACTTGCCGCTCCCCGATTGTCCCATAATGACTGCAAACGCGCCCTTGTCGATCGTCAGGCTGACGTCTGCGAGGGCGGTAAACAGCCCGCCGGGCGCGGGAAAAGTCTTCGTTACGTTCTCGAGCGAGATGAGATGCGACGCGCCGTTCGACGCGTTAATCGAGCTTGTCATTGTCGGTCCTTTTGACTGGCGAGCGGACAGTACGACCGCCCCGGCGTCTCACGCCATGCCTCTTTGCGCCATTCAGCGGCATGAGAACGCCGTTGGGCGAAGAAGCGCTGGTTCAGACCGCGAAACCATCTCGTCGTAACCGTCGAACGCACTCACACGGAGATTTTAATGCGCGTTGTATTGGCTTTGGTTTCTATGTCGTTACTTGCTGCTCCAGTTCGGGCACATGCTCAGCACGGCGGCACCACACTCGCCCCCGTCGGCACGGCGCCCAGAGAAGTATCGCAATACGATTTCATGGTCGGGGACTGGGAACTGGACGTACACCCTGCGGCGACCAGCCTGGCGACGCGCATTCACGGAATGCCCAAGCTGGTTGGCACGTGGAAGGTCCGGAAAGCACTCGACGGCTGGGGCCTGGAAGACGACCTTCGCATCACCGACGAAGCAGGCAATCCCTCTGCATTGGTTCACTCTGTGCGTTACTACGATCGCGGCCTCCGGCGGTGGATCATCTCCGGGCTCGACGTGTATCGCGGAAAATTCACGACGAGCACCGCTGACTGGCGAGGCAATACGATGGAGCTCGCATCGACCGGTAAGGATCCCGACGGCAAGGTCTATATGGTCCGCACTCACATCTACGACATCACGCCAACGGGATTTCGGTTTCTGCAGGACCGATCGGAAGACCTGGGCAAGTCGTGGAAGGAAGGCACGCTGAAAATCGAAGCGCGCCGCGCCGGATCGAGATCAGACTGAGTAGCACTTGCCGGGCGTAGACTGAGCCGGGATCGTTCTTTCGTGCAACGGTCTCGACTCCTGGTCTGGCTCCACGTCCTCATCGCATGGCTGCCGGTGTGGGTGCTGTATGCGATCCTCATCGCGACGGCGCATCCGCAGGTAAGTGCGCACGCTGCTGCCTTGTCTGCATTCCTCAATCATCTCGAAGCGCGGCTCGATTCGGCGAAATTCGTGCGCATTCACCGCGCGCACATCGTGAATCTCGACCACGTAAAAACATTCAGGACGCAGGCTCGTGGCAGAGTCATGGCAGAAATGATCGGCGGTATGGAACTTCCCGTAAGCCGCGGACGCGCGCAGGCTCTTCGCGGGCTCGGGGCCTGACTTCGGACGAGCGTGCGCGCCATTTTATGCGGTCGTGGTCACGTCTCTTACCCACCGGAGAGCGATGCAGAAGCAGCTTGGCGAGATAATAAGAGATTTCGAGCGGGCGCAGGCACGCGTTGAAAAACTTGCTGAAGTTGTTCCGGACAAGGCGTGGAGCGAGCGCACCGATCCCGCGCGCTGGTCGGTTGGCGAGTGCATTGCGCATCTGAATCTCACTAGCGAGGCCTACCTTCCCCGGCTCCGCGTCGCGATCGCCGAAGGGCACAAACTTCCGAAGAAATCGAGCGGAGAGTACCGCCGCGATCCGGCCGGATGGTTTTTTTCAACGATGGTCGGGCCGCTTCCCACGTTTGGCAGGACGAGGATAGGCC
The DNA here is from genome assembly GCA_038208605.1 of Gemmatimonadales bacterium. GTDB lineage: Bacteria > Gemmatimonadota > Gemmatimonadetes > Gemmatimonadales > Gemmatimonadaceae > UBA4720. The sequence continues at coordinate 1,994 of JBBQYO010000041.1, read as the reverse complement.
GCGTGAAAACAATGCCGGGCTTCGTTCCCAAGGGACAGAATCCGAAGCAGACGGTCGTCGCGGATTTCAAGCGAAATCAGGATCAACTCATCGAGCTCGTCCGAGAAAGTGACGAGCTCGCTCTCGACAAGGTCTTCATCCGTTCTCCTTTCGGCGAGAAAATCCGCTACAGCTGTTACTCTGCGTTCGTTATTCTTCCGCGTCACGAGGCACGCCACATCGATCAGGCTGTGCTTGTCTGGGGCGAGCCTGGAGACGCCTGAGAGAATTTCTGCGGCACGGAGAAACGTGGGAGCAGAGTTTACGTAGTGTGAATCAACTTCATCGCACAGGTGGATGATGGGTCAAGGCTCAGCAGGAAATGTGATCGCGGCGGTATGCAGCTTCTTCGTGCCAGGGCTCGGCCAGCTGGTGCAGGGAAGGCTGTTCGCGGCGATCATCCAGTTCACGCTCGCCGCGGTTCTGTGGTTCTTTCTGCTCGGGTGGCTGGTTCACCTCTGGTCGATTATCGATGCGGCAAGGTACAAGCCGGACGTTTACGCATGACGCGTGACGCCGGGGGAAGCTCGAGGCGTGGTTTCATCGGTCAGGCCGGAAAGCTTGGCGTCGCAGCAGCAATGGCCGGTGGCGCTGAAACCGCGCACGCGATGTCTGCATCCGGGCTCGGGCCAGCTGGCGACGTCATTGCTGGCGATTGGGATTTGTCGTGGGTGAAGCGAGTCGAAAAGGCGACTGACCGCGCTGTCTTCGACGCAGTGCAAATGGGCGATGGAACTGTGCTTGACCTTGCAACGCGGTATCTCGACAACTGTGACGCTGTCTACGGCGCGGCCGCACGTAAGGTAGTTGTAGTTCTCAACGCGCGAACTCGCGCGGTTGCGTTCGCATTGAACGACGCCGCATGGGAGCGCTTTGGTCTCGCTGCTCGGTATGACGTGAAAGAGCGGCTCACGAGATCGAGTGGCAGTGAAACGCCGCCTCAGGCACCCGCAACTCGCAATCCGTTTCTCGAGATACCGACCAACGCGTATCCGGGCACCGGATCGATAAAAAGCCTCATCAGCCGCGGCGCCATTGTCCTCGTGTGCGACTTCGCCCTCGGCCACCTCGCCACGAGTTTGTCGGCGAAGGCTGGAAAGAGCGCGGACGATCTTCACAGGGAATTGCTCACGTCGTTCGTGCCGGGCGCATTCGCGGTTCCGTCCGGGATCTTCGGGATGGCTAAGGCGCAGAACGCAGGGTGCGCACTGGTCGCAAGCTGAAAAAACGCGTTGTCGTGATTGGCGCGGGAGCTGCCGGGTCGATGGCAGCAATCTTTGCGGCCGCGGCAGGTGCCGACACGCTTCTTCTCGAGAGAACGTCCGACGGCGGCAAGAAGATTCTCGTCAGTGGCGGCGGGCGCTGCAATGTCCTTCCTGTCGAGCTCGACGAAACGCGATTTGTCACCGACTCGTCGCCCAATCTGCTCCGCAAAATGCTGAGGTCATGGCCACTGCACGAGCAGGTGGCATTTTTTGAAAATGATCTTGGAATTCCACTTGTTGAGGAGCTGGAGCTGGGGAAGCGGTTTCCTGCGTCGCACAAGGCTCGAGATGTTCGCGATGGCCTTCTTGCGTTTGCAAGGCAAAACGGGGCGGCGATTCGCACCGACACTCACGTCACCGACGTCTCCCAGGTCGATGGCGCGTGGAGAGTGAAACTAAATCATGGAGAGTCCATTGCTGCCGACTCAGTCATCCTCGCAACGGGCGGCCTATCGGTTCCCAGTACCGGCAGCGATGGAGACGGGCTACGCGTACTCGAAAAACTTGGGCACGCCATGCATCCGACGTACGCGGCACTGACTCCGCTGACGTCCGAAGATTCGGCATTCGCGGCATTGAGTGGCGTGTCGTTTCCTGTGACGCTCACCGCTCGTTCCAGTTCGCGTGAGGCGAGCGCGAGGGGAGGATTTCTCTTCACTCATCGCGGGTACAGCGGACCTTCGGTGCTCG
>JBBQYO010000040.1:0-16378 GCA_038208605.1 Gemmatimonadales bacterium | reverse complement strand
GGTGATGAGTGCGCGCTCTCGCGATCGTCTTTCCTTCAACGGCAGCACGAAGCCGCTGCATGGCTTCTTCGACTTCAGGTAATTCAGGCATTTTTGAGATGGATGAAGCCAAAAAAATACTTGCGTCCTGCGGCGGTTGCTCTAGTTTCCTCCGCAGCGCGCCCCGAAGTACGCATCACTTCCGTCCCCGGCTGATGGATCTTTCGGCACCACGATCGCTCAAGTACGAATACGATCTGTTCGTCGAAAACGAAATCGAGATCTATAAAGACTCGATCTCGCGCACCGTCCTCCTCAAGATCGGGGACGAGGCGGTATCGGCGCTCCACAGCCAGCCTCAGTTCGCAATGAATGAGATTCTTCTCTGCGACGAAGTCGACAAGATCATCAGAAAGCGCCTTCGCATTCCAACTTACGCCACCTGGCGAAAGAAAGAGATCAAGCGACTGAAAGAGCAGGAAGAGTTTCGCCGGCCGGAGCACTGGGGAGTGCCCGCCGACAGCGCTCTCGCGCGAGAGGTTCGTCTTCCGGCACAGTCACGAGTGCTAGTTGCAGGGGCCGAGAGCGGGAATGCCGCACGATATCTTGCGGCGCAGGGCTGTTCGGTGACAGCGATCGACGCCGAGATCGAGCATACCGAAGCGCTCGATCCCGAGGACGCGAAAATGCTCGGCGACCGAATCGCGAGTGCGTCGGGTGGCCTCAAGGAATGGGCTCCCGACGAACCGCTTAACGCCGTGGTCTGCACGCCCGCCGCATTCGCGGGGCTAACCGCTGACGAACGGGCCCGCGTTTTTGCCATCCTCCAGAGCGCAACGCGCGACGGAGGAGTCCACCTGGTCGACACGCTCATCCAGAATCACGCCGAGCCGTCGCTATCCGAGCTTCGCCGCAACTATAAAGGATGGACGATCTCGGTTACGGATCAGGGAACGTCGTCCCGAAGCTTCCTTGCGAGAAAAGCAGTAGCATAGCCGGTCTGCGGTGCGTGTCATTTCCGCACACCTGTCTCACATCTGCGTGTCTTTTTGCGACAGAACGAACTTTCCCCGGTTCGGATGTGTAACATAAGTCATGAAACCACAACGAGTTAAGATAAACGGCACGTCTGGCACTCGGGGTGCCTTAAACCTTCGCGTCCGACATTGATCGGGCACGAAACCCTAGAGAGTACAATGAAGAAAGTTCGTGAAGTCACTCAGCCAGAAGAGCCGCTGGGAATCATCATATCGCGGGGAGATCGCGGGGAGAAGCAACCGATCTTTTCCGCCTACATATGGGGACCGGCGCCCGAGCCTGTAATTGAGCCGACCGCGAAAGTGGCGTAGTTCACGTAACTCGTGATGCTGCAGTAGCTTATCAGAAGCGGCGGGCCTCCTCAGCCCGCCGGTTTTTTTACTAAGAACTACCAAGCTTTACAGCGGACAGCGACGGCAGCCATTGGCTACTGGACCACGCCTCCAGCGCCGATTCAAACTTCCGGTCGTTCCCTTTCGGCCCGTGCGCACAAGCCAGAAGCAAATAGCTGCTGTCGCTGTGAGCTGTAAAGCTTGGACCCTCTTGGTTAGGCCCTTGATCCTCCCCCCTGGCCCTCCCTTCTATAGTATCACCCCCAATGACGGTACGTCCCTTGCCTTTCCCTCCGTCGTGGACGAGTCATTTTCCAGCTGGGAAGGCGAGCGTCAAAGCCTCATGGGCCGGAACATATCCGAGCTCGGTCTGACCATCCCCGGTACGCGCGTCGAAAAGATGATCGACCAGCTCTACGCCGAGCTGGCCGCGAAAAACATCGCGTTCAGGCCCCCGGTTTATCTGACCGACCAATGGGGGTGTCCTGACAACACTCCACTCATCGGGGTTCCGTTCTACCTTGCCGATCCGCGGCTCGAGCGAATCGAAGACGACTTTGCCGAAGGAATCGAATCGGAACAGGAGTCGATGCGCTTCATGCGCCATGAAGCCGGTCACGCGTTCAACTACGCGTACCGGATTTACAACAGGCCCGATTGGCCGCGGACATTCGGCTCATACTCGCGGCCTTACCGCGAACGCTACAAGGCAGATCCGTTCTCTCACGACTTCGTGCGACACATCCTTGGATGGTATGCACAGAAACATCCCGACGAGGATTTCGCCGAGACGTTCGCAGTGTGGCTCACCCCGGGACTCGACTGGCGAAGCGCATACGACGGATGGCCTGCACTGGCGAAGCTCGAATTTGTGGATCTGGTGATGGAAGAGGTCGCGAACGAAGCACCCGAAGTCGTTGCGCCGAGTGAAGACGATCTGCCGGTTGATGCGATGCGGTACTCGCTCGAAGAGCACTACCGAGGATCGACCGATACCATCCCGCTTGCAGACTCGGCCATATTCGACGGGGACCTTGGAAATATTTTTGCAACTGCGGGCGAGTCGCCGACAGGCGAGCCGGCCGACGCGTTCCTGGAATCGCACCGGCGGGAAATTGTCGGACGAATTTCATACTGGACTGGTGAGAGCGCCGCTGCGGTGCGCCAGTTCGTGAATCTGCTGCGCACCCGTGCGTCGCGGCTCGATTTGCGCGTGAGAGGCCTGGAAGCATCGACACTCGTCGAGCTGACGGCATTCGGCACGGCTGTGATGATGAACTACCGAAACAGCAGGACCGTATCTTCCCGAACCCGTGACAAATGAAAATTGCATTGCTGCACACAAAGGACGCGCTGGAACCGCCGGTCGATCCCGTCATAGGGCAGCTCGAAGCTGCGTTGATCGCCGGCGGTCACGAATTTCGCAAGCTGGTGGTTGACGATTCGGTGCAGCCGCTGGTGACTTCACTGACTGAAGACAGGCCTGACCTCGTCTTCAACATCGCCGAATCGTTTGCGGGAAAAAGCGCGCTCGAGTCAAACGTCGCCGCGTTGCTCAATCTGCTCCATCTTCACTACACAGGGTCCAGTCCAGCCGGGCTCATTCTGGCCGGCGACAAGACACTGACAAAAAAAGTTCTGACTTTTCACAGCATTCTTACGGCTCAATTCGCGACGGTTTTTCGCGGCTCGGTCGATTGGGCCGGAGAGATTCAATTTCCACTGATCCTCAAGCCACCGCAGGAAGATGCCTCTCTCGGGATCACTCAGAAGTCCATCGTCAACGACGTTCGCGAAATGCTCCAGACGATGAGCTCGCTGCAGGAGGAATATCAGGGCCCGGTGCTCGCCGAGGAATTCATCGACGGACGCGAGTTCTACGTTGGCGTTCTCGGGAACAGTGACGTGAAAGCACTGCCGATCATGGAAATGGATTTCACTGGCTATCCCGAGGGCAAACCCAAGATCGCGAGCTGGGAAGCGAAGTGGGGCGACGAGGGCGACGAAAAAGGCGCCGAGTTCGAAGGAACCAAGTCGGTTTTTCCGACCGACGTTCCAGAAGAGCTATCGAAGCGCATGCAGGACGTGGCAGTCGACTCATTCAACGCGCTGAGGCTGCGCGACTACGCGCGTGTCGATCTGAGAGTCAACGCGAAAGAGGAGATCTACGTCATAGAGGTGAATCCGAACTGCTATCTCGAAAAATCCGCGGAGTTTTCTGCCGCGGCGGCGAAGGCTGGAACCGATTATGACACGTTGATCAACCGGATCGTCGACCTTGCGAGCGCGCGTTATTCCAGGTGACAAAAAAGCCGGCTCACGGGCCGGCTTTCTTGCGAATCAGTACAGCCAGCTGAGCTGGCAGACTGCTAGCGGCGCTTCCTTGCTGCTTTCTTCGCGCCGCCCTTCTTGGCGGCACGCTTCATTCCACTCTTCTTGGCGCCGCCCTTCTTTGCGCCGCCCTTCTTTGCGCCGCCCTTCTTGGCGCCACGCTTCATTCCACTCTTCTTGGCGCCGCCCTTCTTTGCGCCACCCTTCTTTGCTGCCTTGCGTCCACCCTTCTTTGCTGCTGCCATGTTATCGCTCCGTGATGGAGTTGATCTCTCACCGTCCCCCGGTGGAACGGGTGAGTTACTGCACAGCGTCCGAACAGGCACGCGTGATTACTACTTGCACGATGCAACCATGCTTTGGTAACCACGCGCGAATATAGAAGCAACAGAAATGAGGCGCAATGAGTTTTTTTCTTTTTGTGACATCGATGGATCTGACAAAATCATGTCGCACGCACGATCACTCACGATAGAGACGCTGCATAGTCTTCCAATGCGCACTCGTGGATGTCAGCTTATCGCTGGCAGCGTGAGTTGTCACACGACTCGTGACGTGCACTACAATAATTCGGAGTATCGATCAGAGTGAAAGCGCTTGTGAAGGAATCAGCCGGCCCGGGTTTCGTGATGCGCGACGTGCCGGAGCCTCGCATCAGAGACGACGAAGTACTGATTCGCGTTGTGCGAGCCGGTGTCTGCGGAACCGACGTACACATCTACGACTGGGACGCGTGGGCGAGCGGCCGGTGCAAGCCGCCGTTCGTTGTTGGACACGAATTCGCCGGAGAAGTCGTCCAGGTTGGACGCCTTGTCACCGACGTTCAGGAAGGAGACAGAGTTACGGCGGAAGGTCACATCGTTGACGGCAGATGTCTGTTGTGCCGGACGGGAAATGCCCATGTCTGTCCCTACACGAAGATCATTGGTGTGGATCGGGACGGTTGCTTTGCGGAGCTGATCGCGATGCCCGCGACAAACGTGTGGCAGCTCGACGATGCAATCGGCTACGACATCGGCGGAATTCACGATCCGATGGGCAACGCGTTTCATACCGCTCTCACTGCGGACATTCCAGGCGCCACGGTGCTCATCACCGGGTGCGGACCGATTGGACTTTTTGCGGTCGGTATCTGCAAAGCTGCCGGCGCATCGCGCATTATCGCGTCTGACGTGAACCCCACGCGGCTTGCTCTCGCGAAAACAATGGGTGCCCACGACGTAGTCACTCCAGGTGAAGCGGACGCCGCGGTCAGGCGTTCCACCGACGGTCTTGGCGTCGACGTCGTACTCGAGATGTCAGGCGTGCCTTCGGCGATCCATCAGGCGTTCGCTCTCGTCAGAGTTGGCGGCCGGGTGCAGATGCTCGGAATTCCATCGAAACCAATCGAGATCGATCTGCCAAAGGAAGTGATCTTCAAGGGAATCACGATCTACGGCGTCGTTGGCAGAAGGATGTACGACACCTGGCATCAGATGACGCGGTTCCTTCGCGCAGGCGAGTTCAATCCTGAACCGGTCATCACACATCGCTTTCCCATGTCGGAATTCGACGCTGCAATTGCGGCGATCAAGTCCGGCGACGCGGGCAAGGTAATCTTCGAAATCGCATAGGCAGAGGACGCGGTGGCACTCAACATAAATTTCGACGACGAGCTGAAAGCATCGATCGAACAGCTCAAGTCCGACAAGGTCTACAAGCGTCTCAATTATCTCGATTCGCCTCAGGGCTCGCGGGTGACCATGGAGGGTCGTGGCGAAGTCCTGATCTTCTCGTCAAATAACTACCTCGGTCTTTCGGCGGAGCCCGAAGTGATTCAGGCCGGCATCGACGGACTGAACCGCTACGGCGCGGGTACGGGCAGCGTTCGTTTCATTTGCGGGACCTTCACGGTGCATCGCGAGCTCGAGGCCGCAATTGCAAGACTCGTCGTGACCGAAGCGGCTCTTTCATATGTGTCGGCGTGGAATGCCAATGAGGGGTTCACCGCGACCATCGTGGAGCAAGGCGACTTCGTCGTGTCAGATGCGCTCAACCACGCCTCGATCATCGACTCGCTTCGGCTCGCCAAGGCAATCACCAAATGCACGACTGGCGTTTACGCGCATTCGGACATGTCCGACCTCACGGCCAAACTCGAAAGTGCACGCGACGCAAAGCGACGTATCATCTGGACCGACGGAATCTTCTCTATGGAAGGGAGCATCGCGAAACTCCCCGACATTCTGGAGATCGCCCGCAAGTACGACGCGATCGTGGTGATGGACGATTCTCACGCAACTGGTGTTCTTGGCGACACCGGCCGTGGTACCGCGGAACACTACGGTGTTCTAGGTGAGGTCGACGTGATCACGTCCACGCTGGGCAAAGCCCTCGGCGGCGCGGCTGGCGGTTTCGTAGCTGGACCATCATCGCTTTGCGATATGCTGACACAGCGGTCGCGCCCGCAATTGTTTTCAAATGCGCTTCCGCCCACCGTCGCTGCGAGCTCGCTCTGCGCGATCGAATTCCTCACCGCGCATCCGGATCGTGTGAAGAAACTGAGGGACAACACGATCTATTTCCGCGAGCAGATTACCGAGGCGGGGTTCAAGCCACTCGCTGGTGAGACACCGATCATTCCTATCATCGTAGGCGAAACGGCGACTGCCATCAGGATGAGTGACATGTTGCTGGAGGAAGGCGTCTTTGTTACGGGATTCGGGTTTCCCGTTGTGCCGCAGGGGCAGGCGCGCATTCGCTGCCAGCTCAGCGCGGCACATTCGCGCGACGACATCGACGAAGCGATCGTAGCTTTCAGAACCGTCGGCGGGAAGCTCGGAATAATCTGAGAATCGTGTGACTGTCCCCGGTCGCACCAACGGCCGGTGGACCAATGCTCCGCCGGCAGGGGCATTGTTTCAAATGCGAAAATCCAGTTTGTTGGTTGCCGCCCTCGTGTCTGCGGCTCTCGCTCCATCGCTCCTCCTGGCGCAGAGGGTGCGCGAGTTCGAGGATTCCTGGTTCTGGGGCGTCAAAGCCGGTGTCTCGACTTTCTCGCCTACGCTTGGCGGAACCGAGTCGACCGCAACGTATGGAGCGGAATGGCTCATCACCCGCACGCGCGGTGGGCTGTATGTGTCCGCTGATGAGGCGAATGTATCCGCGACATCCGCGGTATTCGATCCGACCGCGGATGGTGACCTTCGTTCTGTTCACGTGAGGAAGCTTCGGCGCATTGGTTTCGCGGCGCTCGCTTTCCCGTGGACCTTCGGCAGGGTTCGTCCCTACGCCGGCCTCGGTCTCACGCTCAACGTGATCGGAGATGCCACGCCGATGTTGTCGGGTGAAGAGTCAGCAGTCGATGACGCTGTGTTTAAGCGCATCGACGACCGCCGCAGTCAGGCCGCTCTGCTGGGCATGGCGGGAGCGCAGATGCAGTTCCACAAGCTCGCCATTTTCGGACAGGTTTCCGTTGCCCCGTCGAGTGCGAATTTCCTGCTCAACAACAGCGTGCTCGGATTCTTCGAGGGCGGCGTTCGGTACAATTTCAGCGGCGCTCGCGAAGGCCTGCACTAGAGCTTGCCGAGTCCGCTTTCCGCTGGCTTCGGCCGCCGGCGGAAAGCGGACACATAGGGGTTTCCGCGAATGAGATAACGAAGTGGCCAGTCTACCGCGCGCGTGATTCCAATGCGCGCTGTTGTCTCGATCTCACGCGGCGCGACTGATACACCTTCACGGATCACCAGCGGCTGCTGCTGTAGCGGAACGCCATTCATCGTTCCATTGATGCCGAGAGCCTCGCACAGCTTGCCGGGCCCATTCGTGAGGTTGATTCCGCGAATGCCTTCTCCCCGGCGCTCCGTCATCAGCTTGGTCCCTTTCACCGGCTCGATCGCGCGCACGAGCACCGCACTCGGCACACCTTCTTTGCGCGTCACAGCATTGAAGCACCAGTGAACGCCATAAATGAAGTAGACGTATGAGTTGCCAGGTTTGCCGTACAGTGGGGCAGTTCTCTTCGTCAAGCCGGCGACGGCATGACATGCAGCATCGTGTTCGCCGATGTAGGCTTCGGTCTCCACGATGGTGCCGCTGGTGAATCCATCAGGTGTGCGGCACTCGATGATTGCACCGAGCATTTCCCGCGCTACGATTTCTGTATCGCGATCGTAGAAATCGCGGGGGAGAATGCGGCCCATGTGAGGATTGGCCCGCGCGCCGAAACGCGCGGGCCGTGCTCGATCAGCTTTCCGAGCGCGAGCTGGCAGGAGTTTTTGCCGCGCTCTTCTTTCTCGCATTGCGAGCCGGAGGCTTGGCAGCAGCAGCAGGTGCCGATTCGCCCGACCCACTCGCCGCCTTTGTAGTCTTCTTTGCTGCAGCGCGCTTGCGCGGAGTCTTTGCAGGCGCAGCGGCCTTTGGTTCTTCTATCGAAAGCACCAGCCGCTCGGGGACAGCTGCGGAAGTCGACGGCGCCGACGCAACGACGGGCGCGGACGCCTGCGGCCTCGCACCGACGACCCCGACGTTCAGAAGGTTTGCAGGCATACCGGTCTTGCTGCCCATTGGACCTCGTCCAGTTCCGCGCGCACCCATTCCACGCTGAACAGGAGCAACCGGCTTTGCGGCCGGCGTATTCGCCGTTGCCGCTGCTTCGAGCTGACGGTCAACGGGAGCAGCGGTTACGGCGACTGCAACTTCGTAGTCGCTGCCGCGTCTGCGCAGGTCGACTATGTCACCGTCGTGCGCATCATGCAGAATGCGAAGGAAATTTCTCTCGTTGAGACTTTCGCTGTCGCGCCCAAGAAGATTGCGGGCGGCGCTGCGAACATTCGCCGCGGGCACTGCGATGTCACCGTTAGTGACCGAGGCGACTGCGCGTTTCACAAGATCGAACGCCTCATCGCGGGTGAGACGCAGTCCGCCTGACCCGATGCCATCAGCCGCGGGGGCTCGCTTCGCGGGAGGTGCTGGTGCGCGCGGAGGCGGAGCGGAATCGACCTGAGCGGGCAGCTCTTCCTTGATCGGCGACCATACGGGTTCCTGCTCGACCGTTGTGGCAACGGCCGCATCGGGGCGGGCACCGCGCGGGACGCGATCATCACGATCGCGGCCGCGTCCACCGCGACGACTGCGGCGTGCGCGTTCGGCAGGCTCTTCGGTCTCTGCCGCTGCCTGCGCGGGAGCAGCAGCTTCTTCTGCGGCCAGTTCGCTGGAAATCGAGGCGGCGATATCGCCCCCAGCCGCTGGCCGCGGAACGTCTACCTCGAGCTGACCGTTCTCGAGCTTCGTCAGAGAGAGCAAGCCGCGTTTCCCGGCCTCGGTCACGAACAGCGAGAACTTGGCCTTGCCAACATCCTTCTCGTCAAACGAGCTGTCGATCTGCTGCATGACCTGCTTGAGGCGGTCAGCGCGCATGACATCGCCGTTCCGCTTCATTCGCTGAATCGCTTCCGTGACGAGCTCCCACGGATCGTGCTTGACGACTTCTTCGTCGTTGTTTTTCACGAGGCCGGCGAGCGCGTTGTACGAGTAGTACTCGTCGCAATTCATGACGAGCAGGTCGCTCGATGATTCGCGGATGCCAACGCCGATCACGTACTTGCCGTATTCCTTGAGCTTGATGACGAGGCTCGAGAAATCAGAGTCGCCGGAGAGCAGAATGAATGTTCCAATCTCGGGACGAACGAAGACGAGCTCGAGCGCATCGATGGCGAGGCGAATATCGGTGGCGTTCTTCTTCGCCGAACCGTACGCCGGGGCCATGATCATGTCGATCGACGACTCCGCCAGTGGGACGATGTACTGCGGATAACGTCTCCAGTCCGCGTACGCGCGTTGAACCGAGACCTTTCCCTTGATGATGTCGGACGAGAGGAGGTTCTTGAGCTCCATCTGAAGGTCGGAGCGGATTCCCATCGTGACGTTGTCGAAGTCGATGAGAAGGGCGGCGTTTGGAGCGTGAACGGTGTGGGTACCAACGTGCTGCTGCTGCGGCATTGCCTGGGGGCCCCGGTGAATCGGGGCGACCGGACGTCGCGGCACTGTGGGCGCGGTCCGGGATGGACGAAATGGCATTGAGTGTTGTGTGTAGTACGCGGTCGCAGGCCGCGCATTCTGCGCGGCGGTTCATAACGAGCCGGATGTGGTCCCGCGGCATCGTGCCCCGGGGAACGCGTCTTCAGGTCAAGTCGGACCGCTGTGTCACTCGTGACACGCTAAGCCCCCGAATCCTCGAAGTCGCGCTAACCCATGTAATTTATAACCGAATGTCGATGAATCAACTGCGGTACCGGACTCGACTCATCGTCATCCTCTCCCTTTTCGCCATCGTCCCGGCGGCACTGCTGACGCTTTTGTGGGGAGGAACGATGCGAAGCGCGATCTCCCTGGTGGGCGGACGCAGCGCGTGGGAGAGCGTCGCATCGACCGGCGAGCGCGCCATCGCCGCCGCTCGAAAGGCCCCGCTGACCGCATCCCAGAAACGGGCCGTCGATGCGCACGAACACGAGCTGCGCACGTCGCTCGAACAGGCGCGACGGTTCAGCTTTCTCGCGGGACGGTCGATGAGAATCGTCACCGCCCTGGCGTTGCTCGCGCTGATCGTTTTCGCTGTATCCGCATCGCGCGCCGCGGGACATCTGAGCCGGCAGATGAGCAGGCCGCTGGTCGAGATCGTCGGGTGGACTGAAATGATTGGGCGGGGCGACAGCCTTCCCCCACGCGATGCGGAGGTCGCGCGCGGCGCGCCCGAGTTCGCGACGCTTCGCGACCGCATGCGCGAGATGGCCGATGCAATCGATGCCGGCCGCAAGCGGGCCGCCGAGGCTGAGCGTCTCAAGGCGTATCGCGAGAGCGCACGGCGTGTTGCGCACGAGCTCAAGAATCCGCTGACGCCGATTCGTTTTGCAATCGACCGCCTTCGCCGCGACACATCACCCGAGCTTCGCGAAACAGTCGAGGTGCTCGCTGTCGAATCTGCACGTCTCGAACGCATCGCGCGCGCATTTGCAGAATTTGGAAGACTCCCCGAGGGACCTTCCGCCGAAGTTGACATCGCCGAGCTCGTCCGTTACTCGGCATCGACCGTGTCGTCGCCTGGAATGCATGTCGACGTATCGGCCGAAGACAATCTGCCGAGGGTGTTTGGACATCACGACGCCCTGGCTGGCGCGGTCTCGAACGTGATCCTCAATGCGATCGACGCGTGCGACGGAAACGGCCGCATTGCGATCGACGCATCACGTGCGCGTCTGCGCGGGCAGGACGCAGTCGCAATCCAGGTTTCAGACACCGGGTCGGGTATCGCACCGGGCGAGCTTGCGCGCATCTGGGATCCTTACGTCACACAAAAGCCCGGCGGCACGGGACTCGGCCTGGCGATTGCGCGGCAAGCTGTGCTGGCGCATGATGGAACTGTCGAGGCTACGAGCACGTTGGGAAAGGGTACGCAGATACGATTCATCCTGCCGGCACTATCGAGCGACAACTTGAGGAATACAACAAATGGGTCCTGAAATGATCGGGCTGTTCGTGCCGCTTGGCTTCTTCGCGACAGTCGTTCTCATCGTTATCGGGCGACCGATGGTGAAGGCGATGGCGCTGAAGGCGGAAGCCGAATCGAAACAACCGCAGATTCCGGGCGAAGTGATGAACAGGCTCGAGCGAATGGAGCAGTCGATCGACGCGATAGCAGTCGAGATCGAGCGCATTTCGGAAGGACAGCGATTCACCACGAAACTTCTTTCCGACGTACGGGATTCAGCGTCGGCGGCCATTCCCGAGCGCTCGTCGGCATCGCCGCCTCGCCAATAGCATGGCGAGTGTCCTGATCGTCGACGACGAGCCCAACATCCGTCGCATGGTCGGGGCCCTTCTTGCCGCGGAAGGATATGAAGTGCGCGACGCCTCGAGCGGCGCTCAGGCGGTCGCAAGGGCAAACGAAGAAGAACCGGACGCGGTCATGATGGACCTGATGATGCCGGGTGAGCTCGACGGCATGGCCGCGCTTGCGCGATTACGCATCGATCACCCTGAGCTTGCGGTCATCATGATGAGCGGGCGTGCCGGTTTGAGTGACGCAGTGAACGCGACGAAGCTGGGCGCTGTCAACTTTCTGGAAAAGCCTTTGACGCCGGAAGCGGTACTGTTCGCGGTCGGAGCAGCGCTGGAGCTTCGGCAATCGCGCCGCGTGGCGCGCGAGCTGAGACAAGAGCTTGGGTTTGCGGGTGACATGGTCGGCGACAGTCCTCAAATGAAAGCTGTTCGCGACCTGATCACGCGAGTTGCCGCGAGCGATGCACGCGTGCTCATCACTGGCGAATCAGGAACTGGAAAGGAACTCGTCGCAAGCGCGATCCACGATGCGAGCACACGCCGTGACAAACCGCTCGTTCGAGTGAACTGCGCCGCGATCCCGCGCGAGCTCCTGGAAAGCGAAATGTTCGGCCATGAGCGCGGCGCGTTCACCGGCGCAACGCAGGCGAGAGCAGGACGCTTCGAGCTTGCGCACACGGGAACGCTGTTCCTCGACGAAATCGGTGACCTGAGTCTCGAGGCACAGGCGAAGCTTCTTCGCGCAATCGAAGCAAAGGAAATTCAGAGAGTCGGAGGAAATCGCAGCATTCGCGTCGACGTCAGGATAATTGCGGCGACGAACCACGACCTTGCTAGGTCGGTTCGCGAAGGCACGTTCAGGGAAGATCTCTTCTTCCGCCTCGATGTGATTCCTGTCGCGCTTCCGCCGCTTCGCGAACGAGCTGGTGATGTCGCTCAGCTCGTGCATCATTTCTCGCTCCTCAACTTTCGAAAGACCGGCCAGGCTCCGCCAACATGGTCTTCAGGAGCGATGCACCTGTTCGAGCGCCATGTGTGGCCAGGGAACGTGCGCGAGCTCGCGAACATCGTCGAGCGAACTGCGATCGTTCATCCCGGCGACGAAATAAGTGCGCGACACCTTACGGCGATGCTCGATCCTTCATCGGACCTTGCCCCCGCCGAGCAGGAAACGATCGCAGATGCAGTAGCTTCTCGGGGCGGACTGGCAGAAGTGCTCGACGATTACGAGCGACGAATCATCGAAACCGCGTTGTCGAACGCCGCTGGCAATGTCGCCGAGGCGGCGAGATGGTTGAATACAGATCGTCCAAATCTTTATCGGCGCATGAAACGCCTGGGTATCGACGGCCCGCGCGCGAGCGATCGCACTTCTCAACCAGCAAGCACGTGAAAACTCGATTCCTCCCGGCGGTTGCGGCTTTCATTCTTTCAGTCGGTTGCAGCTCATTACCGGCGCAGGAGACCCCTTCGTATCAGGACACGACCGTCGACATGAGCTCGGTTCTCAACGAAGAGGATCACGGTGGACTGCGCATCACTTCCGGCAAGACGTACAACCGCGTCGAGG
The DNA here is from genome assembly GCA_038208605.1 of Gemmatimonadales bacterium. Taxonomy (GTDB): domain Bacteria; phylum Gemmatimonadota; class Gemmatimonadetes; order Gemmatimonadales; family Gemmatimonadaceae; genus UBA4720. Next base: position 3,313 of record JBBQYO010000040.1, on the reverse strand, counting down.
GTCTGCCCGTTCTGTTCGGTCCGACCTACAGGAACCGGGTTCGCAGCGGCGAGTTCACACTCTCTGCATTTGGAATTCTTCGGAGCGCAGAAGCGTTCCATTGGGATGCCGACAATATCGGTCATCGTCTGACGGCCGAGCTTCGATTCGGGCGACGGCGCGGCTTTACGGTTGGCGCTACTTCGTTCGACGTCGTTGCCCCGATCGAACCGTGGCAGCTGACCGAGCCGGATGGAGGACTCGCTGCGTTCTTTCTCAAGCGCGACTACTTCGATTACTTCGGCAGGCACGGCGCTCGCGCTTATGCGTCGGCGTTTACTGCCGGCGGTGCCACGCTGTCCGCCGGTTACAGTGATGAGCGCTGGAGCTCGCGGAGCGAACGCTCCGTATTCACGCTGTTTCGCGACGACGAGAACTGGCGCATCAACCCGCGCATCGATGACGGCCGTGTGCATCTCTTCGACCTGTCGTTCGATCTCGACACTCGGACGAGCGAGATCAATCCGTGGGCCGGGTGGTTCATCAACGCGCAGTACGAACACGGCTCGGGCGATTTCGAAGCGGCAGATTCTCCGGGCAGCTCCCTCCCCGGTCGTCGCTCCTATGGTCGCGCGTTCATCGACGTCCGGCGGTACAATCGCATCTCGCCGAAGCGCCAGATCAACGCACGCCTGGTACTTGGCGGCTGGTTGCAAGGCGACCCGCTGCCGCTCGAGCGGCGTTTCTCCGTTGGTGGAGTCGGAACGATTCCCGGTTTCGATTTCAGGCGCGTCGGCATCGGGACAGACGTCGGCCAGTGCGCGGCAACCAATGATCTCCCGGGCCGGCCAGCCCAGTGCGAGCGCGTGGCGCTGGCGCAGCTCGAGTACCGGCACGAGCTCCTGTCGGAGCTGTTCGACGTGTTCAACCGAAACGGAATTCGCGTGCGCGGCGCTGTGTTTCGCGTCAAACCGACAGCTGTTGCGTTCGTCGATGCCGGCCGTGGGTGGCTTGTCGGAGACAGAGCCGCAACGCTTCAGTATCCGTCCGGCGCGCTTCCTGGATTCAACACTTTTCGAACGGACGTAGGGGTCGGGCTCGATCTTGGCATCGCGGGGATTTACGTCGCGAAGGCCGTGTCGTCGTCGAAAGAGCCCGCGAATTTCTTCGTGCGTATCCGCGACCGTTTCTAGGGCAGTGTCACGGTCGCGCCATGTTGCGCTAATCCCGGTCCTTTTTTTCGCGGCTTCGGTAGCGAGTGCGCAGAAGCCGCAGGTTGCGCTGGTGATGCCTGAACGCGCGCTGCTGAGCACCGAACCTCCATCGGTTCGCTCGTCGTCGCTCATCACCGATGGTGCGATGCTCGATCTGGTGCGCAACGGATTCCCCGCTCATCTGCACTACAAGCTCGAGCGCTGGAGTACCGGTGGATTTTTCGACGATGTTGCAGCGGCTGCCGAGTGGGACGTCGTGGTTCGATATGATGCGCTGGGAAAGGTGTTTCAGGTTTATCGCGCGGTTGGTAAGCGAACGACATCTCTTGGCACTTTTCCGGATATCAATGCGGCAGAGGCAGTATTCGACACGCCGTTCCCTGCTCCGATCCAGCCACCGCGGCGCGGCAAGAAGAGCTACTACAATCTCGTGCTGGATATCGAGACGCTGTCACTGACAGAGCTCGATGAAGTCGAGCAATGGCTTCGTGGTGAGCTCAAGCCTGCGGTGCGAGGAAAGAAAAATCCGGGCACTGCGGTTGGACGCGGCGTCCGAACCGTGATGGTGCGATTGCTCGGCGGGGAGAAGCGGCGCTATGAGGCTCGTTCTGGAACGTTTCGACCTTGATTGGCAGGTCGCGAAAAAACCGGAACGCGGAGAACGCGTAGAAACTACTTCGGGGTTAGAACCGAATGCGTATGCCGTCATAAACGAGCATCCGCCAGGAAAGCGCATCAAGCATTACCAGCGGTGTCGTTTAACCGTTTTGTTTTCTCGCGTTCTCGGCGTTCTCCGCGGTGAAGTTTTTATCGGCCTTCTCGCGAGCTATCCCGCTCGATCGGAGGAGTTCCGCCCCTGATGCAACGCGGAATGAATCGCCTGTAGCTGCCCGTTAACTGGATGCCGGTGCTCGAGATCCTCCAGATGATGCAGCGTCTCCTCTCCATAGAACAAGCGGATATAACGCGCCTGCGTCGGAGTAAGCCGGCGTACCGCCCAGCTCAGATGAACGAAATGCGGCTCGATTGGAGCGTGCATCGGGTGCATGCCAATCTCGTTCGGCAACATGTTCGCCTTGCGAGTGTTGCAAGGGCTGCATGCGGTGACGACGTTCGTCCACTCATTCGATCCCCCGCGAGAGAGCGGGATGAGATGGTCGCGCGTGAGCGACTCGCGCGGCTTGAGCTCGATCTGGAGCCGGCCGCAATACTGGCACCGGTAGCGGTCGCGCGCGAAGAGGAAAGTGTTGGTGACCTGGCGGCGAAAACGGCGAGGGACGTGAATGAACCGCGTCAGGCGAATGACCGCCGGACGCGGAAGCGTAAGCCGCTCGGAACGGACCACCTTGTCGTGGTCCGCTTCGACGATCTCAGCTTTCCCGTCAATGACCAACCGCAACGCTCGTCTGAGCGGAACCATGGTAAGCGGCTCAAACGAAGCGTTCAGTGCAAGACAACCTACGATCAAGCACCCTCCGTGTCGCGTTGTTACTGCGCGCTACAATATACAACTGGTAATAGCTAAATACCCGCGTGAGCTCCAGCCGGCACCGCGGTTCGCCATCCGTACGGATCGGGAAGCCGCCCTTCGGCGATACCCATGTAGGTGTCCTGGATCGCGTGAGTGATCGGTCCGCGCCTGCCATTCCCGACCGGAATCCGATCGACCGAGCGAATCGGTGTGATTTCCGCGGCAGTCCCGGTGAAGAAGAGCTCATCCGCGATATAGAGCATTTCGCGCGGCATCACCTGCTCGACTATCTCGTATCCGGCGTCGCGTGCAATCCGCATCACCGAGTCGCGGGTGATTCCGTTCAATATTCCCGATGCAATCGTGGAAGTGTAGAGCTTTCCGTCACGAACCAGGAAGAGATTCTCGCCACTACCCTCCGACACAAGCCCGAACGAGTCGAGCATGATTCCCTCGGCGTAATGGTCGAGCCGCGCCTCCATCTTCGAGAGCTGCGAGTTCAGATAGTTGCCGCCCGCCTTCGCCATCGTCGGGAACGTATCGGGTGCCGCGCGGCGCCAGCTCGAGACACACACATCCACCCCTTCAGCAGCGGATTCGTGACCGAGATACCGGCCCCATGTCCATGGGATGATGAAGACTTCGAGCG
>JBBQYO010000039.1:0-16529 GCA_038208605.1 Gemmatimonadales bacterium | reverse complement strand
ACTGCCGCCTGATGTCCTCTTCGCCCATGTACACAATGCATTCGAGGCCGAAGCGGGCACACACCGTCGCTGTTGCAACTCCATGCTGCCCTGCGCCTGTCTCCGCGATGATGCGCCGTTTTCCCATTCTCATCGCGAGCAGCACCTGCCCGACGGTATTGTTGATCTTGTGCGCGCCGGTGTGGTTCAGATCTTCGCGCTTCAGGTAGACGCGAGTGCCAACTTGCGCCGAGAACCGCGGTGCTTCGCTCAGCGGAGATGGACGACCGACGTAGGACGACAGCATGTCGTCGAGCGAGCGCACGAATGCGTTGTCCGCCATCGCGAGATCGAATGCGGCATCGAGCTCATCCAGTGCCGGGATGAGCGTTTCGGGAACGTAGCGGCCGCCGAACGGGCCAAACCTGTCGTGCGTGGAGATAGCTGTCATTGCCATTCAAAGAGAAGCGTGCATTCGCCCCTCATACCATAGACGCGGAATGCACCGCTTCGGCAAAAGCCCGCATGAGGTTGTGATCCTTGATTCCCGGGCTTGCCTCGACGCCTGACGAAACATCGACGATGTCCGGTCGGAGAGATCCGATCGCTTTCCCGACGTTTGAGGGATTCAAGCCGCCGGCGACGACGATTGGAATTCGTCTCATCGAACCCGACATCACTCTTTCCATTCCTTCCCAATCGAACGGAATCCCGGTTCCGCCCGTGCGGCCCGATATCGCAGTGTCGAGCAGAACCGCGTCGGAGTATTCGCTGGCCTGTCGAACTGCTTTCCCTGCCAGCTCCACGTTGCTTACCCCGACAACTGACCACACCTCTCCGCTGAAAACCTCCCTCAGCGCGGGTATGAACGAGACACAGGGAGCTCCGTGAAGTTGCACTACGTCGAGTTTCAGCTCACGTGTAACTACCGTAATTTCGCGAAGTGTCGAAGGAGCAAACACTCCTACTCTCCTTACCGATTGCGGAGCCGCTTCGAAAACGGCGCTCGATTCGGCGAGCGTGACCTGACGTGGACTTGGAGCGAAGATCACACCCAGGTGAGAGGCACCGAGCGACACGGCGAACGCCGCATCCTCCGCCCGCGTGAGTCCGCAGAACTTGACTGTCGTCATGGATGAGGAGCGCCGCGAAGCACGGCTAACGACAACTTCGATCGCGCCGAACCGCGGCGAGAAGGGCGACGTCGTTGCGCGGATCTGTTGAAGCCGATAAGGCAGATCCAACGAGCACCGCATCTGCCCCCGACGCCGCGGCCCTCGCGACATCTGCGGCGGTCGAATAGCCGCTCTCGGCGATTGCGATACAGTTTGACGGAATCAGCGGGACGATTCGCGGGACTGTTTCCCGATCTATCTCCAGCGTCTCGAGATTCCGGTTGTTCACCCCAATCATCGTCGCGCCGGCGGCAAGCGCCCGTGACAGCTCGGTCTCGTCCCGCACTTCGAAAATTATTTCGAGTCCGATTTGCACAGCGGCAGCGGCAAGATCGTCAAGCCGCGGCGGCTCAATGGCTCGCACGATGATCAGCGCCGCGGAGGCACCAAGACCGCGGGCTTCGAGGAGCTGGGCTTCACTCACATGAAAGTCTTTCTTCAGAATAGGAAGGCCGATTTCGAGCGCCTCGGTGATATCGGCGTTGGAGCCGCCAAAACTTTCAGGCTCTGTAAGAATGGAGAGCGCCGCCGCTCCACCATCCGCATATGAGCGCGCCTGATCCCTCGCGGAAAGCCTCGCGTTGATCGGCCCCTTCGATGGCGATTTGCGCTTGACCTCCGCGATGATCGAGATGGTCTCGCGCCTCAGCGCCCTTTCCAGCGACGGGGTCTTCAACCGAAGCACAGATGCTGATCCCGCGACAGGTTGCTCCCCGGTCAGACGCCTCGTGCGAACCCAGGCCTGCTCCGTGAGGCGTCCGAGCGTTCCCGACGGCGGCACCCATTGCAAATCTTCTTGCGTTTCGGGAGTTGTTCGGCTAATCTTGGAATTCGGCAAATGTTCGGTGCGGCCGAGTGGTTGTTCGGGTGGTTTTTTCAGGGACTTCTTCACGGGAAAGATATGTCGCTCACCAAGCGCCAGCGTGAGATTTTGACCTACCTCACGGAGTACTCATCGGATAACGGCTACGCTCCCAGCTTCGAGGAGATCGCGAGCCAGTTTGGTTACAGTTCACTCGCAACTGTCCACGAGCATTTGAGCAACCTGGAGCGAAAGGGCTACATCAAGCGCGAATACAATGAGAGCCGCGCGATCGAGCTTCTCCCATCTGACATTTTCCCGCGGTCGCTTCAGCTTCCGCTCATGGGATCCGTCGCCGCCGGTATGCCGATCGAGGCAATCCAGTCCCAGGAGATGATCTCCGTTCCCGACGATTTCGTCAAAAAGACCGGAAATCACTACGTTCTTCGCGTTCGCGGAAACTCGATGATCGATGAGCAGATCAGGGATGGCGATTTCGTGATCGTCAACGAGCGGCAAACGGCTGACAACGGCGAGATGGTGATTGCGTTGATCGATGGGACATCCGCAACCGTGAAGAAGATGTACCGGGAGAAAGACGGGCGGATTCGCCTTCAGCCCGCAAACGAAACGATGAGCCCCATCTACGTACACGAGAACGACATCTCGATCCAGGGAATTGTCGTCGGAGTGCTCAGGCGCTGCTAGGCGGAACCGCGTAGGCGTTTCGAAGCCGCTCCAACGCCTCGGTTCCCTTACCGTCCTCGAGAGCCGCTCGCGCAATTGTGACGCTCTCTTCGTAGCTCTTCTGCGCGGTGCTGACATAGATAGCTGCGGCGGCGTTCATTATCACCGCTGCGTTGGCCGCCTCGTTGCCACCGCCCTTCAAAACGTCCGTCACGATTCGCGCATTTTCAGCGGGATCCCCGCCCGCCAGATCAGCTGCCTTCAGTCCCGTAAAACCATAGTCTGAGGGGTCGATCGACCACTCGGTCATCGTTCCATCCCGAATCTCGATTACGCGGGTGATGCCGAGCGGCGAGATCTCATCTAATCCCGGCTCTCCATGAACGACCAGCGCGTGGACTGATTCGAGCTCGGCCAGCGCGCCCGCGAGAACCGGCACCCGGTGCGCATCCGCTACTCCAACGACCTGACGGCGGGCTCCTGCCGGATTTGCGAGCGGTCCGACGACGTTCATCACTGTTGGAATTCCGAGCTCTCGTCTCACCGGTCCAACGTGTCGCATCGCGGGATGCATCAGCGGCGCGTACATGAAAACAATTCCTGCTGATTCGAGTGCCGCAGCCATCGTCTCGAGCGGCGCGTCGATCGAAACCCCCAGCGCCTCCAATACATCCGCACTGCCGCATCGCGACGTGAAGGAGCGGTTGCCGTGCTTCGCGACCCGAACTCCGGCGCCTGCTGCAAGAAGCGCCGCCGCGGTTGAGATGTTGAACGTGCCGACAGCGCCGCCGCCAGTTCCGCACGTATCAACCAGCTCGTCGCGATTTCGCGCAGGCAGCACGACCATCACTTCACGAAGCGCGCGCACCACTCCCGCAACAATCTCCGATGTCTCTCCCCGAACCCGAAGGCCGGTCAGCATCGCAGCCACCTGCAGCGAGCTCGCCTCGCCGCGCATTATTACGCCAAATGCTTCAGTAGCATCCGCCGCCGTAAGCGGCTGATGATGTGCGAGTTTAACGATGGCGTTCTGAAGCGCCGAGGGCACTGATGGCGCTGTCATTTCGGGACTACTCGACGGCGACTTGCCGCGGCGCCACGACTGCGCGAATCTGCGCGACAGTGTCAGAAGCATCGGCGCCGACGTTGTCAGTCTGAAGCGCCCGCTCGACCTGATTGATGACGCTCGCGTGATGCCGCGCGAGCTCGGTTTGCGCGTGCAGGTCGATGTGTGCCTGCTGAAGTCGTCCTACTGCCTGCGACACCTGGTCTTCAACAGCACGAAGCCGTTCAGCGCGCCGCTGGACTTCTCCCTGTGCCTCTGCAAGCAGGCGCTCGAGCTCCGCAATTCGCGATGCGTCGCGCTCGGTGGGGGCCGCACTGGAGCTTCGCGCCAATTCGAGCTCGGACTTCAACTGACGCATTACGTGGTTGTACTCCGCGTGGATGTTGCGCGTCAGCTCCTCCAGCGTGCGCACCGCTTCGAACCGCGCTTCATGCTCGGCGATTCGCTCGAAGGCAAGGGCGAAGAGATCGAGTGCGGGCGAAAGCCGTTCGACAATACGCGGCCCAAACCGCCGGCGCGGTTCATAGAGCGCAACGAAGCCGGCAAGCTCGCCATCGAGCGTCAACCCACGAACCGACAGAATTCCGCCCTGCTGCTGCGGAGTCACGCCGAGCAGCTTCATATAGTCGTCAGATTCTGCGCCGAAGTCGGCAACTGCCGCTCCAAAATTCAAAGCGCGGCGGATGGGCGCCGGAAGGTGATCGATGGCGACTGCCATCGGCGTACGCGCGACACCTCCGCCGGACGCGCTCAGTCTTTCCGTGATCAGCTGGCGTCGAGCGTCGCACATGAACAGCGCCAGCTGTGACGACCGGTCCATGTCCCCCGCCTCGGTCTGCAGAAGCGTCAGAGCAGCGTCGGCATCACGAGCCGCCGACAGAACTGTTGCGAGTGTGGCTAAAGTGCGTGGTGCCATTGTGTCAGTGAGGGAGCGCGCGCCTTCATATCGAGTTTGACCGTTACAGCGCGGAATGTCAACGCCGCGACGCTCAATGAAATGGACGGATTTTCCTGACTCGTCGGTGAATCCTGCTCTGCCAGCAGTTTGCCGCTCCGTGAGCCGCGCGATAACTTGGGCAATGGAATCGCGTACCCTCCAGCTCGTCCTTCAATATGACGGCACGCGCTTCTCGGGATGGCAGCGCCAACCCGACGAGAGAACTGTTCAGGGAGTGCTGGAGGAATCGCTGGAGAGGCTTTGTGCGAGTCATATCGCGGTTTTTGGTGCCGGGCGAACGGACGCAGGAGTTCATGCAACCGGGCAGTCAGCGGGAGTTCGCGTGCCGGTTCGATGGGATGCCGCGAGCCTGAGACGCGCGTTGAACGCAGTGCTTCCCGGCGATGTGTGGGTGGAATCGGTGCACGAGATGAGTGCTGAGTTTCACGCCCGATTCAGCGCTGTTTCGCGAGCTTACCGTTATCTCATTGGCACTGACGAGACCGCCTCATCTCCCTTCAGGCGGGGTCGCGAGCTGGCATGGCGCAAGCCGATCGACCGGCAACTGCTCGACGAAACGGCGAATCTGATTCTCGGTGATAACTGCTTCAGGGGCTTCGCGGTCAAGGGCACTGCTCCGGAATCGGACGATCATCGCTGCACCGTGCTAGATGCGAGATGGGAAGACCGCGACGGCGGGCTCGCGTTTGTCGTCAGGGCAAACCGGTTTCTGCATCACATGGTGAGATTTCTGGTCGGCACGATGCTCGACGTTGCGGGCGGACGCCGAAGCGTGAACGACGTCGTGATTCTACTCGGCGCCGAAGACAATCGGGCTGTGTCGCCGCCGGTGCCGCCGCACGGGTTGTATCTGGAAAAGGTAGAATACCCACACGAACTCTATTTGGCGGATGCATGAACATTTTTATTGAAAGCGTGTCGCTCGACGAGATCCAGCGTGCAACAGCGGCAGGATTCGCAGACGGCATTGTGATTTCAGACTCGGCGGATTCCGGCAACTCGAATGGTCGAGAGCTGATCGAGTCGATTGCGATTCAGTTTGCGATTCCTGTGTGTGTCGAGGTCGGGGCGATCGCTGGAGCCGAGATGTACCGTGAGGCGCGCGAGCTCTCGAAGATCTCGGACCATATCATTATCCAGCTGCCACTGGTTGAGGACGCGATCGCACCGATGCACCAGCTGAGTCTCGAAGGCGTTCAGGTGTGCGCGAACTTCGTGTTCAATGGCGCACAGGCTGTGCTTGCTGCCAAGGCCGGTGCCTCGATGGTTCGCGTGTCGCTTCAGGACCTCGACGCGCAGGGACAGACCAGTACTGATGCGGTGACCGAGATTCGTTCCCTTCTCGAGGCGAGCGATTGCGAGTGCGACGTGATGGTCGCTTCTCCGGGAAATACCACGCAGTTCACCGAATGTGTTGCCGCCGGAGCACAGATAGTCTCGATCAGACCGCAGGTGCTCAACTCCCTGCTGCTTCACCCTTTGACCGACCGGGGTCTCGACCGCTTTCTCAACAGCCTGAGCAAGCGGCCGAAGGCGCAGGACTAGTCTGATGCGAGAATGGTTGGCTGCGGCTGGATTGCTCGCCGTTATCGCGTGCAAGGGCGACACACTGCCTTCTGCGCAGGCGACACAAGTCACCGAGAATCAGACAGCGGCGATTTCGGGGCAGCGGCGCACCGCCATCACCTCGGCCGTCGCACGCGTTTCTCCGTCGGTCGTGACGGTCCAGACGGAGATGGTCGAGGCCGTTCCCGCCGATTTCTACGAACAGTTTTTTGGGGGCCGCTCGGGCCGTCGAGCTTCGGCCGGACTGGGATCGGGCTTCATCGTACGCGAGGACGGTGTGATAGTGACCAACGCTCACGTGGTCGCCGGCGCGACGAAAATCTCAGTCGCGCTCCGTGACGGAACGACTTATCCCGCCAAACTCCTCGGCGCCGATGAGACGAACGACCTCGCCGTCATCAAGATCGACGCAAAAAAACTTCCGGTCGCTCCGCTCGGCAGCTCCACAAACCTGCTGATCGGCGAATGGGCGATTGCCATCGGCAGCCCGTACGGTTTCGTTCTCGCTAATACGGAGCCGAGCGTCACGGCGGGAGTGGTGAGTGGAACGGGCCGGAATCTCGCTGCGAGCGGCGGCGCTGGTGTTTACGTGGACATGATCCAGACCGATGCGTCGATCAACCCGGGCAATTCCGGCGGTCCACTGGTTAATGCGATGGGCGAGGTGATCGGGGTCAACAGCTCTATCTACTCGCCGACTGGCGGGTCAGTCGGCCTCGGCTTCGCAATTCCGATCAACCGCGCACGCCGTGTCACTGAAGATCTTCTCGCGCATGGCGTGATCAGGCGACCCTGGATCGGACTCAAGCTTGGCGTGATGCAGCCGGGCGGTCCGAGCGGTCCAGCGAAAGGCGCGGTCATAACTTCCGTTGTTCCGGGCTCACCCGCCGCGCGGGCCGGCATCCAGGCGAACGACATCCTCGTGCAATCCCGCGACCGAGTCGTCCACAATCCGTACGACTGGGAAGCTGAGCGGCTGGAGCTGCGTGTCGGAGATGAGCTACCGCTCGTGATCAGGCGCGCCGGCCGCGATCTGAAAGTCAGTGTGAAGGTTGCCGATCTTCCCGACGTCAATGCGCCGAAGGTCACCGTGCTTCGCGAGATTCAACTCGTGACCCTCACTCCCGCAATCCGCGCCGAGCGAAGTATTCGTCGCGCGAATGGCGCACTCGTACAGTCCGTGAGCCAGCGTGTTGCCGAACAGCTCGGCATTCAATCAGGCGACGTGATTCTTCAGATCAACCAGGTTCCAATCGCCGACGCAGAAGCTGCTGCGAGGGCGCTCGATTATTACTCGGGTCGCGGCGGCATCGTGATGTACATCGAGCGCCAGGGCCAGGTCTACACCACTGAGTTCGTCATTCAATAGCGTGCACGATATCTACTCGTCGCCGCTTGCCGGCCGGTATGCCTCACGTGCGATGCTCGAGCTGTGGTCGGCGACAACGCGACACGGCCTCTGGAGACGCCTCTGGCTCGCGCTCGCAGAAGCAGAGCGCGAGCTCGGCGCTGACATCCCGGCGAATGCCATCGCGCAGATGCAGGAGCATCTCGACGACATCGACTTCGATGCCGTTGCTGCCTATGAGCGTCGCTTCAGGCACGACGTCGTGGCGCATGTGCATGCATTCGGCGATGTCGCGCCCGCGGCAAAGCCATTCATTCATCTCGGTGCGACGAGTGCGTATGTAACCGACAACGCCGATCTGATACTGATGCGTCGAGGTCTGGAGCTGCTTCACGGGCGGACTCTCAACGTATTGCGCGCGCTGGCGGCGTTTGCGGAACAATGGAAACGCGAGCCGACACTTGGTTACACGCATCTGCAGCCCGCGCAGCTCACGACCGTGGGAAAACGCGCGACGTTGTGGATGCAGGACCTCGTGCTCGACATTCATGACCTCGAATACCGTCGAGACACGCTGCCGTTTCGCGGTGTGAAAGGTACGACGGGCACTCAGGCAAGCTTTCTCGAGATTTTCGGCGGCGATCACGCAAGGGTCAGACAGCTCGACCGCCTCGTCACGTCCAGGCTCGATTTCGCTTCGTCGCTCCCGGTCACCGGGCAGACGTACACGCGTAAGATCGATGCCGGAGTTCTGTCCGCTGTCTCAGGAGTCGCTGCGAGTGCAGCGAAATTCGCGAGCGATATGCGGATGCTTCAGTCGTTCGGCGAAATAGAGGAGCCATTCGAAGACGAGCAGGTCGGCTCCTCCGCGATGGCTTACAAGCGAAACCCCATGCGGTCCGAGCGGATCAATTCGCTCTCGCGGTTTGTCCTCAACCTCGAAGCGAATGCGAACCAGACGCACAGCGTTCAATATTTCGAGCGTACGCTCGACGATAGCGCCAATCGCCGCCTTGCAATCCCCGAATCGTTTCTCGCGGCAGATGCGATCCTTCTGATATACGCGAACATCGCCTCGGGCCTGGACGTTCATCCCGAGAAGATTCGTCAGCGCGTCGCGGCAGAACTTCCGTTCATGGCCACCGAAAAGCTGATCGTGCAGGCGGTCGCGGCGGGCGGCGACAGACAGACCGCGCATGAAATTATTCGCGGCCACTCGATGGCGGCGTCAAAGGCGATGAAAGAAGGATCGGCCAGGAATGACCTGCTGGAACGACTTGCTTCTGATCCGGCCTTTGGGCTCTCGCCCGAGACCGTTGCTGCTGTGGCCGAATCGTCGCAGTACGTTGGGCGTGCTCCTGAACAAGTGGATGAATTTCTCGCGGAAGTGATCAGGCCAATCTTCGCTGGCAGCGAGGCTCGGGCGCCTTCACACCAGGAGCTCAGAGTCTGATGGCCCTCGAGCGTACGGACCTTCCCCTTCGTCTTCTTCGGCGGGGAAAGGTTCGCGACGTTTACGAGGCGAACGATCTTTCGGTGCTGATCGTCGCCACAGATCGCGTTAGCGCATTCGACGTCATCATGCGCGAAGCAGTTCCATACAAGGGAGCAGTGCTTACACAGCTCACCGCATGGTGGCTTCGCCAGCTCGAGCCTTCCGTACATCACCACATGATCTCGGCAGACGTCCGCGAGATCGTCGAGCGCGTGCCGGAACTTCGTCCTCACGCGCGCGAGCTGGCTGGTCGATCCATGCTGGCCATCAAGGCGGAAGTTTTCCCGGTTGAATGCGTGATCCGCGGGTACATCTCAGGCTCTGCATGGAAAGAGTATGCAGGTTCCGGCACGCTGGCCGGCGAAAAACTTCCTGCCGGCCTTGTCGAATCGGAGCGCCTTGCAAACTCGCTCTTCAGTCCCGCAACGAAGGCGGAAGAAGGACACGACGAGAACATCACCGTTGCGGCAATGGGCGAGTCGATCGGAGGGGCCGCTACGTTGGAGCTGGAGCGGCTTACGAGGCTCGTCTACGAGTTTGGAGGCGGCGTGGCCGCCACGCGCGGCATCATCATCGCGGACACAAAACTCGAGTTCGGATACCTCGGCGACACGCGAGAGTTCGACCCCTCTCGTGTTATATTAGTCGACGAAGTGCTGACTCCTGACAGCTCTCGTTTCTGGCCGGCGGACCGCTTCAAACCGGGAGGCTCGCAGCCCAGCTTCGACAAGCAGCCGCTGCGGGATTACCTCGATGGCGAGCGTCGCGCCGGTAGGTGGAACGGAGACAGTCCACCGCCTTCACTGCCCCATGAAGTTGTATCCGCGATGAGCGAGCGCTACCTGGAAATTTTTCGCCGCCTGACTCTTAATTCGCTCGACCTGGAGCTATCGATTGAACTTCGCGCGTGAAGGTTACCCATTCATCGGCATCGCATTAGCGGCCGCTGCGGTTGCCTTCGCCGTTGCCCTGGCACGACGCTCCTGGTCACTCTGGCTTCTCGCGATTGTCGTCACGATCATCGCCCTGTGGGTCGCGTATTTCTTCAGGGATCCTGAACGGACTGGCGAGCGCGGCCCGAAAGTCGTCGTTGCTCCTGCGGACGGAAAGCTCATCCTCATCACCGAAATCGACGAGCCGAACTTCATCGGCGGAAAGGCGCTCCGCCTTTCGATCTTCATGAACGTGTTCAACGTTCACGTGAACAGGTATCCGATCGACGGCACCGTGAAATACGTGCACTACAACAAGGGCAAGTTTCTGAACGCGGCGGCCGAGAAGTCGAGTCTGGAAAACGAACAGAGCTCAGTTGGAATCGAGTCGGGTCCGTATCGAATTCTCGTCAGGCAGATTGCAGGCTTGATCGCCCGTCGGATCGTTACCTACAGTCACATGGGCGACGCGGCGAAGCAGGGAGAAAGAATGGGCATTATTCGCTTCGGCTCGCGAGTGGACGTCTTCATTCCCACGGATTCGAAGGTTCGCGTACCGCTTGGAACGATGACTACGGCTGGCACTACTGTGCTTGCCGAGCTGCCGCAGAGATGACGGAATCCGAGGGTCATTCGGCGAGGTCGTTACAGGATCCCCCGCGGCGCGCGCGTCGCGCAGTCGTAATTCTGCCGAGCGGGCTGACACTTGCAAATCTGTTTTGTGGCGTCTTCGCGATTGTTTCCGCATCACGCGGCCAATTCGATTTCGCTGGCTTGCTGATCGTGCTTGGCGGCGTTGCGGACGCTCTGGATGGTCGCGTTGCACGCGCAACCGGCAGTGGATCGCGCTTCGGCTCCGAGCTCGATTCGCTCGTCGATGTGATCTCGTTCGGGCTGGCCCCGGCGATGATCATGTATTTCGCCGTGCTCAGTCGCGAAGGGTGGGAGTGGCTCATACCGTTCCTCTACGTTGCCTGCGCCGCGATCAGACTCGCGCGATTCAATGTCGAACAGGCCGGCCGCGCGAAGCGTTACTTCCATGGTCTGCCGAGTCCGGCCGCGGGTCTGACGCTCGCCACCTACTACTGGTTCAGCCAGACACCGCTTTATAACGAGACGATTCTCGGCGACTTGCCGTGGCATTTCTGGCTTCGGTTCCTGATGCTCGCCCTCGCGTTCCTGATGATCAGCAACGTGTCGTATCCTGCAGTTCCCACCATCGGCTACAAAACAGTCAGCGAGATACTTGGATCGCTCGTTGTTGCCGCGACCGTAATCGGGGTGATAGTTCTGCGAAAGCAGTTCTACTTCCCTGCTCTCGTCCTGTATGTGATATACGGCGTCGGCAAGACGGTGTTCTTCGGCCTCATCGGACGGCGTCCGCGCGGAGATGTGCCTGTCATCTCCGATGATGACGAGGACACCGAGCCTGACACGCAGATCACGGTTCCGGACATCGGCCCGGATCATCAGCCCGCTGCGCGCAGGCGCCGGCGCCGAAAACCATATCCGCGCGAAGACCGGCCCGCGCCGCGGCAGTTTCCGCCGCGCCTTCCTGGAGACAGCGACGAGTGACGGCGTTTCGTGTGTCCGTGCACATCACGCCGCGTCGCGGGATTCTCGACCCTCAGGGTAAAGCAGTCGAAGGCGCTCTTCATTCGCTGGGTTTTACCGGCGTGCGCGGAGTTCATGTCGGCCGCTACGTGGTCGTCGACACCAATGCCGAGAATGCTACCGCCGCAGAAAACACGGTTCGGTCAATGTGCGAAAGGCTGCTGGCGAACCCGGTGATCGAAGACTTTGAAATCGAGCCTGCGTCGCCGCAATGAAATTCGGAATCGTCACGTTTCCCGGTTCCAATTGCGACTACGATGCCTTTCACGCGGTTGTGGACAGCCTCGATGAGAAAGCGGTCTATCTCTGGCACAAGGATCACGATCTCCAGGATTGCGATGTCGTGATTCTGCCTGGTGGCTTCAGTTACGGAGACTACCTCCGGGCCGGAGCGATTGCGCGGTTCAGCCCAATCATGAGCGAGGTGTCGGCACATGCGAGGCTCGGCGCGCCTGTCGTCGCAATCTGCAACGGATTTCAGATCGCCTGCGAAGCCGGACTTCTCCCGGGCGCGCTGCTGAAGAACGAGAGTCTTCAATTCGTTTCAGCTCCAGTAACGCTTCGCGTGGAGAACGCGCGAACACGCTACACGTCCGAATACGAATTCGGGCAAACGCTGACAATTCCGGTTGCACACGGAGAAGGGCGATACACGGCCGATGCCGACACGCTCGACGACCTGGAGTCGCGCGAGCAGATCGTTTTTCGTTACGTCGATTCGCGCGGAAAGCCTACTGCGGCCGGCAACCCAAATGGATCGGCAAACAACATTGCCGGCATCGTGAGCCGCGAGGGAAATGTGCTGGGAATGATGCCGCACCCGGAACGTGCTCTCGACCCACTGCTCGGATCTGACGACGGGCTCGCCTTCTTTCAATCGATTCTAGCCGCAGTCGCGGCCTAGATGACTGACGTGCGCCCCCGTTCCGGCGACCCGGCGATCACTCCTGAATTGGTTGCGGAGCACGGCCTGACCTCAGACGAATACGATCGCCTCGTAGCGATGCTGGACCGCACCCCGACGTTCACGGAGCTCGGAATCGTGAGCGCTTTATGGAGCGAGCACTGTTCGTACAAGCATTCGCGAGATCTGTTGAAGACGCTGCCGACCGAGGCGCCGTACGTTCTGCAGGGACCTGGCGAAAATGCCGGCGTAATTGCCATCGGTGGCGGACTGGCTGTTGCGTTCAAGATCGAGTCGCACAATCATCCTTCGGCGGTCGAGCCATATCAGGGAGCGGCGACCGGTGTCGGCGGAATTCTTCGCGATGTTTTTACGATGGGAGCGCGCCCGATCGCGATGCTCAACTCGCTGAGATTCGGCTCACTCAACAGCGCGCGTGTGCGGTATCTGTTCTCCGGCGTCGTGAAAGGTGTCGGCGATTACGGCAACTGCGTGGGAATTCCGACTGTAGCCGGCGAGATAGTGTTCGATGCTGCATATGAGGGAAATCCGCTTGTCAACGCGATGTGCGTTGGCCTAATGCACGAGAGTGATCTCATCCGCGCGAAAGCCGAAGGCGTCGGCAACCCGATCATTGCTGTCGGCGCGAAGACCGGCCGCGACGGAATTCACGGCGCTTCGTTCGCGTCGGAAGATCTTTCAGCGGCCAGCGATGTAAAACGCCCTCGAGTGCAGGTCGGCGATCCATTCACTGAAAAGCTCCTCCTCGAGGCAAGTCTCGAGCTGATCAAGAGCGGACACATCGTCGCCATCCAGGACATGGGTGCCGCCGGGCTCACGTCGTCGTCGGCGGAGATGGCCGAGCGGGGCGATGTGGGCGTTACGATCGACGTGACGAAGCTTCCGGTTCGAGAGGCTGGAATGACGCCATACGAGATTCTTCTCAGCGAATCGCAGGAGAGGATGCTCGTGGTTGCCCACCGCGGCCGCGAAGCAGCGGTCCACGCGATTCTTGCAAAGTGGGATCTTGATTCGGCGGTGATCGGCGAAGTGATTGCCGACCCGGTATATCGCGTCACCGAAGGCGAAACCGTCGTGGCCGAATTTCCCGGGTCGCGGCTCGTGACTGAATGCCCCCGTTATTCGCCGGAAGCTCGCGAAGATCCCGATATCGTCGCATTGCGCGCGATCGATGTAGCAGCCGTGAAGGAGCTGGACGAAGAGGCCGACCCGACGTGGACTCTGCTTCAGCTCCTGTCATCGCCCACGATCGCAAGCAAGGCATGGGCATATCGGCAATACGATTCGACAGTGCGCACCAACACCGTCATCGGCCCGGGTGGTGATGCCGCAGCGCTTCGCATTCGCGGAACCGACAAGGCCATCGCCGTCAAGACTGACTGCAACGGCCGGTACACGTATCTCGATCCGAGAGAAGGCGGCAAGATCGCCGTTGCCGAAGCAGCGCGAAATGTCGCGTGCACCGGAGCTCGGCCACTGGCAATCACCAATTGCCTGAATTTCGGAAATCCCCGACGGCCGGAAGTCTTCTATCAGTTGACCGAAGCGATCGGCGGAATGGGAGAAGCGTGCCGGGCGCTCGGTACTCCGGTCACCGGTGGCAATGTCTCGTTGTACAATGAGAATCCAGACGGTGCGGTTTACCCGACGCCCGTCGTCGGGATGGTTGGGCTGATCGATTCGCTCTCACACGTCACTCGGTCAACGTTTGTCAATCCCGGCGACACTATCCTGCTGATGGGCGAAACGAGCGACGAGCTTGGCGGAAGCGAATACCTTGCATGTATTCATGGAATCGTTGGCGGAACCCCGCCACGCTGCGACCTGCTGAAGGAGAAAGCGGCAATCGATGCACTTCACGAAGCCATCGTGACGGGAGCAGTTTCGTCGGCGCACGACTGCAGCGATGGAGGATTGGCAGTCGCGCTGGCTGAGTGCTGCGTTGCAGATCGGTTGGCGCAAACGGGAGCGTCGATCGATCTGGACGCTTCGTACCGTGACATGAACGGCGCGCCATCGCGGGCGGTTTTCTTCGGTGAATCACAAGGCCGGTTCGTGCTGAGCACGAGCGAACCCGCGATAGTTGAATCGATTGCGGGAAAACACGGTGTGCCCATTCACGCGATTGGAATCGTTCTCGACAGACATGAAGGCTTCAGCATGACGCTCGGAAGGCAGGTCATTAACTCCGGCGTGATGGCGCTGTCGGCAGCGTGGCATGACGCCATTCCATCGATCATGTCCCGGCCAGTCATGGCTGTACCCGATGACGCCGTGCTCGCGAGCGTCTGACTCATGTGCGGAATCTTCGGTATTTACGGGCATCCCAATGCGACAGAGATCTCGCACCTCGGTCTCTACTCCCTGCAGCATCGCGGGCAGGAGTCGGCCGGGATTGTCACGTCGAGCAACGGTGGAAGTCCGAGAGCGACGAAGACGATGGGTCTTATTTCGGAAGGTCTCAAAGCTTCCGAGATCGCGGGAATGACAGGAGATGTATCGATCGGCCATACCCGGTACAGCACGGCGGGTTCGTCGACGATCGAGAATGCCCAGCCAATGCTTGCACGCTTCCGCGATGGTCACATCGCGCTCGCGCACAATGGCAACATCATCAACGCGACCGAGATGCGGCGAGAGCTCGAAGATGCAGGTTCGATCTTCACCTCCACGATGGATTCGGAGGTGCTGCTGCATCGTATCGCCCGGTCGCCGGCCGTATCACCCGAGGCGAAGCTCGCTGATGCTCTTCAAAACGTCGAAGGCGCTTATTCCATTGTCGTGATGATCGGAGACACACTGCTCGCCGCTCGCGATCCACGCGGATGGCGTCCGCTGGTAATGGGCAAGCTCGGCGATTGCTACGTGTTCGCGTCGGAGAGCTGCGCGCTGGATATTGTCGGAGCGTCGATCGAGAGAGAGATCGAGCGGGGAGAAGTCGTCGCCGTCGATCGAAACGGCATTCGCTCGATCCATCCTCTGCCGAAGAGCGAGAGCCGGAAGTGTGTGTTCGAGTACGTGTATTTCGCGCGGCCTGACAGCCGGGTGTTCGGCGGATCGGTGGATCGAGCGCGGCGAGAGCTCGGGCGCAGGCTCGCGCGCGAGAATCCGGCGCCGGGGGCCGACATGGTGTTCAGCGTACCTGATTCATCCAATTCAGCGGCATTGGGATTTGCCGAGGAATCAAAGTTGCCTTTCGAGCTGGCACTGATTCGGAACCACTATGTTGGACGAACATTCATCCAGCCGACGCAGGCGGGACGAGATGCAAAAGTGAAAGTGAAGTACAACGCTGTGAGAGAAGTACTCGATGGCAGAAGTGTCGTAATGGTTGACGATTCGATCGTCCGGGGTACGACCACGCGCGGACTCGTGACGATGGTGCGTGCCGCAGGCGCGCGCGAAGTGCACATGCGCGTGAGCTCATCACCCATTACCGGCCCTTGCTACTACGGAATCGACACCCCGAATCGGGAGGAGCTGATCGCGGCCAATCTTACTATAGACCAGATAGCGGCAGAGCTCGGCGTCGACTCCCTGGGCTATCTCTCTCTCGACGGCATGCTCGAATCCGTTCCCGCCGGGCCTGAGGGTTTCTGTCACGCGTGCTTCTCCGGCGACTATCCGACACCGCCTCCCGCGGATCCGGAAAAGTTGCGGTTCGGCTGCGGCTGCTAGCGGTGACGCAATCGGTTTTCTTCTTCGGCAACGGTCAGGCCGAAGGCACCCGCGAAATGAAGAAAATCCTCGGCGGCAAGGGTGCGAACCTGGCCGAAATGACCAACCTTGGTGTGCCAGTCCCGCAGGGTTTCACAATCGCGTGCAGTGAATGCATAACGTATTTACGCGACGGCAAATACAGCGACCGTCTGCGTGCTGAAGTCGAGGGCAACATCGCGCGGCTCGAAGAGGCAACTGGCAAGAAGCTCGGCGATCCGAAGAATCCTCTTCTGGTTTCTGTCCGCTCCGGAGCCTCTGTATC
>JBBQYO010000038.1:0-16573 GCA_038208605.1 Gemmatimonadales bacterium | reverse complement strand
ACGCCCCGCGTCTTGTCGTAGTTCTAAGCGCTGTAAGGTCAGCGAGCGGCGATGCGCCGCAGTGCCTGAACTGCCTGCACGGTCTCACTCGACGGCAGCGCTCCGCGAAGTACCTGCGCAACAAGCTTGTCATCGCGGTCGTACAGATCGTTGCCGAAGTAGAGCAGGCCGTCCTTCATGTACGCTGTTCCGTAAGTGATATACACCGGAATTTTCTGTGGGACCTTTACCGATCGATTGTCGGGCGGGCCCTGCATTGCCGCAGTCACTTTCGCTTCGTCCCATCCAAGCACCCACTCGGCGAGCTCGGTTGGCTTCTCTACGCGAATGCATCCGTGACTGAACGCGCGCACATCCTTGTCGAAGAGATCGTGGTTTGGCGTATCGTGCAGGTAGATGTTGAAGTCATTCGGAAAGAGGAACTTCACGAGGCCCAGTGAATTCTTATCGCCTGGCTTCTGACGCACGCGGGTAGCACCACCTTCCGTGTAGAGCTCGTAGTTGTTCGCGTCGAGGTAGCCCGGATCGGCATTCATCTTCGGGAAAACTTCTTTGTCGGCGATATCCGGAGTGACGTTCCAATATGGACGAAATACAACTGTCTCCATGGAGTCCGAAAAAACCGGAGTTGCCTTGTCCTCATAGTCCTGCCCGACGATGACCTTCATATCGAGAGTAGGCTTCCCTTTATCGAACGCCTGCACGCGGAAGGCGGGAACGTTGACGTAGATGTAGCGGTCTCCAAAGGTTCGCGGGAGCCATCGAAGCCGCTCGAGATTCGCCGCGATCTGCGCAGTGCGGTAAACCGCGGTCTGGTTGAGCGACGTTATGGTCTCTGCGCCGAGCATGCTGTCGACAGCGATGCCATGACGCGACTGGAATTGTGCTACGGCTCCCGCGAGGCCGCGGTCATAGACACCTGATGATGCCGCAGGCCGGTTTGTCTGACTCGCCGGTCTTGCGACTGGTGCTTCGGCGGCAGGCGCGGCGATGCCCTCAACCGAGAGGCGCGTGCGAAGCACAGCGACACGCTGCGGACTCATGCGCTCACCGGGTTTGGCCGGCCGCCCAGCTGGAACGACTGGCCATCCGCCTTTCACGCTTATCTGCTGAAATCGGTCGAGCTCCTTTCTCAGGGCTGCGTAATCGGGGTCGGCCGGGCGCATCGTCGCGATTGCCTTATCAAGTGCCGGATTGCGAAGCGAGCGAATCAGAGCCGAGTCGACGTTTTCTTCCTGTGGATCGATGTGCCAGCTTTGCGCGACTGTCTTGGGATCGACCTGACCGGTGAGATAATCCTCGCCGATCGCTACGAGCGATGCGGTGAGAATTATGTCGGCATCAGCGAGCTGATCGGCAGTTGGAGTCTTCGTTTGCTGAACTGCGGAGATCGCCTGCGCGAGCTTTGCGATCGGATACGCGTCCATGCGCATTCCGTCCTGCTCTGCCTGGAGCACAGCGTTGGTCAGCGCGAACGTGCGCTCCTTGATCAAGCCATCTGACGCGAGCCAGAGGGCGTTGTTCCCATATGCCTTGTACAGTCGTTTGGTATGACCCCACTGATCGTCGTCGATTCTTGCCGGCGGAGCGCCGGCGAGACGCTTCTGAATCGCCGCTTCAATTGCGGAAGACGGAACACCTTCAACTGATGTCAGCCTGGCCGGTGCCCAGGATTGATCCGGTGCCGGCTCTCCGGAGTTTGCAGTGCTGGATTTATCGGTGGAACACGCTGCCAGAAAAATTGCAGCCGCATACACAGCTGCATATCGCATTCGAATCATCAATTGTCTGTTGGGGGTGTCATTATCAGCCTATCACTCTGTGGAAAGGCGAAAACCGGGCCATCCCCTTGGAGGCAAGTTCGTCGTGCTCGGTGCTCACAGGTTGCGATGCGAAGCGGCTGCAAGCGGGGACTCCGCAATGGCCCGTCGTCACCGAAAAAAATCCGCCGTCATCGAAGGGCGCAGTGACGGCGGATCTTGCATTACATCACATCGGCTCGTTGTCCAGGTCGGTACCCGGCCCCTGAGGCGGGGGACCAGTTGGTCCCTCGGTGGGCATGGCGGACGAAGACATCTCGATTTCCATCGCTTCGATGATGAATTCCTGCGGCGGCGGCGGTGGAGGAATCGGAGGGAAGCCTTCCTTCCTTGCCTTCCTTACTGCCGTCGATTTTCGTCCCGCGGAACTTCCACCCGAGGAATTTGGAGCGGTGGACTTTCGAGCCGGCGAATTTTTCATCGCCCCTGATGTGCTCGAACCGGAATTCCGGGTCGGGGAAGACTTCCTTCGCGCGGGACCTTTCCTCGCGGCTGATTTCTTCCGCGCGCTCGATTTCCGGGCGGTGGTTGCAGGCGTAGAAGTCTTCGTGCGCGGTGTGGTTTTCTTTCTCGCGATGGCGCTCTTGTTTGCAGTGTTCTTCTTGCGCCCGCTCGCATTCTTGCTAGGCGTTGTCTTCTTGCGCGCCGTTGTCTTCTTTCGTGCCGGCGCTCTTCGCCGGGCAGCTTTCTTCGCTGTCTTCTTTCGTCCTTTCTTTGCAGCCATCGGTTGTCTCCGTTAAAGGATCACTGTCCCGCGACTACCTGCTCTCCGCGAAACCGGGAAAGCCGGTCACTCAGCTTCGCTGCCAGATCACTATCACCGGCAGCCGTCGCTGCATCCAATCGCAGCTGCACGCTCGGCCGTGCGTAAAGGAGATATATGGAAGGCCATGCAGCGTCCAAAACATTGGCGACAGATATGGCTTTCCGATAGTCTCCCTTCGCCGCGAGCAATCGGGCAAGCATGAGACGCTCGGCCCCGCGCGGTGTCGCGACATCCCATGCGAGCTCGGCTCCGGGCACTGGCTCGTCCACCAGATCCTTGAAAAGAACGAGCGCCTTTGCGGTGTCGCCCATCGCGAGCGTAGTGAACGCAAGCATCGAACGGCCCAGCCTCTCTTCGGCCGGCAATCCACTCTTTTCTCCGCGCGCCTGGAGATCGCGCTGCACGGCCTGCGCTACCGCCAGCCGTCCGTCGAGCGCTTCCCAGACGCCGAGCTGCCACAGCCGCTGCACGTAGGGACACTTCGCATAGTTCGGCCCGAATGTGGCTTCGTCCTGGTGCGCAACAAGGCGCGCATTTTCCGCAAGCTCCGGAAAGAATGGCGCCGCCATGAGATAGAACGACGCTCCGCCCCACTTCCGCTCGATGAAGCCATCCATGCTCGCCTTCATCTCACTGATTCTGTTCTGAGTGAGAAGTGCCGATGCCAATCCGACAATTGCAATCCACCGCCGGCCTGACGTTCCCGAAGCAGTGTCGCTTTCGATCACCGCCTTGTACGCGCTCGACGCGCAGCCAAGCTGCGACCCGCCACCCTTGAACGAGTTAGCGGCGGTGAGCACAAAAAGCGGGTGCGATCTCGCGAGCGGCGCCCACTGAACTTTCTGGGGTCCTTTCGTGGCGCAATCGTACATCACACTCACCTGACCGGCGAGAATGCTGTCCGGCCTGGCGGCGAGAAAATCAGCCAGCAGTGGAGACGTCGATTTTGTGTCCCCCTCGCGCAGTCTGATCTCGATTGAGTGAAAGAGGAGGTTTCTCGCTGCGGGATCGAGGCGATGCGCCTCATCAAATGCGTTCTTCGCGAGCGAATCCACGTTGCCTGCCTCGGGCAGCAAATGCACGTAAACTTCGCCGAGCTGCATCCAGGCGACTGACATGTCGGGGTCGAGAGCGATTGCATCGTGGAACTGTTCAGCCGCCGAGTCGGCAGAGCCGGCGAGGTAATACCGGTAGCCGCGCGCGAACGCCGTGTAGCGTGGAGACATGGGCTGGCGCAATGCCGTCGATATGAATGCATCAGCTTCGGTGGAGCGATGATTCCACGTCGCAGCCTGCGCGCCGCGAATCGCCGCGAGACCGAAGGTTGAATCCGCCTTCACCGCATCTCGATAGTGATTGAGCGCATCCTCGAGGTGCACCCGGCGGAACGCCGACTCACCGAGTAGGAAGCTCGCGACGGCGGCGGGATTCCGGTCATTCCATTCGGCGGCGACATCCGGTGAGCCGGATGGAATCAGCTTCGGCAGAATGGCGTTGACCGCGCGGAGACCGATTTTCCATTCATCCGTCGCATGGCCGATAGCAGTTCCTTTTGCGACGCTGGAATCTCCCGCTACGTCCCATAGATCGAGGAATACCGCAGACGAATCTCCGCGGGTTGCGAGCCTTCCGCGCAGGTAATAAGCGCAACCTTTTGAGCGAGCAATTCGCTTCAGCTCGTCGTCGCTCACCTTGCTCATGTCCAGACGAACTGCGGGATCGAGCAGCGGCCATGCATCGATCCAGCGAAGCGGTCCAATGCCGTCGAGCGCGCTGCCGATCATCGTCGATACGTCTTCGCCAAGTGTTGCAGAGCCATGAAAGTCGGCGGTCAAGACAAGCGGATACACCATCACTCTGTTGCTATCGAGTGGAGCGCGAGGCGGACGCCTGAGGTACCAGCCGATCCCCATAGCTGCAACGAGCGCGATCGCAGCGACAAGAAACTTTGTGTAGCCGGATCGAACGGCGTACCGGGGAGACGGAAATGTTGCAGTGACAGCGGTCGCGGAAATAATCGTGTCCGGCGACACGCTCTGCGCGGATGCTTCGTACGCAGACACGGTGATTGGCGGCGAGCCGCGCGCCGACGTTTGCACTTCCGCAACTTTTTCTTCCGTGCTGACTTTCTGGATCGCGTCTTCGAGCTCAGCCGCGGAGGCGAATCGGTCAGCCGGATTCTTCGCGAGTGCCTTGTTGACGAGCGCCTCGAGCGATCCACGAACGGACGTTCTCGCGGCGCGCACACTCGGCACGTCGTCGAGCCAGTGCTTGGCCATCAACGCGCGGGGACTCGACGCTCGGAACGGCGGATGTCCAACGAGCATTTCGAAAAGCACGCATCCAAGGCTGTAGATGTCGCTCCGCCCGTCCACAGGCGTTCCCGACGCTTGCTCTGGACTCATATATGCCGCCGTTCCGACCGCGATTCCGGTTGCGGTGAGGTTATCGTCGACGGCGGATTCAACGGTTCGCGCGATTCCGAAGTCAGCTACGACAGCATGACCGTGCGCGAGCAGAATATTGCTTGGTTTTATGTCGCGATGAACGAAGCCCTCCGCATGTGCGTGAGCCAGTGCATCCGCGACTTCGCTCGCGATCTCCAGCGCATCACCGATCGCAAGCGGACCCGCCCTCAGCTTCTCTTCGAGAGTTGGCCCTTCGACGAATGGCATCACGTAGTACGGCAGGCCGTTCACTTCTCCCGAATCGAAGATCGGGAGGATGTGCGGGTGTTGAAGTCCGGCAGTGATGTGAATTTCGCGCGCGAAACGCTCTCCGCTCACCACGCTGGCGAAACCGGGGGCGAGAACTTTCAGCGCAACGTTGTTTCCGTGTCTCAGATCCCTTGCGAGATAGACAGTAGCCATTCCGCCGCGACCGAGCTCCCGCTCGATTGCGTAGCGATCATCGACGACTCCGGTGAGCTGAGGCTCAGTCTGCACTGTCTTCTCCGAGGAAGAACCAACTTAGGCCGAATCTCACGAGCGAGCCAGTTCGCACCCTGGTTCATCTGCTCCTGTGCCATTTCACAATTCTCTCACACAAGTTGCCGATTTAAGAAATACTTTCAGACCATGAGCTCGTCCCCGGTTCGATTGCGTTCAACGTGTGCTGAGACCCAACGGAACGTGGATTCCGTTCGCCGAGGTTGAGGAGAGGGCGCGAGATGCAGGTGTGTCGCTTCGCGGAGGCTGTTTCTGCAATCCGGGTGCGGCGGAGTCGGCTTTTGGATTTCCGGGCGCGAAGATGGCCATGTGTCTCGCTGAGGTGGTGGCGTCGTTCGCATAAAGGTGTCCAGTGCTGATCGGCGTTAGAATTACGTCATCATGCGCTATCTGTCGTCGCACAGAGCAATTTTCTACACCGCCGTTTATCTCCTCTGCGGCTGTAGTGGTGACAAGGTCACCAGCCCGAACCCCACTCCAGCTCGAGTAACGACAGTCGCACTTTCACGGGACACGGCGACAGTCGTTCCCGGCGAATCAGTCAAGTTTGTTGCAACTCCTGCAGGCAGTGCAGGTCAGCCGCTCGATCGAAGCGTCGCATGGTCGAGCTCGGACACGACGAAGGCAAGAGCGTCGAGTGATGGAACGGTCACCGGCGTAGCAGCAGGCTCGGCGGTCATCAGCGCGGTGTCGGAAGGAATTACTGGACGCGCGACGGTGACAGTACTCGACGGCGGGTTGATCGGGCCCTCCGGCGGGACCGTTCGTGCGAGCGCAGGCACAGTGGTGCTAACGGTGCCTGCGAACGCGGTCGTGTCAAATACGAGCGTCGTCGTTCAGCCAGCGACAAATGGTCTGGCCGCCGCCGGACTGATACCGGGCACCGCGTTCACATTGAGTCCCGCCGCGGTGACATTCGGGCAGCCGGCCGCTCTCGCAGTCAAATACAACACTGCTTCGCTTGGACAGGCTCCGCGCAGCAGCCTCGGTCTTTACTTGCTGAACGGAGCGAGCTGGAGCCAGGTTGCTGGATCGGCTGTCGATTCAGCCAACGGTGCAGTCTCGGCTCCGATCGGGAGACTGGGAACGTTCGCGATCATCTCCGTTGTTGTAACGCCACCGCCGCCACCGCCACCGCCGCCACCACCACCACCCCCCGTCGTCGGGAGCATCACGCTCGACGCGGCAAGCGTGAGCCTGTACTCGGGCCTGACGCGTCAGATCACGGCGACTGTAAGAGATGCGAGTGGCAATGTTCTGACTGACCGCACGATCGGTTGGACTTCCGACAAAGTATCTGTTGCGAGTGTGAGCTCGGCCGGAGCCATTACCTCCGGTGCATTCGGAACGGCCACGATTTCGGCATCAGTCGAGGGAAAAACAGCGACCGTGTCCGTTGGCGTGAAGCACGATCCGATCCTTTTCGTTCATGGCTTCGCGTCGTCGGGCGGAATCTGGACCACGATGGTCGGCCGGCTTGCGTCGGATGGCTGGCTAACATCGGACATGACGGCGTGGAGCTACGACACCAATCTGTCGAACGCCACGATCGCGCAGTCCATCAAGGATAAGGTGGACAGCATCACGCTCGTTACTGGCGCACCGAAAGTAGATATCATTTCGCATTCGATGGGTGGTTTGTCGTCGCGATACTACGAACGCAACCTCGATGGCGCGAAAACCGATGCGTGGGTCTCCCTCGGTGGACCCAACCACGGGACGACAACTGCGAACTTCTGCGGCATTGCTTCGTGTCTCGAGATGCGTCCGGGATCGCCTTTTCTTACGGCACTCAACACTGGCGATGAGACACCGGGACCTCCCCGCTACGCCACCTGGCGAACACCCTGCGATCAGGTCACCGTGCCGCCCGAGAGCGTGAGCCTCGCCGGCGCCACGAACACCGAGACCTCGTGCATCGGACACAGCGATCTGTACATCGACGCAACTGTGTACGCGCAGGTGCGTGACTGGATTCGGTAGGAAATCCCGGCCGTAAGGCCACCGACCAAACCATTCCTGCGAGAACGCGGTCGAAATGTTCGTCAGGTAGAGGATTGACGGCAGTCTTACAAGCCCACGTCCAACGTGCAGCTCTCTGCGGGTCCCGCATTCAACCTGTCCAACGGACCTGCGCAGTTCGTGACGGCTGCGAGTGACACGAGCGCGACAAACTTCTTTCGACGCCGCTGATAAAACTCCGGACTCCCTGGGTTTATTTCTTGAGCTTCAGTCTTACGACCGACCCGCCGACAGTGATCAGCATGGTATCCCCAACCCGCTCAACTGTTGGCCCGCCGGCGCTCCAGACTTCGACCGATACGTCACTGAGCTGACCCGTATATCGAAGCTCGCGCCGCGCAGCGGACGCACGCGGGGTAAGTGATATAGCCGCGATTGCCGCTCGCATTTCAGGTCTCGTCGCCAGCATCATCTCACGCGTAAGCGTTCTGCCATCGCGAAGAACGGTGACACGGATTGTCTGCCCCGGGCGCGCGCCACCAAACTTCCGCGCGCCGCGCGGCGAGAGAATCGAAACGCCGTCGATTTCGGTGATCCGGTCGCCAGCCAGGAGTCCAGCTCTGCCTGCAGGGCTCCCGGGCGCAACCATCGAAAGCTCAGGCGCCGTCGCCGATTCCCAAACTGGCGAGTCATCTCCGCGCTCCATCGACCAGCCGCATTGTGTGCAGCGAATCGAGAAGCCAAACCATCCGGTCGGTGATGCAGGCACGGCAGGCACCGGGGGCACAGCCGGAACAGCGGGGACTGCTGCAACCGGCGGGACTGGTGGGACCGGTGGAACCGGAGCAATCTGAGCCGGCCAGTAAGCCCTTGCCGAGCGACTTGACCAAATCGCTGGGGCGGGCATCGACGGCATCGAGGGCATAGAAGGGATTGCGGGCATTGCAGGCATCGCAGGCATCGCGGGTTGAGCAGGGAAGTCGTAGGTCCAGCCGCGGCCGCTCGCCTCTGGCGCGTAAAACCCCGAGGAACGTTCATCCGCGCCACTCACGCTGCTCGCATGCAAGAGCAGAGTCATCTGAGCACGACCGCGACTCACATCCAGCGTCACGCGCTGCCCCGGCCTGATGTTCGCGAAACGACGTCCACCGTCAGCCGACAGAAGCGAAACTCCGTCGATCGCCGTGATGGTATCGCCGCGCACGAGAGACCCGTCGGCTGGACTGCCTTCGTAGACTCCAAGCACTACAGGGTTCGAGCGAAACGTGAACACGCGATTTCCATCATCGTCTGCGCGGAAAGTGCAATTGCATCGCACGTTTTCAATGCCGAGGTAGCCGAGGGCGCCGCGACGCGCCGACGCGATCGCGGTGGTCGCAACCTGTGAATCAGCGGGTCGCGGAATGAGCGCACAGATGACGATTGCGGAAAGCGCTGACGAGACAATCATCCGGGATTTCATAGCCACTGCTCCCGTACCGAAACGGCGGTTCTCGTGTTCTTTACCTGTTGCGATGGGCGATCCGGAACAATCGCTGCTGGTTCAGCCGGCCGGCTCACCGCACGAGCCGCCGCCGGTGTTGCGCTCTCTGAGCTCGTCATCATGTACCGGCCGGTCGCGACCCCGCCGATGAAAAGCGCGAGACCCGCTGCAATGCGAAGCGATGTCTTCATCCATCGGTCCTGGCGTTTCGCTCCGCTTCCGAAGTGTCCTTCGCTCCGAAGCGCATGCACCACGCGTTCTTCCAGCAGGTCGCTCGGTACAATCTCACGCGGCAGAGCCGACAAAGCGGCACGCTCGGCGTCAGTCAATTCGAGATCTTCACTGTACATCGTTGTTCTCCCTTCCGGTAAGCAGCGCGCGCATCACGCGTCGCGCCTTGAATAGCTGCGCCTTGGATGTGCCCGGCGCGATGCCGAGCTGCAGGGCGATTTCTTCGTGAGTAAATCCTTCGACGTCGTGGAGGACGAGAATCGTCCGATAACCTGGTGCAAGTTTCGCGATGGCCTTCTCGAGATCCATCCGTTCTTCATGGTGCGGGAGCTCGAGCGGTGCATCGTCGTCTTCGAGAACAAATTCTGTTCCGCGCCGTTTGCCCTTTCTCATTGAATCGAGTGCGGCTCTCAAACCAACTGAGCAGAGCCACGTCGAGAACGCCGATTCATTCCTGAAGGTCACGAGCGCCGGGTATGCCCGGAGCCATGTGTCCTGAACGACATCCTCTGCGTCTCCGGCTGAGGCGCCGAGCACTCGCGATACGAACTGCAGGAGGTGGGGCGTGTGACGCCGAAACAGCTCACGAAACGCCGTTTCGCCGCCGCCAATCGCCGCTGCGACAAGCGCAGCGTCAGATGGAGACGAAACGGAGCTCCGGTCGAGGTGCACCGCGCTTCGGTCTGTACTGCCCGCACCCGGGACTGCAAGCGAGACTGTCATTCAGGAGGTGAGTCGTCGGAGGCCGTCGAAAGGTTTGCCCGAGAGGGGTTACTTCTTACGACGTGCCGGCTGCCTGCGGAGGTTTCAGAGAACACCCAAGTCAGTCCGGAGTGATCAGTGCACAGTCGTTGACTCATTCAGTTGTCAGTTTGCAGGCCGAGTTTGCCGTACGATCGATCCCTGCCGCAAAAAAAACCCGCAATGCGGATGTTCTCGCATTGCGGGCAGGCCTGGCCGCCCCCACAGCGCCAGACTTTTAGTGCACGTCTATTTCCAGGTGCTGAGCTCCCGAATCTGCGCAATCGACTGCCGGGGAAGCGAAATCATCGAGTTGCACTCGTTGCAAACCCCGACGAGGATGTTGGAGTAGGTGATCGCAGAACGGTTCATCCGGATGTCACGCGTTTCATACCGAGCGCTAACCTGTTTTCCGCAAACCGAGCATGTCGTCGCTGATTCGTCGCCTTCGTGCCATGGTGCCTGCATAATGCCTCTCACGTAATAACGAGCGTCGTTGATTTTCCCTTCTGCTCGTTGGACATGCGGACACTACGGATCGTTTGCGCGATTGTGTCGTGTTTTCCGAATCTTACGAATCCCATACACTGTTGTGGAAACACATGACGCGGTTCGCCGTCAGCTACCCCGGGGAACTTCGCTCATGACAGCGAAGTAATTGTCCTCGGAATCACGATAAGCCGAGATCCACAAATCGTGATCGGGCATCGGCGCGACGATGTGCGGCTTTTCCTCGACTCTGACCCCTCGGTCGACGAGCGCCTGATGCGTGGCGGCGATGTCGCCAACCTTATAGTAGAGAATCGACGCGGGATGATCGAACTCCGTACGCTCAGCGTTGCTGAGCATGAGCCTCACGCCGCCGGCATCGAAGAACGCGAGATTCGGCGGAGCGAAGAGAAACTTCAATCCCAGTGTGTCGCGATAAAAACGCGTGGCGCGCTCGACGTCCTTCACGTTGATCGCGATCTGTCCAATCGTGCTCAGTGCGACCTTCGATGACGATTCATCCATTCTGCCTCCCTCCCTCCGTCCGAGGCCCTCGCGGGCAGGCGGTAAAATAGTTAGCTTAGCTAACTAAATATGAGAACTCCCACGCAGAGACGCAACGACGAGCTCGCGGACAGGCTGCATTCCGCCGCCATCCGGCTTCTGCGCACCCTCCGGAAAGTCGATGACGCCACGGGCCTCACCGCACCCCGTCTCTCGATCCTGTCTGTGCTCGTGTTTGCCGGTCCGCGCACCCTCGGCCAGCTCGCAGACGCCGAACAGGTCAGACCTCCGACGATGACGCGACTTGTCGCTGCTCTCGAAGAAGACGGGTTCGTCTCTCGCAGGCATCATCGCAAAGACCGACGTGTGACGATTATCTCCGCGACCAAAAAAGGCGAAGCACTCATGTGGCTCGGCCGATCGCGGAGGGTTGAATCCCTGAGCGCACGGCTCGATGTCCTGACGGAGCGTGAGCGGAAGGACCTCGGCCACGCGGCCGAGCTCATTGCGAAAATCGCTATCTGAGGGTCATCAGCGCAGCCATCATCTCGATTCCGTCCCAGAGATTCCCGATGCGTATGCTCTCGTCTTCAGCATGCTGGTTGTTGTCGTAGTTCGCGATTGGAACCGTTATCGTCGGCACATTGAGCGCATCGGCGATGGTGCTCAATGGGAGACTTCCGCCCAGAGTTGGAACGGCGATCGTCCTCTCCGGAAACGCTTCAGCTACTGCGGTAAACACCGATCGCGAGACCGGCAGATCCATCGCAGTTCGCTGCGCGTTGTATGCGCCGTTTCGCTGCTTCACGGTCGCGATCTTCTCATACGCCAGACGCTCCACCGGCGTCGGAACCCGATCGATCACGTGAAATCCCTGCAGCTCGACGTGCTTGATCAATCGCTGAATCTGCCGCTGATAGTCGTTGCCTTTCACGAGCCGCAGATCGAGCGTCGCTGATGCGGTCGTCGGAATGACGTTGCGGGCGGCGGGGCCAACCTCCGCGCTGGACATTCCGTTGATGTTGAGCGACGGAAGGTTGATCAGGTCCGCGAGTGTCTTCCCATCACCATCGGCCTTCCTGAATCCAAGCTCCGCCCGAAGCGTGTCGTCGAACGCGGGCGACTCGACGATCGCGCGCATTTCCAGCGGTCCCAGAGGGACAACATCGTCATACCATCCGGCAATGAGCAGTCGTCCCGATTCGCCCTTCATCGACGACAGCAGGCGGGCAAGCATCATCGCCGGGTTGGGCGCCCAGTTTCCGTAGTGACCGCTGTGCAGCGGACGATTCGCGCCATACACGGTGAGATCGACATTCGCATCGCCGCGTACACCGTACACGACCTCCTTCCTGCCGGACTGATGCACCGGTCCGTCGCAAATGATCCATGCATCGGATTGAAGCAGGGCCGAGTTGTGACGAAGAATGTCGCCGAGGTGTGGTGAACCAGCTTCTTCTTCACCGTCGAAGACAAGTTTGAGATTTACGGACGGCGTTCGTCCCGATGCCTTGAGCGCATCGACGGCAGTCAAGAATGCCATAACGCCAGCCTTGTCATCTGAGGCGGAGCGCGCGTAGATGCGTGACTCGGGGCTGATGCTCGAGCCTTCGGCTGGGAAGGGAATGATCTGTCCGCCTTTGTCGAGCGCGACCGATCGAAACACCGGCGACCATGGTTTCGTTCCTGTCCATTTTGCGGGATCGGTGGGTTGGCCGTCGTAGTGAGCGTACATCACGATTGTCTGTCGCGCGCCCGGGACATTCCACTCACCGTAAATGAGTGGCGGCGCGCTGGTGTCAGCGCCGTGAAGTAATTGCGGCGACAGTCCGCGCGCACTCATCATGCGAAGCAGCGTCGCCGCGTTTCGAGCTATGCCCGCGGTGTCAGATGCGACATTCGGAATCGACAGCAGGTCTACGAACTCGCGCAGGATCTTCGTCTCGTTCGCAGAACGGTACCGTCGCACGTCCTGCTGGAGCGTTGCCGGCTGTGCGCGCACGCTCGATGCTGCGGCGACCGCCCACGATGCGGTCAAGAAAATCGTCTTCAAGGATGTTCGGTCGATGGGCGGCATTGTAGCTCCGAAGTCTGCAGCAATGGGAACCAGCGGAACGGCCTTCGCAATTCCAAACCGAGACTGTCCATATTGCCGATTCAGTCGCCCCACGGCCACCTTCGAGTTACCGCAGGCAACGAAATGCCTTCCCGGATATTCCTGCGTCGACGAATTGCTCATTTGCTGGTTGCCGGCGGTCTGCTGATCGGGGCAGCGGGATTGTAATACGAGAGAAACCGGCACGCATAGGTAGGAGTGGGCAAGAAAGGCAGCATCGTACGACAGTTTTGCGGAGCGTACGCACGCGACGTGTCGCCGCTCGCGCCGGCGTGTGCAAGCCTCTGAGTCTAGGCCCAACGGGTTGATCTGCCCAGTCGTGATGCAGCCGAGATCCACCATCGGATGGGCCACGCTGGACAGCCGAGTCTGCGACGATCACCAGCTGGGGAGATTCGGACGATCATCGACAGCCCTGGCCTGTGACCGTCTGGAGTGGACTGCCAGGGCCGCCCCGCCTGCGTTCGCCCGCCGTTTCGAAGCGCTGACCGCCGGCGGTCACCTCCCGTGACCCTTAGCCGCTGGCTGCAACCGCAGGAGGCGTCAAATGAAATGGACTCGGATCATTGCAACAGCGGCGTTCGCATCCGGCATCGCCGCAACAACAAGCGCACAAGTTCCGGACAACCGGGACTCACCTACGTTTCTCGAGTCCAATACTTCTTTTCGCGGCTTCCGAGAGAGCAGCTGGTGTTCGAAGGGCAGTACGCACCGCATCTGTACCTGTACCAGGGACTGATCGAGAAGGGCGCGATGCTGTATCGCAAACCGGTTTGGGCGTGGTCGGTCGCGTTTATGCCAATGTTGCGCCTTCGTATGTTGTCGACGGCTTCCAGCCCCGTCGTGCCTCCGTCGTGCATGCCGCGCCCGTTCCTGGATTGGCAGATATTCCGTGCGAGCGTCGACATGAACAAAGAGCCGAACTTTACGGCGGGCCCCATCCGCTTATGGGGACTTACTTTCAGTCCGCGGTCACATCACTCCAATGGCAAAGACGTTCGGCGCTAACGCTCGCCATTGATCATCTCAACCACACGCCGCCCAAAGTCTCGCAATGGGTATTTCAGCCCGAGATCAGCCACATCCCGCAGCGGTTCGGGGGCGCATGGGGCATCTTTGGGCGCTATTACCATGGGATGGACTACTACAACTTCAATTTCGTCGATCAAAAACGATGGATGCACATTGGATTGATCCATTCGGCGGCGCGCGCGGAACAGTTTGGTCTGCCGCGTGACGGTCCAGTAGACGGAACGTAACCCAAGCGCGGTTTCTCAACCGGGTTGGAGCGCCTATCGACCGCGCTTGTCGGTACCTGAATCGGTAGTGGTGGCAAGACTACTGCCGATGGCAAAGACCTCGAATCCGAAAAGCGACCATGAAGTAGCATACTATTCAGTATCGCAACATGACCGTGCGTGCGAATAATGCTATGGAGCTCGGACAAGCAGTTGGTGGTTGATGTGCTCGAAGAACCAGCCATCGTCGCGCGTTCGACGTGATAACAGTGCGGCGCGACAATCGAACACATTGCTTGTGAACAACCGCTTCTGCGCCTCGGGCACCAGCGCATTTCCTCGTGCTGCCTCAAGCACGCGCCCGATACGTGTTGGCGAAAAGTGCAGATAGATGAGCCGGAGAAAATTATACGTGACTCCGATATCCTCCACATCGTAGTTGTCGCGCGCCTCGCGGAAGTAGTGCTCGATAGTAATACCGGGGTGCGCTACTACCTGGTAACCCAGAAGCCACGCTCGCAGACAGAGCTCCACGTCCTCGAAGCCCCAACGAGTGAAACCGTTTTCATATCCGCCAAGCGCTTCGAACGTATCGCGTCGAAACGCTTGGCAGCCGCCCGGGGTTAGAGGTACCAGATAGGGAGCAACGTGCACGCCGGGGTCAAACCAACAGCTGTTGAGCGTGTTGTCCGGCCAGTACATCCCGCACACGCGGGGCGTCGGTACCGACAGTTGCGTGAAACACGGTCCGACAACGCCAACCTCCGGCACGCTCAACGACTCGGCGAATGACTCGAGCCAGTGAGGCGGCACGCGGCAGTGCGCATCCATGAACACGACGTGGTCGCCCCGAGCGTGGCGAGCGCCAAAATTGCGTGCACCCGCCACACCCACTCCTCCGCCTGTGAGCAGCTTCACTCGGCGATCGCGCTGTTGCTGGTAGGCATTCGTACAGCCGTCAGTCGAACCGTCGTCTACCACGATGATCTCGTAGCGAACGTCCCGCGTTTCGCGCGCAATGCTCTCGACAGTCATCTCGAGCATTGCGCCCTCGTTAAGTGCCGGCAATACGACGGTGAAAAAGGCCACGCCTCACTTGCCTGGCCAACACGCTATCAGTGCGCGAGCCCCCGCATCAGCGACTGTGCCAATGCAATGAGCCCAAATGCACCTTCCGCGGAACAGCCAAGGCCGGACGTCAGGACGAACGGATCGGCTGAGACAAGGTGGTGCAGTCGCGTGATCCCGACCGTGCTCAGTTGCGGAGCGATATCTGAAAGCTCGTCGAAGCGGGCGATGTCAAGCTGCTCAGGCGAGAAGACTGTATTCCCAAAACGAATGAAGGGCTCCGTTCCAGCCGGGGCGCCCCCTTCGCCTGGTGGGCCACCGGGTCGAATGGGCGGGATGCCGGTGAAGGGGGGGAAGCCGGTAATTGGGGTGAAGCGAGTAATCGGCGTGAAGTGCGTAATAGGGGTGAAATGCGTGATGGGAGTGAACAGCGTGATCGGTGTGAAATGGGTGATGGGCGTGAAAAACGTGATCGGCGTGACCTTGGTAATCGGCGTGAACAGCGTGATGGGTGTGATGTTTGTGATGTTTGTGATGTGCGTGATCGACAGTTCCGTGTGCTTGAAGAAGAACGGGTCAATGGAGACCGGAACCTCGGTCACGCCATTCAGCCCCAGCAACTTTTTCGTCGTGAAATTGTGGTTGCGGAGAAACGTCACGCCCTGTGGGAAGTTCGCTGTGTCGGGAGTATTGTTGGCGCTGAACACCCCGTAGAAGGACGTGCCAACCGCCATCATGTGGATATAGTCGCCGATGTACGGCAGAAACTTCGGGGCTGGCGTGGTGGCCGGCACGGTGGCAAGCACGGCGTCCGTTGACGTCGTGAACGCGTTCGTGGTCAGCTCCAGGTGCGTCACCCAGCGTTGCGTTGCGCCAGTTCCAGTGACTTGTTGGTAGGCGAGCCCTACCTTGCCTGCCGAGTTGATGGCGAGCGCCGGATTTTTCGCGCGCGAAATAGTTTTGAGATCGGTCGACCATGTCACGCCGCGATTTGTCGAGTGCCGCACGTGTATCGTGTAGTTGCCGCTCTGCACGTCGCAGTACGCGATATAAACCTTATTGCTATCGGTTGGATCAACGGCAATCGACAGGTCTCCACCAATGCGGTCTTGGCCCAGCGTGCCGTTCCAGGTGAACTGCACACCGGTCGCGACGCGTCGGCCGGCCAGGGTATCGACGGGATCGGTAAGCGCTGCGAACGGGTTTG
>JBBQYO010000037.1:0-16896 GCA_038208605.1 Gemmatimonadales bacterium | reverse complement strand
TTCACGACGGTGGTGTCGTATCCCATCGCGCCAGTGTGAGGGTTCTGGATAGAGTACGACGATACGCTGCGAATGAGCGCGGCAACCGCCCCAGTGCGCGCGGCCGCTGACGCTGCTCCACCTCGATAGCGAACGGTCTCGCCGTATGATGTGAATGGAACGTCGAACAAGACGATCTTTCCCTTTGCTTCAGCGGCGCGCTTCCCCAGCTCGTCGAAGCTTCCGACGACTATCACCGGTGCGGTAATGCCGGCCTTCGGAGTACCGACGCTGCGTCCCAATCCGATCATGTGTAGCGGAGTCGCGCGCGGAGTGATCAGCGATGCCGACTCTTCACCGCGAACCCAATGCGGAACCATCACCTTTTCGCCATGCACATTCTGCAGTCCGTCGGCTTTCATCTGGACGAGGATCCAGTCGATGGTGCGCTCGAGGCTGGCTGATCCACTGATCCGATTGCCGAATGTATCGGTCATGAGCGCAAGACGATTCCACGCAGAGCTGTCAGCGAACGCGGTTGAAATCATGCGGTCGGCAGTTGTGCGGTATGTGTCAGCGAGCGACCGCTGCGCGAAGGCGGGCGCGGCATTCAGGAGAAATGCGAGACCGCAACTGGCAAAGACAGACTGTCGTTTCATTTTTGTCGTAGTTAACGGGTATCGGAAAATCGGGCACGCGCACGGTCACATGAGTCAGAAAACGCGCAACGGAAACGGTGCAGCGAATCGTGACGGAGTTATCCTGCGCGGAGATGTGCAGTACGAACGGGATGAGCACCTGCAATGTGCGGCGCCTTCATCGGTAGTGTAACCGTAAACTTCGTTCCCTCTCCCGGCGCGCTCATGACTGCGATGTCACCGCCCATCAGGTTGGCAAGCCTTCGGCAGACAGTGAGACCAAGGCCCGTCCCTGTGGCGCGTCTCGTCGCCTTCTGTTCGACCTGCCAGAACGGATCAAAAATGCGGTTGAGGTTATCCGACTGAATTCCAATTCCGGTGTCGCTCACGATGAGCTGAACCTCGCTCTTCAGCGATTTCCCTTCGATCGTGACACTCCCGGAATCCGTAAACTTCACTGCATTCGACAGAAGGTTCACGAGAATCTGGCGAACCTTCGTGGGATCGCTTTCGATCGAAACCGGATTCGCGGGAGCAATGATCTTCAGCTCCAGTTTCTTCGCGTCGACGAGCGGCTCTACGATTTCAGCCGCCTGCTTTATCGAATCCTGAATATCCATCTGCTCAACCAGCACTGTTTCGCGACCTGCGTCCAGACGCGTGAACGTCAGAATCTCGTCAATCAGTGAGAGCAGATGCCGGGCACTGGCCTTGATTCGGCCAAGCTGCTGAGCTTGCTGCTCGGTGATGGGTCCGGTAATTCCATCGGCCAGCAACTCCTGATATCCCATGATCGCGGCCAGTGGAGTGCGCAGCTCGTGAGACATGACCGCGAGGAAATCGCTCTTCGCACCGTTCGCACTCTCCGCTTCCCTTCGCGCTGCTTCGGCCTGCGTCGTTGCTTCCTCAGCTTCCTCGCGAGCGCGCTCCGCCGCATCACGCGCTTCACTTTCGGTTCGAAGAAGTTCAGCGCGCTTGCGATCTGTGGTGCGCAGAACTCTCGCGCTCCACGCGATCAGCAACAGGAACGCGACCATGTTCGCGACAGCTCCGAGACTCGCGCCAAGGCGTTGGCCAAACAGGTGGCGTTCTTCACCCCATACTCGGAGCAGGGTGATCAGGAATGGGACGAACAATGCGCCGGGAAGCAGTCGTCTCGCGACAAATCCAGCAGCGCCTTCATCCACGATCAGCGCCGGAACTCCGCGATCGATCTGAGAAAAGATCAAACCGAATCCAAGCAGGGTCAGCGCGATCGCCGTGGACAGCGCCATACCCGAAAGAACCTGGAAACTATAGAAGTCCTTCACACCGAAGACGTGACCCACAAGTGCGATGAACGCGACGATCATCGACAGAGTTGCGAACACCTGCGACCGAAGTCGTCTCGACTTGCGATCGCCCTCGAGAAACACCAGACCCTGGCCGAAGAACACGAACGCGATCGCTGTGTTTATCGCCATCCGGCGCGACTCGTGACCAAATTGGCTGATGCCAAGACGGTTGAAGATCTGCGAGTCGACGCCGATCTGCGCGTTGAACGCATATTCGCCGAGCACGAATAGCGACATACCTGCAAGTACCACCGCCAAAAAGCGTGACAACCAGACGAACTGTCGCGAGCTCGGCTGAGCACTGAGGAGCGCGATCCCCGCCAGCGAGACGCATACTGCGGAAAGCGGCGTCATTGGCAGACCACCCGGAATCCAGGCCGTCAGGTCTTCCCTGCCAACTGACCATGCTGCCAGCGCCAGAGCACCACCCACCGCTGCCAGCGCGCCAAGCACGGCGGGCAGGCGCGTGAAGAAGCGAAGGATCCGGGGGTGCCCGCCTCGTGGTAGGGCTGGCTCGAGCATTCTCTTACCTCACCAGCCCTGTCTTTCCCTGAGGTCGGTGATCTGCTTCACATGCCTGGCACCATGCGACGAGTAAATATTCAGGAAATCTTCGAGCGTCATGCTGCCTCTCTCAGGGTGATGTCCAGTCCTCTTCCACGCACCCTCCGGAAGAGAAGACAGAAAGTTCACCCATCTTTCGTGCAGTCCATCGATCATCCTGAGCGAGCTGTCGACCGGCATTCCTGAATCGGGCCAGGCCGCCCACACGTCCTGATCGTAAGTCTTTATTGTCGGATGATCTTCGGCGACCACATGCCTGAACCTTATGTACGCATTCGCGTGGGAATCTGCGACGTGATGAACTACCTGGCGCGGTGTCCACCCGCCGTCGCGATATGGTGTGTCGAGCTGCTCGTCGGTGAGTCCCGCGACCGCATTGCGAAGGGCTGGCGGACACTCGGCAAGCTGGGCGATCTTGGCGTTGCGTTCTTCGGTTGTGAGCATTCGTTCACACGCATCTGAAGGATTTGCTCCCATCTCGCCGGAGCGATACACGACCGGAAA
This sequence comes from Gemmatimonadales bacterium, assembly GCA_038208605.1. Taxonomy (GTDB): domain Bacteria; phylum Gemmatimonadota; class Gemmatimonadetes; order Gemmatimonadales; family Gemmatimonadaceae; genus UBA4720. The sequence goes on along the minus strand of JBBQYO010000037.1, from coordinate 13,877 downwards.
AAATAGTTGCTTGGCCAGCCGCAAATAAGACCTGGGACCCGAATGAGCGACCACGCATTTCCTCAGCTCGTGCTGACTCTCGTTGCATTGCCCGCAACTGCCAGGACGCTCGGTGTCTTCGCCCCTATTTCTCCCCAACCTTTTTCGGAGCAAGCGACTGGAGGTACATCCATGTCGCGCGGATCTCGTCGTCGGTCATGTTCTTCGCGTACGGCCACGGCATCGCCGCGCTGATGATCGTTCCGTTGGGCCGAACACCCGTCCGAATAGCTTTCATGAAATCAGCTTCGCTCCATTTTCCGAGTTCACCGCCCGGCGTGAGATTCGCCGCCTTCACTCCGTCGACCGGCCCGCCACCGGACAGGTTCGCTCCGTGACAGCTCGTGCATCCACCCGATTTTGAGAGATACTCGCCGTACTCTTTCGTCACGCCAGGCGTGACTGCCGGCCGCGCCTCGCCCTCACGAACCAGTCGCGCCGTGATCAGCGGAAAGCTTGTAAGCGTCGCCACCGTGCGGCCAATCGGCCCAACCGTGCGAGCAGGCGAAACCTCACCATCGGCCGGCGGCAGCGTCTTCAAATACGCGATGATGGCGCCGAGGTCTGCATCATTGAAGTGGTAGTACGCCTCGGCCGGCATGAAGAGCAGAGTCTTGTTGTCCCGTCCAACTCCGTGACGGATCGCCCTGATGTAATCGGCATCTTTGAAAATGCCGCCGATGCCGCCCTTGCCCGACGTGAGGTTGGGTGCGTTAAGTCTCATGAATATCGCCGAATTCGAGATGTTCTTGCCGGCGAAATTATCACCATGACACGACTGGCACTTGCCGACCGCTTCCACGAGATGCTTTCCTCGGGCGAGCGATCCGGGGTCAGTGGGAATGGCGACCGCCTCGACCGATGCCGGATAGATCTGCCCCATTCTCGTCGTCGTGATCGCGTACGCTGTGCCGATACCCACGAGGATCAAGACAACAAGCACTCCGACGATGGAACCGAGCCACTTGAGCGCGCGCTTCATCAGCGTTCCCTTGTTGATGTTGTCGATGAGGTGGAGCAACAACCTAGGACTCCGGAGTGGAATCGGCCAGCACGGATGCGGCTGGCGAGGACAGCCTCCCCCCACGTATGGTGACGCGCTATGTGCTTCCTGCGACCATGCTATCTGCTTTACAATGCAGTTAGCGCGTCATCGCTCACCGGGATTGAGGAAACCAGTGCTAACCGGCCTAGCGCGAATCGTGCGACAATAGCCCTCCAACCCAATCCAGGCACTTGAAAATGCGGTACCGCAAGCTCGGCAGCAGCGATCTCGAAGTCTCCGAAATCTCCCTCGGCTCATGGCTGACGTACGGCCTCGGCGTCGACGACTCTAACGCCCGTGCGTGTCTCGACCGCGCGTTCGATGTCGGCATCAACTTCATCGACACAGCCAATGTCTATGGTAGGGGAGCGGCTGAGTCTTTTCTCGGAAAGGCGCTGAAGGGCCGCGACCGCGGCTCTTACGTTCTTGCAACGAAGCTGTTTTTCCCAATGTCCGACAACGACCGCGGATTGTCGGCTCAGCAGGTCGCGAAGCAGATCGACGCATCACTGAAGAGACTCGACACCGAGTACGTCGACCTCTATCAATGTCATCGGTACGACCCAAACACGCGGCTCGAGGAAACGATGCACGCGCTGACTGAAGTTGTCCGGCAGGGAAAGGCGCGGTATCTGGGATTCAGTGAGTGGAAGAGCGAAGAGATCGAAGCGTCACTCGCAATTCCGGGCGTCGAAAAATTCGTCAGCAGCCAGCCGCAGTACTCGATGTTGTGGCGCGTCCCCGAAAAGGCCGTTATTCCAGTCTCGGCGAAAAACGGAATCAGTCAGATCGTCTGGTCACCGCTCGCGCAGGGAGTTCTCACTGGCAAGTACCAGCCGGGCCAGCCGGCACCTGCCGACTCGCGCGCGGCGAGCAAGGAGATGAACAGCTTCTGGGTAGGCGACCTTCGAGGCGAAGCGACATTACGTGCAGTCCAGGAGCTTAATCCAATCGCGGCGCGGCTCGACTTATCGATGGCCCAGCTCGCCCTCGCGTGGGTGCTGAAGGAACCAAACGTCGCCTCGGCAATTATCGGCGCGAGCAGGCCTGAACAGGTAGATGACAATGCAGCCGCGTCGGGGGTGATTCTGCCGCAGGACTCGCTCGACGACATCGACCGCGTGCTCCTGCCGTTGCTTGCAACGTTTACGGATACTCACAAGCCGCCGAAGTAGAAAGGCTGAACGCTCGCCTAGCGGAGAAACCTCTCCGCTAGCTGGATCATTCGCTCGTCATTCTCCGAGCGCACCCTGTCGAGTATTTCCTTCACGAATGGCTTGAGCCTGGGCTCCCCCCAGTAGTAACCGGTCGCCATCTCGGCGCTTCCGGTATCGCCGTCGCGAGCGGCTTCAAGCATCGCGTCGGCAGCGGCCTTGTCGAATGACGGATCGTCACGCTCGGGCAGACTGAACCGCCGGCCCGGATTTCCCCACTGGCCGGCATCTTCGTTCACAAAGGCTCTGGACATGGCCTTAACTCTTACACTTTTCGTTCCGGCATGAAACGGAACTTTCAAAAACAGATGTTGTACTTACTGTATCTCCCCCCACGGGTGCCCCATAGATGAATACACGTTCCCGTAATTTACTCCTCGCTCTCAGCCTTTCCGTCGCAGTCGCCAGCCTTGGCGCTTGCGATCGCGACAAGAAGCCTGTCGGGGATGTGCTTGCCCAGGATAGCACGCTGAATCTCGCGGTGATGGCGGCAAATCAGGACACGATGTCGCCGGCTGAGACGGATTCACTGAGACCCGCTAAGAAGCTCGCTGCAACGAGCGCGGGGTCGGCTTCGACTTCTGTTTCCTCTACGCTCAGCAGCACTCAGGCATCTCCCCGTCGCGCAGCTCGCCGGGGCCCGCCTAGAACTTTAGCTAACCGGGCCAGACCAGCCAGGAAATCGTCTCGCCACGCACGTCTCATGTCGACGGCATCACCGCGCCAGGTAAGTCCTCGCCGATCACGAATCGCCGTCGCTGCAACACCAGCACCAGCACCAGCACGACGCGCTCCGATCACTCTCACTGCTCCATCCGAGACCGGCACAGCAACCTCGATCGCTACGACGGCTCCAACTTCCCCAGCCTTGGCACCGCCAAGCCAGCCACGCGCCACCTCGGCGACAATCCCCATTGGTGCCAGCCTTGCGCTGACCACCGGTGAGCAGGTATGCAGCAACACCAGCAAGGTGGGAGATCAGTTCATCACGCGGCTCGCGAAAGACGTCATGGGCCCGGGCGGAGTAGTAATTCCGCTAGGTACGCCGGCAGTCGGCGAGATCGCCTCGATTGGTAGTAACGACCCCGGAATCGCGATCCGCATCGCTTCGCTCACCTTCGGCGGCCGCACTTACCCCGTTGGTTCGCAAGTCGTATACACGGAAGTCGATCGCGTCCAGACATCGTCGCGCAACAGTGGCGCCAAAATCGCCCTCGGGGCGGGCATGGGTGCGCTGATTGGAAGAGTTATTGGCGGAAACGCGAAGTCCACTGTTATCGGTGCCGTCGGCGGCGCGGCAGCCGGTGGTGTCATCGGCAATCGCGGGGGAGCTCAATACGCTCATTGCGTTCCGAATGGCGGGCAGATCATCGCCCGTCTCACCGAGCCGCTCAGGGTTCCATTGGCCGAGTGAGCATGGGAGTGCGGCCGGTTTGGTGTCAGCGGCCGCACTTAGTTTTACCGGGCATTGCGGATTCCGGCGGTAGCCTGAAAGTTTGAATTTCCGGTCGCCGCCGGCAGTGACATGACCCGGACCAAGGTTTCACATTGAGTTTCACCGCTCCCATAATCAGCACCTTCGGCGATCGGGAAGTTCCTCACCTCGCGTCGGCGTCGCAGCGTCTGGCGATCGAGGCCGAGTCCGGGCCGATGCTGGTGCTTGCGGGCCCTGGCGCTGGCAAGACCTTCTGCCTTATCGAGCGAATCAGGTTTCTCGTCGAACAAAAAGGTGTCGACCCCGCCCGGATTTGTGCTTTCACTTTCACAAACAAGGCGGCCGGCGAAATCTCCCACCGCCTCGAGCGATTCATCGGCCCGCGAGCGGAGCTGATCAAGCGTGGGACGATTCACTCATTCTGCGCCGAGCTCCTTCGCGAGCTCGGTCCTGACATCGGTCTCGAGCCGGGTTTTGGAATCGCTGACGAGAACTATCAGCTTCAGGTTCTGCGACGGATCGGCGTCTCTCCCAAATGGCACCGCAAGACGCTCAAGGCGTTTACGTCATACCGGTTCATTGGCGGATATGAGATGGACGATCGCGATCACTCGCGGTTCACCGCTTACTCTGCGTTTCTAGCGAAGCGAAATATTCTCGATTTCGACATGCTCGTCCTCAAGGCAGCGGAGCTGATGCGGAGCCAGTCGGCTGTCGCGGACATTCAGAATCGATGGGATAGCGTGCTGGTTGACGAATTCCAGGATTTGAATCCCGTTCAGTATTCGATCGTGAAGGCCATCAGCATGGGCCATCGGAACGTCTTCGCTGTCGGCGATGACGAGCAGTCGATTTACTCATGGGCCGGCGCAGATCCACAGGTCTTCGTCGATTTCTCCAACAACTTCAATGCAAGTCGCATTCAGCTGCGTGAGAACCGCCGTTGTCCAAAGGGAATCGTTGCGCTTGCGCGGAGGCTCATCGCCATCAACGAGCCGATCTTTACGGACATTCGCTTCTCAGAGACGGATCGGGAATCGCCGTACGCGGTGAGTGCTCTGTCGTTTGCCACGGAGGACGAAGAGCTCGCGTGGATCATCGACGATCTTCGCCGCGATCGCGAGCTCAACAACCTCGCGTGGGGAGATTTCGCCCTTCTATATAGAACACACGAGATCGGATATGCTGCGGAAGCAGCCTTTCTTACAACGGGCGTTCCGTGCCGGATGGCCCACGGTCGTGCCCTTGCTGATGATCCTGTTGTCGCTTACCTGATTGCTGCACTGCGCGTGATCTTCAATCCAGACGACTCCCTGCACAAGGAGAGCTTTCTCCGCGTCGTTCTTCCAAAGCCGCTGTTCGATTCAGCGCGTGCAAAATCAGAAGAGAAGCGCATGTCGCTCATCTCTTACGTGAAGAAGCTGGCACGCCGCCTTCCGAAAGATCACGGCGACCGAAAGAAACTCTGGCGAGCACTTTTTGCTCTCGGAAATCTGCGAGCACTGGGACTCCGGCACGAGTCTCTCTCAGGGCTCATCGATGAGCTGTTGTCGCAGCGCGTAGGCGAGTACCGAACCATCCTCGAGGAGAATCACGACGATCTCTCCGATCCCGCAGAAAACGACGAAGTGCAGATGCTGGCGGACAGGCTCGGCACCGCGATCGACTTCGGTTTGCCAGTGTGGATCCCGCGACTTGGCGGAATGGAGATCGCGCTCAAGGGAATGCTCGCCGGCCTGGATATCAATCGTGTCGAGCTCGGCGGGATGCCGTCGGAAGGCGCAGTGTCGGTCGGCCCGTCGGATTGCAAGTCACTCGGCATCGCGCTCGGTTTGTTCAAGGCCCTGCAGCTGATTCGCAGCAAGAGCTTCACGAATCACTTTCGCGATTTTACTGCGATCGATATCGAAACGACCGACAAGGACATTCCGCGCGCTGAGCTCGTCGAGATCGCGGCGGTAAAAGTGCGCGACGGCGTGGTGGTCGATGAATACTCATCATACGTGAAGCCGCGTGTCGCGATCACGGCAGGGGCAAGAGCGGCGCACAAGATTCTCGACAGTGATGTCGAGAACGCCCCATTCTTTGAGGAAATCTGGCCGGTGTTCCGCGAATTCTGCGGCAGCGATGTAGTGGTGGCGCACAACGGATATCAGTTCGACTTTCCGGTGCTGCGCCGGATGGCGGGCAAGAGCGATGCAGCACCGATGGTTACGTATGACACGCTGCTGCTCGCACGCGAGCTGCACACCGGCAGTGCAAAGCTGGAGGATCTCGCCCGCGTTTACGGAATCGACACGGGCCAGTCGCATCGCGCGCTCGATGACACAAAGGCTCTCGCGCATCTCTTCCTCCGACTCGGCGATGCGAAAGTCGTGCGCGCGCGAAAGACGTCGCTGGAGAATGTGCTTGATCATCTCGGTGTCGCGCTGGCGCTGAGCGATCACGAATCGCTTTGCAAGGAAGCGGACACGCTTCGCAGTCTCACGCGTGTTTTTGCACTGGGCCGGTACAGCAGCTCACTCGATTTCTATCGAGCTGAATACGAAGTCGCAGAGGATGCCTCAATCAAAAGCCCGGACGATCTGGTTACTCTCCTGGGCGGCGAAGAGCTGATGCTCAAGCTTCGCACCGACAAAACTGCGGATCAGCGCTACCCCGCCGCGATGCAGCGCATTCGTCCACTCATCGATCTTTTTGCGGGTAAGTCTCTAGCTGAACAGATCTGCGGATTTCTGGAGCGTGTGGCACTGTCGAAGATGGATGGTGAGGAACCCGAGTTAGCCCGCGTGAACCTGTTGACTCTGCATTCAACGAAGGGTCTGGAATTCTCGCGAGTCTATATAGTGGGTGCGGAAGATTCGTCGATGCCCGGCAGAATGCCGGGGAAGAAGGAGCCGCCGAAGCGCGAGATCGAGGAGTCGCGCCGCCTGCTGTATGTGGGAATGACTCGTACGAAAGACCGTCTCGTCCTAACGAGAGTAGACGAACGCGGTGGAAAACCCACGGGGGCGAATCAGTTTCTGGACGAAATGGGTCTGTCCCCGAACCGGCCGAACCGCAGCGATTCGTAAATAGTCGGAGTTCTCGTGGCTCCGTGACCAGAAGTGGATCCCGGCCTTAGGCGACCGGCAGATCGGACACGGCCCCATCTTCGGTTCTTTCCCGAACACGAGCACAACCGGTCCGAGCTGCCGGTCGGTATCGGTCAAGACGACAGTGAGAGTCATCGTGTTCCCGGAGATCCGTCCACTGAATTGCGCCGGATGAAGTATTCCCCGATCTATCGGATAGGCATCGACATTGAAGGTGCCACCAATGACGAACCGCCCCTCGGCGTCGGTGATGATTCTTCCTTTCGTGTCGCCTAACGTGCACCCGATGTGCACATGTGCCGAGGTGTCGGTGGCGATGAGGCCGGCGTCGTCACCTCCCCAGGTGCCGGTTACGTCGGTGATCGGCGTGCCGGTCGTGCTCGCGCAGCCGATGATGATCGTTGAGGCGAGGGCAGAAACGGCAATCAGAGTGCGCGTGCCCATGACTCAATCATAGCGCGCTGCGCGGATGATGATAAGATAGAGTCCATGACCGAAACTTCATGGACGGTTCAGGTAGGGGACGAGACGACGACTGCCGCGTATCGCCCGGGCGGAGCGGACGACGGAATAGTCTTCGTCGCCGCGCATGGCGCTGGTGGTCGACTCAACGACAAGAGCATGCTCGCTCTCGCTAAGGAGTTTGAATCGAGAAAGCTCGATGTCGTTCGATTCAATTTCCTGTATCGCGAGCGTGGCTCGAGCCGCCCCGATCCAATGCCCCGTCTCGAGAAATGTTTCGAGGCCGTGATAGAGAGGGTTCGCAAAGAGCTGAAACCTCGCGTGCTGATCATCGGTGGCCGATCGATGGGCGGTCGCGCGGCGTCGATGATGGCTGCGAGAAAATTCGACTGCCAGGGATTATTGCTGTTTGCGTATCCGCTTCATCCGCCGGGACAACCGGAAAAGCTGCGTGACGCTCATCTGCCGTCGATCGAAGTCCCGGTTCTTTGTTTCAATGGGACGCGAGACGCTTTTTGCAGCCCCGATCTGATGACGAAAGCGCTCGAGTCAGTGAGGACCGAATGGGAGATGCACTGGATCGATGGAGCAGATCACAGTTTTCACGTCCCCAAGTCTTCGGGCCGGACCGATGCTCAGGTTCTCGACGAAGTTGGCTCGGCGACCGAACGCTGGATCCCTTCACTCTCCAAATGAGGAATTTTCCAGCGTCCATCGTTCCGACACCCCGCGTCCTTTCTCGAGGTCATCGACGACGAGAATGAGCTGATTTTCGTGATCGCTGTATAAGCCTTCGACGTTGACGCCGGCCTCCGCCATTCTGCGCGTGATTTTGCCGAGCTGTCCGGGCAAGGATTGATTCAGCCGCTGCACCAGGACCTGCCGCTCATCGAGAACACGAATACCCGCTGCTTCAAGCGCCTCGCGTGCAGGAGAGAAAGAGATCTTCCGGATTGTGCCGTGCAGGATCGCCACGAAAGGCGGGGTCCGACGATCCAGAAATGTCAGGCTTTCCGTCAATGATGATGCGATGAGCTCGTTCGTAGGCGGCGTAAGCGGAGGTGCCCGTCCCGGTATTTCCTTCCCAGACGATGCTCGCTTTGTAATCGTGAGTGTTTCGGTTTGTGGACACCGATGTTCCTCTTGGTGAGTCCTGTCAGTATCAAAAGAATTTAGCCCCTCATGGAGGCCGCTAAGATTGCTCAACCCCCGTTTACGTCAGGTACAGGACTTGTAATAGGGGATGGCAAGCACCACCCCACATGTCATCAGGAGAAGTAATGAGACTTACAGATTTCAAATTTGCGCCGAGCTCCGCATGGAGCTTGGGCGTGTCATTGTTCGCAGCATCAGCCGTTTCGGTTTCAGCCCAGACCAGGCTGTCGCTGCCTGCCGGTACGGTGATCATTGTCCAGACCACGAGCGCTCTTCAGTCGAATACCGCGCAGACCGGCCAGACGTTCGAGCGGAACCTGTCAACGAGTTTGAGACACCGGATGGACTGAGTTTACTGCGCAACGTCCTCTGAAATGAGGAGCTTGGGTGGATTGATCCACGCAGCGGTCGGTAGCAGCGCCGGCGTGGGCGGGTGGCGGACGAATCGTTCTGGTGTTGCTGCATAAGCGGCGGCGAGGACGGTGGCTCGGTGAGCGCGGCGAGCTTCGGCGAGTCCGAAGTGCACATCGTGTGGCGTGTGCAGTGCGAGGCCCGAGTGCCGGTGGTCGGTGTTGTACCAGCGAAAGAAATCTGTACAATGGGCTCGCGCATCTTCGAGTGATCCAAAGCGTTCCGGAAAGTCGGGCCGGTACTTGAGCGTTTTGAACTGGGCTTCGGAATACGGGTTGTCATTGGAGACGTGCGGCCGCGAGTGCGTCTTCGTGATTCCCAGGTCGGCCATCAGGAGAGCGACCGGCTTTGACGTCATCGACGAGCCGCGATCGGCGTGGATCGTCAACTGCCCGCGAGGAATATTCTGCCGCTCGCAGGACGCGGCGATCAGCCGCTCTGCAAGCGCGGCCGACTCTTTGGGCGCGACCATCCAGCCAACGACGTAGCGGCTGAACACGTCGAGAATCACGTAGAGGTGAAACCACGACCACGTTGTTGGACCTTTGAGCTTGGTGATGTCCCAGCTCCAGAGCTGGTTCGGCACGGTCGCGAGCAATTCAGGTGCGGTGTAAATAGGGTGGCGGCGCTGAGCTCTGCGCTCCCGGACTTCGTGCTGCGCGGCGAGCACACGATACATCGTGCGCTGCGAGCAGTGATACGTGCCTTCGTCCAGCAATGCCGCGTAGACTTGCGCCGGCGCGAGGTCGATGAACCGTGGCTCATGCAACACGTCGAGCACCTGTTGGCGTTTTGCAACTGGCAACGCTCGTGGAGGTGCTTTTCGTAGGGTCGCGTTTATCGCTGGTGACGTGGCGATACGAGCGGCGCGATAGTATGTGGCGGTCGGCAGGCCCAGCGCAGTACAGAGCGAACGAGTGCCACAGCGCGGGCCCTCTTCGGTGATGATCTTCATCATCGCTCCTCGCTCCGCGAGCTGTCGGACACGCTGGATGCGTCGCTCGCGGGCAGAGCCAGTCCAAGGAGCTGCGAAACTTTTTTTTGAAGCTCGACGATGATCTCCAGCCGCTCGGCGCGAGCGGTCGCGCGTGCGAGCTGACGCTCGAGTGCCGCGATTCGCTTTACACTTGGATCGGGCAGCGCTGGCTTCGGGCCGCGACGCCGGGAGAGACCGGCCAGCTTACCAAGCCGGGCGGCTTCACGCCATGCCGCGAGATGCGACGTGTATAATCCTTCGCGCCGAAGCAGCGCGCCAAGGTCGCCGGGCTCGGTGCACTGCGCGGCGGCCTCCAGGATCTTGAGCTTGAACGCGGCACTGAAACGCCGACGGGTCCGGGTAGGTGACACCCCGGTATCGTATGATTGCAATAGCTGGGGAACAAGAGACAAAGAGACAACCTCGATCACCCTCGTACACTAAACTTCGGGAAGATCGGTGTCTCACTCATATTGGCAGAGAGGGTTCGGGTCTCGCGATTCGATTTCTTCCGATTCCCGTGCTCGACGGAGGAGTGCTAGCGGTCAATCTCCTTGATCGTTAAAGACGAGTGCGTTCAGTGGGCAGACTCGCTTGTACATTCTTCAGGTCCCGATACGGTGTTGCTGCCCTTTGTTCTCGTTACTTACAACGACATTCGTCGGTTGATCATCAGTTTCATTCAGAGTCTCTAGCGACTGAACTGCGGGACGCTGGGTCGTCGGCGAAAATTCGCTTGCTGGGCCAATACTCGACGAGTTCTTTTCTGCCCCTCCTCGCACTTGCCTCTTCTCCTCGCGCTTTGCTTCTCTTTTTTTGTCTCTCTCTCGATCTCTCTCGATCTTTCCTTTTCCCAGGGTTTTCCTTTTTTCCATAGCTCACTTGGTAGAGTCGTTGCCAGTCAAGAAGAAGGGCTGATAGGAAACCAGCAGTCGAGCGATAAGAAACCGACATTGTCACCAAGACCGAAACGCGTGATATCCGCTAGGTGAGAATTGCTTGTTAAATCGACCCGGAGGACAAGTGAAACAGAAATGCGCTTCGTTGGTCGTTGCAAACGCTGTTGGGTTTTCAACTCGGTGAAGTAAACGCCCCACACCGGTCCACTCGGCGCGTAAGAACGCGTGCGACTCGATTGTACTTGGTCGGTGCTTTCTTGGCGGTTATCGTCGGCTGCAAAGATTCACCCACTATGCCAAAGCCAGTGGCGAACGTGCTCGGCGGGGCGAATGTAGTCGCAAGCAATAGCACCTCCGCGGAATCGCCGTGGGATACTTTTGACGCCGATGTGACTGTCACTAGAACAACTCCATCAGATCGCCCGGCAGTTCGGGACCATCGTCTTGTCTTCATGTATCACAAGCACAGCCAAAGGTCGAGTTCCGGCGGTTGGACGCTCGCGATCAATTTTCTCGATGCTGATCCACGAATGGTCACTCGCAGTGGAAACCCACTTCCTTTGGCATTGGGTCGACTCGAGCTCGACGACAAGGGAGTTGTTGTCAAGTTCGAAGATGCCAAGGGCAATTCCGTTACGCTTCCCGCCAAGGCCGCGGAAGTCCTTGCTGATCTAAAGGCGAACGCGATGAAAAACGATGGCCGAAGTAATCTTCATTTTCCTCAGTCAGCCACCGGGAGCGCGACCCCACACAGCGCATCTCAGCTTTCGCGCGGGCCAGCATTGGTGAACAGTCGCTTGCACGGTCAGTTGAATTCGTCGTTAGCGGCGTACTTCGGTACGCCGAGTCACGCAGATGGACGTGCGCGATATCTTCGACAAACTGGCAGCAGCCTAACCGAAGTAATTGTTGACGAAGCGAGCGGGGCAATCTCTGAAGGGGGAATCACCGGTCTTATGGCGCACGCTGCGTACCCTGCGCAGTGGCAAACGATCCGGGACGCTCAGTATTGGTCGATTTTTTCGGCGTAGCGCTTTTCGACTATTCAATAATTATGATGAGAACGACCCAAACTATTGGCCTCTGTACGAGGGTCGCTATCTGTGGGTCGATATGGCTGCAGCCGTGTACAACGTCGACTGGTATTGGTGCGATGCCTTGGGAGCGGCGGACTATTACGGGTGCTACCCGAATGACGGCATTCTTCCGGTCTGGGTGCAACAGTTTCCGAATGGCACATACAACCGAGAAATCTTTGGTCCGTCACATCAGGAAGAGACACGATCCGACGTGTTTTATGGGCAACTGTCTGCTGAGTTTGACTTGATGGGCGTTCCTCGTAAATGATTTCACTTCGGGCAGCGTCCCTCGACCCGCTGGCGGCTTTACGACGTCGGTCGAATAGACTCATCGCCATTGCGGTTGTTGCTGCGTGTACCGGTTTACCCACAGACGGTTCTAGTGGGGGAGCCGGAGGATCCGTCATCTGGAAAGTTCCCATAAAGGGGTGGACGGTCCCAGCGTTCGACGACTCGCTCGCATTCTTTGGTGCATTTGCACATGAAATCGTAGCCGTCGACAAAAGATCTGGAACGGTTCGTTGGCGAAGCCAGACTAATGGTTCGCTGGAACGTACTTCCGGCCGCAATGTCGTCGTCGTCGGCGGCACCATTGTCGGTCCAGACGACTTGCTCTACGGATTCGACAGAAAAACCGGAGCTCGGAAATGGGTCTTTCGTCCGGACTCCGGTTTTCTGCCCGGAATCTTCTTTCTGGACACTGACGGTAAACGAGTCTACGCCGGGTCTCCGTCTGGGTACGCCTATGCGATAGATCCTGAGACCGGTGCCCAAATTTGGGCGACTAACGTCACTGGCCAGGAGAACTCTTCGGTCTACGACCCTGTTTACGACAATGGCGTAGTCGCTGTTACTATCAGGCGATTCTCAACGACTCCGGTGACCGGCGGAATTGCGCTGTTGGATGCAGCGACAGGCCGAGTGCTATGGGACAGAGAATTTCAGCCGGAACGTGCTGGCCAAGGTTCCGGTGCTAATGGGCGAGCTGCCTTCTTCAATAAGCTGGTAATGATTTCCTCAAACGACGGCCGCGTTTATGGACTCAATCGAACTTCTGGTGAGATTGTCTGGATCGCGCCCGCGCGCGCCGACATTCACACGCTTGAAGATGTGCGACCCGTCCATATGGCAGGGAATACCTTGGTTGTGGGCACTACCGGTCAGTCACTCAGTGGTCTCGACACGTCGACAGGCAAGACGCTCTGGGATACCCGCATTGGGCTCGGTTCAGGCGGTGACTGGTTCACTTCGGAAGGCGCAACGGCCTATATGGTAAATGCAAGTCTCCTATTGATCGCAATTGACGGAGAGTCGGGAAGGGTAAAGTGGACTACTCCCAGCGCTTCCAGCAGCGATGACGCGAAATACTTGATATTTCCGGCTGTTGATACTGATCGGCTCTATATAGCTGGTCCAGGCGGTCTGTTCGCTTTGAAGAAATAGCGGTTTGGTAACTACGGATAGTCGGGGAACCGGACGTCTTTAGCCGCGAACGCACGCCGCCTTGTTCGTGAGAAGCAGCCGGGGTGGGACGTTCACTCAACGCCACTTCTCCACGCTCTAGCCTCGGGAGCGCCGGTTCCCAGCGCCGCGGTTTCCCGGAGAGGAGGAGGGTTGCGATGGCTTCAGAGGCCGCCGGTACGAGCCAGCGAGGATGACGGCGACAAGCGACCCGCGACCGAAGCGTCGCGCGTTGCCGCCGCCATCCGTAGACTGGCGAGTCATCCGCGGTCGGCGAAGCCTTCGCAGCCCTCCGACCCCGCAAAAAACCCGAGGAATCAAAAAACGAGGCGCTTCCGACACAAGGAAAAAGGGGGGACGGGAGCGTTGAATGAAGGCCTCGAATCCGGTAAATTTGAATGCTATGCCTTTTCCGGAACTGGATCGGCGAATCGCTGAAGTTCGAGAGCGAATCGCGCGAGCTGCGGAGCGGGGCGGGCACGGGCAGAACACCGCCATTATTGCCGTCACCAAGACTCACGGACCCGACGCCCCAACAGCGGCTTTTAATGCCGGCATTGTCGACGTCGGCGAGAACAAGGTCCAGGAAGCCCTGGGAAAAATGGA
>JBBQYO010000036.1:0-17565 GCA_038208605.1 Gemmatimonadales bacterium | reverse complement strand
GTACACGGGGCCTGACGGAAAGCAGTACGTAGCGATCTATGCGGGAGTTGGGGGCGACATGGGACTACTCATCGCCGGAGATGTGGCAGCTAATCTGCCGTACGATGTAAGACAGCGAGGCACTACCTTGCCGGATCTCTCGCGGTGGACGAGCTGGGGAGGATATCTGTTCGTGTTCTCACTATGACTGACATAAATAGCTCATCGGCGAAAATCTGCGCACTGGCAACGCTGGCAGCGCTGCTCAGCTCGGCCGCAGGCTGTCGTGAGTCCGATGCTGCTCCGCCTGACGTCGCGCATCGTTATCCGATTGCAACGTCGCAGGCACCCCGCGTCACGTCGAGCGACGGTGGTGACAGTCTCCGATTCGTGATGCACGACGAAAATCTCGCAGTCGGATTTCCGGCTGGAGGCAAATTTCTGAATCTCCGAAACCCGTATGAGGGCGACAAGCGCGCGGTCGCAACCGGATCGCAGCTGTTCATCGCATACAATTGCATCGACTGTCATGGCGCCGACGGCTCGGGCGCAATGGGTCCGAGCTTTCAGGATGGGCGCTGGCACTTCGGCGGGTCGCCGGGAGCCGTGTTCGAGTCCATCGCGGAGGGGCGGCCTGACGGAATGCCATCGTGGGGCGGGCGCATTTCGAACGACCAGATATGGATGCTCACCGCCTATTTGCGGTCGTTGGCCGGCAAGGACCTGAGCACGGAGAACTTTTCAGGGCAGACTGTGGAGCGAACGGGTCACTGAGGGTACCTGACATCAGGCGTGTCTTATTCGTATACCGACTCCAGGCCCGTCACGCGCCAAACTTCTTGTAAGAACGACACTCTGATATGAAGCAGGCCCCGCAAATCAATCTCGGATGATGATTCTCTCGCTACAGGCTGTAGAGCAGTTTCTGAAACCCTGGCAGCAGGCATACAGTGACTCAGCGGTTCTTCCGACAGTCGTCACCGGTATGCACCTGCTGGCGATGCTTTTCGGCGGCGGTCTCGCCATCGCCGCCGACCGTACCACGCTTCAACTGCGGGGCGACAATGCGGAGCAGCGGAGATGGCATCTCGTCGAGCTCAACAACGTGCACAGGCCTGTGCTGATCGCACTGACGGTTCAGTTCCTCACTGGCTTCGCGATGCTCGCCTCTGACCTGAAGACATTCGTTGCCTCGCCCGTTCTGTGGGTCAAGCTTGGCCTCGTGGCTCTTCTCCTTGTAAATGGGGTAGTACTCGAAAGAACCGAGTCGGCGCTCAGACAATCGAGCGACGGCAGCTCTGATGGAACTGCACTCTGGGGCCGCCTGAGATTCAACGCGATTACAAGCATGTTCCTCTGGTCGGCGACGCTCCTTGCAGGCATAACGCTCGTCAATTCGGCCTGACGACTCAAACTGTGAACTGAGAACGACCGATGGCTATCAACGGAGAAGTAAACCACGACGATTGCAACAGCTGTCCGCTTGTCACGAACAGGCGCGATTTTCTGCGTGACGCCGCGATTGGTGTCGCAGGTGTCGTTGCAACTCTTGGTATTGCGCGGTCGGCAGCTGCGCTGCCGGTCAGCATGATCAATGCGCTGTCGCGCGGAAAAGCGGGTATCACCTACGCGATTCCAGCGGCTGACGGAGTACAGATAGATCGTGACAACGAAGTGATTCTCACCCGCTATCAGAACGCGATTTACGCATTCAACCTGTCATGTCCTCATCAGAGAACGGCTCTTCGCTGGAACGACACGGACAAACAGTTTCAGTGTCCGAAGCATCACTCGAAGTACGATCCGAAGGGTGATTTCATCTCCGGCCGCGCGACGCGCGGAATGGATCGCCTCGCCATCACGCGACAGGGATCGAGCGTTGTGGTGGACGTCGACCAGATGTACAAGGAAGATGAAGACACGCCTCAGTGGAACGCGGCGCTCGTCAAGCTTTAGCTAGCTGCCGTTCAACGTCGTCGCCAGCGGAGCGATGACGTTGATCTTCTCGAGGTCGAGATCGCTCAAGTGCCATGTTCCGGAGCTGGCATTCGCCCGCACCTGCTCGGCTGACGTCGCGCCAGCGATGACAGAAGCCACCATTGGCCTCGTCAGCAGCCAGGAGAACGCAAGGTCGAGAATCGTGCGGTCGCATCCAGCCGCAAACTCGATCAGCTCTTCGACGACATCGATGCTTTCGCCATTCAGATACTCGTCATGCCATCCCGACTCGATGCGGCTCCCTTTTGGCGATGGCTGTCCGCGGCGGTATTTGCCCGTCAGCAATCCGTTGGCGAGGGGAAAGTAAGGAAGAAAAGCCATTCCATTGGACCCGCATTCCGGAAGCACGTCGAGCTCGGGCTCCCGATGAAACACGCTGTACTCATTCTGCGCACTGACGAAACGCGAGGCCGCGGGCTGCGCACAAGCCTCGGCCTCACGAATCATATCGACAGTGAAATTGGAGCAGCCGATCTCCCGAACCTTTCCGGCTTGAACGAGCCGGTCCATCGCACCAAGTGTGTCGGCGATCGGGACGTTTTTGTCCGGCTCGTGAAGCTGATACAGATCGATGTAGTCAGTGCCGAGGCGGCGAAGGCTATCTTCCGCCGCCTGGAGAACGTACTCGGGGCGGGCTCCCTGCCGATTCTCGTCGATTTTCATTCCGAACTTCGTGGCGACGAACACATCGCGGCGACGTTTGCCGAGCGCCTTGCCAAGGAACTCTTCGCTTTCAGTTCCGCCGTAAATGTCTGCCGTGTCGAAGAAAGTGATTCCTTCCTCGATCGCGGCATTCACTACCTTGGTGGTGGCCTGTACATCTAATTTACGGCCGAAGTTGTTGCATCCCAGGCCGATTACCGATACATCCAGTCCGCCAATTCGTCTTGTAAGCATTGCTCTTCTTTCTAGCTAATTCCGGGCCGCTGGCCACTGAGGCGTAGAGTACTTGACTGATTCAGATCGGGGAATGAGAAACTTCGCTGCGCTCGCCTGCGCCGCGATGCTGGCTGCGTGTGTGTCTTCACCGCAAACGGTCAGGCAGACGGTGAGCCGTGATGCGTCGGAGCCGGTCACCTCGGCGATTGCGATGAGCACATTCGATACAGTCTGGAAACTCGTCAACACGACGTATGTCGATACAGCCTTCGTCTCGTCTCGATGGTCGGCAGTGAGAGATTCGCTTCGCCCGCGCGCCGCGCTCGTCAATACCCGGAGCGGGTTGACTGATCTCCTCGCGACGACATTGAAGCACATTCCCGACTCGCATTTTTACATCATTCCCGAAGGCACGTCGGTGAATGACGACACAACCGACGCAAGTGGCGGCGGGATGACCGGTGTCTCCCTTCGCCCGGCAGGAGAAAAAGCTGTTGCATGGCGCGTCGAGCCAGGTAGTCCTGCCGCAAAGAGCGGCATCACAGCGGGCGAGTCGATTGAAAGCGTCGGTGCGAAGAATGTCCCGGCAGCCCTTCGCAGGGTGTCGCTGCTCCCGGAGCCCGCGCGTCAGCGCGCTTTGGCAGACGTCCTGTTCGGTTTGAACCACGCGCTTTCGCCTTCGCCCGGGACTGTTGTCAAAGTCGGGATCGGTTCCATTGGAGGGGGGAAGATCGTCGAACACACGCTGGTCGCCGTTCCGGCGACAGGCATGGTGTCACAGTTCGCCAGTCTGCCCCCGATAGCCGGCAGAGTTGTGGCCGAGCGTATCGCAGTACCCGCAATGCCGGCTTCCGGTAAATCGGAGGCGTGCGTTGGCGTGATCGCGTTCAACATCTGGCTTCCGGCTTTGGTCCCCGAGCTCGAACGGGCAATGGACAAGATCAGCGACTGCCAGGGAATTGTCGTCGATTTGCGCGGCAATCCGGGTGGTCTAGGTGCGATGGTGATGGGTTTCGGCGGATATTTCGTGGACTCAGCCCAGTCACTCGGCACCATGAGATCGCGCGACCTGTCACTTCGGTTCACAATGAACCCGCGACGGGTGAAAAGTGATGGATCGCCCGCGTCGCCATTTCGTGGACCGATGGCAATCGTGGTTGATGCAATGACCGCGAGCACGTCGGAAATTTTTGCAACCGGGATGCAGCGTATCGGGCGCGCGAGGGTGTTCGGCGAGCGGAGTGCAGGTGAGACTTTGCCTGCCTTGATGGACCGTTTGCCGTCGGGCGATGTATTTGTTCACGCCGTTGGGGACTTCACCGATCCGGACGGGAAGAGAATCGAAGGAACGGGCGTGGTGCCCGATGAAATCGTACCCTTGTCTGGAAAGGCTTTATCCGAGGGCAGGGATACGGCAGTCGAAGCGGCGACGCGCTGGATAAGGGCTGCCTCCGCTGGCAAACGAAACTCGACGAACTGAGCCGCCGTTCAAGGTTTTACCCACTTCAACCAACCTGAGACAAATCATGAAACGAAACTCATTCATCAACGCCGCCGCACTGCTGTTGCCAATGGTCGCGGCCGCACAGGTCGTGAGCGCACAGCAGCTTCCGGCAGCATCGACAGTTATCGCCAAGTACGTCACTGCCACAGGCGGGCAGGCGATGATCAACGCAAAGTCGATCGTTACGACCGGGGGAATGTCGATGCCGTCGGCTGGTATCAACGGCACGGTGACGATGACACAGGCAGGAACGAATCAGATGTCGATGATCACGAACATTCCGGGCATGGGCGAAGTGTCGGCCGGCTTCGATGGGACGACTGCATGGGCCGCAGATCCAATGCAGGGCCCGCGTGTTCTCAGCGGCAAGGAAATGGATCAGGTCCGTGATGAAGCCGACCGCCGCGCGATGGTTCGCGACGCCCAGCTGTTCACGTCGATGACGACTGTTGCCGACACGACGATGAACGGAGAGCGCTGCTATGAGCTCAAGCTGAACTGGAAGTCGGGAAGAGAGACGTTCGATTGCTACAGCGTCGCCACTGGTTATCTCGTCGCGTCACGCAGTATACAGACGACGTCGATGGGCTCCATTCCCGTCGTGTCACTCTTCACCGATTACAAGAAGTTCGGTGATGTCACAGTTCCGACGAAGACGACGATGGAGATGATGGGCCAGCAGCAGATTCTCACGATCAGCTCTGTAACGCTCGGCAATGGTGCGGTAATCACGCCGCCAGCCGCAGTCCAGGCTCTGGTCAAACCCAAGCAGTAACTCTGATTGCTCAGACCCGCGCGTGGCGCATGCCACGCGCGGGTCTTTGCGTTTACTGCTCATCGAACTGCGACAAGATGCGAGAACACAGAAGCACAGGAGTTAGATGCGGGTTGCAGACGCAATTCGAATTACGGTGGCGTCCGCTATCGCGTAGATCTCGTCGTTGTCCGAGCTCGAGATGTCAGCGAGACCAGTGAAATCCCCAAAGGCGGGCAGGATGCCGACATTCTCTCCAATGAAGAAACACGGCAGTCGCTCGCTCTGTCTCCCTCTTCCGTAAATCCGAACGCCGGGGTGAACGTGACCGGCGAGGACGTACCCTTCTGCACTTGCCCGCGGATGATGGTCGAGTATGAACGGACCGCGGCGATATGGCGCATCCTCACAATTGACTCCCAGATCACTCGGAGGATCACCCGCTCTCCGATCGTGGTTGCCGCGAATCAACAGCAGGCGGATGTCCATATTGCTCGACCGCCATTGTGTCAGCGACGCAAACACCACCGGCGATCTGCCCTCGCGTGCGTGGAGCAGATCTCCAAGGAAAATCACTTCACGTGCGCCGGTACGCCTGACGAGACAATCGACTCGCGCAATGGCCTCGTCGGCCGTCCCCGACGGAACGGGAATTCCACTTGCCCTGAACGTCGCGTCCTTTCCCCAATGAGGATCGGCGATGAGAAGCGCCTTCTCCGAACTCCAGTACATCGCGCGCTCGGGTAGAAGTACCATTTCTTCGCCCGCAATTTTGACCGGGAGATCGCCTTCTCTCATGATCCTGCCGCGCGCTCCAGAGTTTGCTGCATGCGGCGAATGCGGTCAGTGAGGTTCTCGGACGACACGCGTTCACGTGTCCGGTCGACAAGAAGAGGAAAGGCCAGCGGCGGGGTTCGTTTTGGGGTCGTGATCACGACTTTCGCTTTTGCGATTCGCTGAAGGGTCAGTCCAAGCCGAGTTCTCTCGAGCTGTCTCTCGAGAACTTCGCGGTGTGCCTGGCCCAGCAGCATGTTGCCGGCGTCGTAACGCTGGAACACGTCGAAGAACAGTCCGCTCGACGCCTGAAGCTGTCGCGCAGTTTTGCCCGCGCGGGGAAATCCTGGAAATACGAGTCCGGCAACGCGCGCAATCTCGCGAAATTGACGCCGCGCCATCTCCGTCGCGTTGAGCGACGCGGGTATGTCGTCGATGAGACCTGATGGATCGAGAAGCCCGCGCTCGATGGCTTCGCCCAGCAATGCCTCGTCCGGCGACAGCAGCTCGAACCCGTAGTCGTTCGAGGACATCGAAAATGTTATCGGATGAATTCTCGAAATACGGTAGGCAAACAAAGCAGCGAGTCCTTCGTGTACCAGCCGGCCTTCAAACGGAAAGAAAAAGAGGTGATGTCCTTCGCGGCTCTTGACCTTCTCGATGAGGAAATCCTCGGGTCCCGGAATGTGCGACCACTTTTTCTGGACTTCGAGAATGGGTTGAATCGCCTTCATCTCGGGGTCGTGGTATACACCGCGTCCTGCTTCGCCAAGCCGCTCGCGCAACGCCGCCGCGAGCTCTCCAGAAAGCGGAAGACGACTTCCCATCCATCTGGGAATCGCGCCGTTGACGTTCGGCGCGCGACGAACCCATGCGACCATGTCGCGCACACGAATGAATTCCAGCGGGACGCCACCGAACACGAAGCGATCGCCTTGCGTAAGGCGCGCAATGAATGATTCCTCGACGGAGCCGATCCTGGCGCCGCGTTGATATTGAACTGCGATGTGTGCATCACTGACGATCGTGCCGATCGACATTCGGTGCCGGTATGCGATCGCCTTGTCTTCTACTTTCCATCTTCCAGATTCGCCTGCAACGACTTTCGAGTATTCGGGATAGGCCTTGAGCGCATGACCGCCGTTGCTGACGAAGCCGAGCACCCATTCCCATTCGTCGTCCGGGAGGTCGGCGTACGCATCAGTATCGCGTACTTCTCGCAGCAGTTCGGACGGAACAAAGCCCTCACCGACAGCGATCGTGACGATGTGTTGTGCAAGAACGTCGAGTGGGCGACTGACGGGATAGCGTGATTCGATAGAGCGGGCATTCAATCCATCCCTCGCTGCCGCGACTTCAATGAGCTCGAGAGTGTGGGTCGGTACGCAGGTCACTCTGCTTGCAACGCCAGGTCGATGCCCGCTTCGTCCGGCGCGCTGAGTCAAGCGCGCAATTCCTTTCGGACTCCCGATCTGCAGGACGCGATCGACCGGCGAGAAATCGACGCCGAGGTCGAGGCTGGATGTCGCGACGACGCAGCGAAGTTGCGCCGACCGCAAACCTTCTTCGACCCACTCTCTGGTTTTGCGATCGAGGGAGCCATGGTGAAGCGCGATCGTACCGGCCCAGTCGGGACGATGCTCGAGAATTGCCTGGTACCAGATCTCCGTTTGCGATCTCGTATTGGTGAATACGATCGATGTCTCGCCTTCCTCGATCGCCTCGACGACCTGAGGAACCATCTGCGTTCCGAGATGCCCCGCCCATGGAAACCGCTCGATCTTCGGCGGAATGAGCGAGTCGACGATGATGTTCTTCGGCTCGACTCCGCGGACTATTCGCGATTTTCCTTTCGACTGCGTGCGTCCGAGCAGCGACTTTCGCGCTTCCTCCAGGTTACCGATGGTTGCCGAGAGTCCCCATGTGCGGAGGTTGGGACATATCGCGCGAAGACGCGCGAGCGCGAGCTGCGTTTGCACTCCGCGCTTCGTTCCCATGAGCTCATGCCATTCGTCGACAACGACGAGTCTCAGATCCGTGAACTGTGACGACGCGTCGCTGCGTGACAAAAAGAGAGAAAGGCTCTCGGGAGTGGTGATGAGGGCGCTCGGAAGTTTGCGAGACTGTCGCGAACGATCGGTCGCGCTCGTATCTCCGGTGCGGGTCTCGATGCTCCATGGGAGATCGAGCTCAGTGACAGGCTGCAGTAGCGCGCCCGCTGTATCACCAGCCAGTGCACGAAGAGGGGTTATCCATAAGACTCTCAAGGGGACAGAGGCTTTCCGCTGCGCTCTCGCTGATACGACTTTCCCAGCGAGGCGCGGCTCACTGTCGTTTGACGTCTCGGCGAGATACTCGAGTAACGGAGCCCACCACGCAGCGAACGTCTTGCCGGTTCCCGTAGCGGCGTGAATGAGGCCGCTTTCTCCTTTGAGATATGCGTTCCATACCTCGCGCTGAAACGAGAACGGTTTCCATCCGCGCGAGGCAAACCATTCCTCTCCGGCAGTCGTTCTACTCATCGAGTCCTGCGAACAAGATCAAAGGCCATTTAACTACGATGCACAGATGAAAATGATGACTACAACTACCATTAACTACGATGCACAGATGAACACGATGCACAGATGAGAACAACGACAAAAAAACAAATGGGGAACTGCCTTACATCCGCGAGATCGCTTCGCAGTTCCCTATTCATGTTTTTCCATCTGTGCATCGTGTTCATCTGTGCATCGTAGTTAAATGGCCTTTGACTTTGCTGCTGCTGTCAACTGAGAAGCCGTTTCAGGAATCGCCATCGATCGTATCGATCTCACCCTCTGTCGACTTCAAGAGAGCGCGCAAACTGTCGATGGTATCGGCCTCAGACGCGGGCTTATCCTTCCGCCAGCGAAGCATCCTCGGGAAGCGCACCGCAATTCCCGACTTGTGCCGGGGGGACGCCTGGATTCCCTCAAAGCCGAGCTCGAACACCTGCTGCGGCTTCACCGACCGTACTGGACCGAACTTCTCCACCGTGTTGCGCCGAATCCACGTATCCATCTCACGGATCTCGACGTCAGTAAGACCGGAGTACGCTTTAGCAAATGGGATGAGCGCATCGCCGTCCCATACCGCGAACGTGTAATCAGTATGAAGAAGGGCTCGGCGTCCGTGGCCTGGCTGCGCGTAGACCATCACCGCGTCGATCGCGTACGGCTCGATCTTCCACTTCCACCACCCGCCCTTGCGCCGCCCAACACCATACGGCGCATCGCTTCGCTTCAGCATCAATCCTTCAGATCCCACACTTCTCGCCCGCGCCTTCGCGGCGCGAATGTCATCCCATGAAGCTGCGGGCGCGACGGGCGAAATCAGAATCCGCGATTCAGCGTTGGCAACGCCGACGAGCTGACTCAATTGCTCGCGTCTCCACCACAACGGTTTTTCACGTACATCCTCACCCCCAATTTCGAGCAGGTCATAGGCGAGGATTACGACCGGCACCTCCGTGCGGATCTTCGCGCTGACATTCTTTCGGCCGATTCGCCGTTGAAGCTGTGCGAAAGGCAGCGGCCGTCCATCATTCCACGGCAGTATCTCGCCGTCGATCACAGTCCCGTCGGGTAGCCATTCCGATACCTCGATCAATTCGGGAAACCGCTCAGTGATGAGGTCATCGCCGCGCGACCACAGGAATGACTTTCCCTGGCGCCGAATCAGCTGCGACCGAATGCCATCCCACTTCCATTCCGCTTGCCACTCGCTCACGGGGCCAAGCGACTCGAGCTCGTCCTCGAGTGGGTACGCGAGATAGAACGGATAAGGGCTCGAAACGCCGGGTGCCTCGGTGCCCGGCGCGACAAGACGCTCATACGAACCCGGCGCCGGCTGCCAGTCTCCCGCCAGACGGTGCGATATCGTGGATTCCGGGACGTCGCTCGATTTCGACAGCGCTCTCACCAGCAGCGATTGCGACACGCCGACACGAAAGCTTCCCGTTATGAGCTTATTCCAGACGAATCGCTCGATTCCACCGAGCGATCGCCATGCCTCCAGAACAATCCGCCGCTGGTCCTCTTCGCTCGCCTTGCCGATAGCGAGCAGTCGCGTTTCAACCCACCAGTGCAGCGGCTCTTCACTCGACGCCGTGCTGTCGGGAAGCAGCAATGCAATCGTCTCGGCCAGATCGCCAACTGCATGATACGATTCCTCGAACAGCCAGTCGCTCACACCTGACTCTTCCATCGCCCAGGTGGCAAGCCGGCGAACCGGAACCAGTCGCTTTGGACGCAAGCCGATCAGGAAGTAGACGGCCCAGGCAGCGTCTTCGGGCGCGCTCTCCGAGAAGTAGCGGCTCATTGCCGCAACCTTTTCGTTCGTGCGCGTCGTCTCGTCGATTTCGGCGAACAGCTGAGCGAAGCGTTTCACCGGGGAAGTGCCTCGTCGTCAGGCACTACATCTTCTTCAGCCTCGGTCTCGACTTCATTGCTTTCACCTTCCCACCCGCTTGCCAGTGTCTCGGCCTGAAGTCCCCGCTCGAGAAGCGCACGCACCACAGTATCGCGATATCCGTGCGTCACCATCACGCGCTCGGCACCGGTTGAATCGATTGCAGCCATCAGTGCTGGCCAGTCAACATGATCCGAAAGGACGAAGCCTCGGTCGACAGACCGACGCCGGCGCGCACCGCGAACCCGCATCCATCCGGAGGCGAATGCCGATGACGCGGGTCCGAACCGCCGCAGCCACGTCGAACCCGCCGCACTCGGCGGAGCAACGATCATTGCACCTGCCCAGTCGTGGCCTTTTGGAACTGCAGCGGCGTACGTGGTTGCCGGCAGCGATATTCCGGAATCGCGATAGTCGCGGTTCAAACGCTCAACCGCGCCGTGTGTGAAAAACTCGCCCTGCGCGTCATCAGCCAGTCCCGCCAGCAACCGTTGAGCTTTGCCCAAGGCATATGCGAAGACGATCGACGCGCGTCCAGCATCTCGGTTCGTGCGCCACCACGCGGCGATTCCAGCGAAGATCTCGGACTGCGGTGACCACCGATAAATAGGAAGACCAAAGGTGGATTCGGTGATGAACACGTTGCACCGTACAGGCTCAAACGGAGTGCACGTTGGATCGGGCTCGGTTTTGTAATCGCCGGAAACGACCCACGTTTCGCCCCGGTGTTCAACACGAATCTGCGCTGAGCCGAGGATGTGGCCTGCGGGGTGGAACGAAACGGTTACGCCGTTGACCGAGAGCGTCTTGTTCCACGCCTGCGGGGAAATCGCAGCGTCTGGACCGATGCGCGTTCTGAGGACGCGAGCACTCTCCTGAGAGCACACATACGTGCGCGAGCCCCAGCGCGCGTGATCGCCGTGCGCGTGAGTGATGAGCGCGCGGTCGACCGGCATCCATGGGTCGATGAAGAAATCGCCGGCCTCACAGTAGAGGCCGCGGTCGGTGACTTTGAGAAGGTCCTGGGACATGTGACTGGAGCAAGTGCATCATGAGTGCCCGGCTCGACCTTTACAATACTTGTTGCAACGACTATTGTTAACATATGCCAGACAAATACGGAATTGCACCGTCGGGCTACAGATTGCCCGCCGAAACACATATCGGCCGGGTGCGTCTTCAGGTCTCCGATCTGGAGCGGTCTATCGAGTACTACAAACGCGTCATCGGAATGCGCGAGATCAGTCGCGCGACATCCTCAGCCGAGCTCGGCGCGCAGGGCGATGATCGCGTATTGATTCAGCTACACGAGCTGAAGGAAGCGCGCGCAGTTCCGCGCCGCGGTCTTCTCGGCCTGTACCACTTCGCGATTCTGCTTCCCGAGAGAGCAGCACTGGGCGCATTTCTCCAGCACCTGTCAGAGATAAGCGCGTACGCGGGAATGTCCGACCATCTCGTGAGTGAAGCGCTTTACCTGACTGATCCGGACGGGCTTGGCATAGAAGTGTATGCTGACCGCGACCGGTCTACATGGACAGCGGTCAACGATCAGATCGTGATGGCAACGAACAGCCTGGATGTTCAGAACCTGATTGCCGCCGCGAAGGGAAGAAAGTGGGATGGCATGCCGGCGGGCACCGTGATCGGTCACGTGCACCTGTATGTCGGAAACATCGACGCTGCTGAGGATTTCTATCACTCCGGTCTTGGATTCGACAAGATCGTGTGGAGCTACCCCGGCGCGCTGTTCATGTCAGCAGGTGGCTATCACCATCACCTTGGCGTTAACACGTGGGCACAGGGCGCGCCGAACGCGACCGATGCCGACGCGCGTCTTCTCGATTGGGATCTTGTGCTGCCGACTTCAGCAAATGCCGAAGAAGCCGCAGCCGCGCTTGAAAAGGCTGGTTATTCGATCGAGCGGTCCGGAGATGTTGTCCGCGCACGCGATCCGTGGGGCACTGTGCTGCGGTTTCTTGCCGAGCGGTGAGGATCGTTCTACTTACTCGCTTTCGCCGCGGGCTTCCTCGAGGAGATCGATCAGTGTTCGAAGATCCTTGCGCTTCATGTGACTGAGCTGGCCGGTGTGAACGTCCGACATGGGGCCATCGAGCTGATCCACCAGCTCGTGGCCCATTTTCGTAATGCGTGCGTTGACTACGCGCCGGTCGGTTGACGAACGTCCGCGGGTTACCAGGCCTCGTTTCTCGAGACGGTCGAGAAGCCGGGTTACGTCAGGATCGCGGCTGACGAGACGGTCTCCCACCTCGCTGCATGGGAGACCTTCTCCCTCGGGAGCTCCGCGGAGTATTCTCAGGATGTTGTACTGCGGAGCGCTCAGGTCGAATGGCTTGAGCAGCTCCGCGATGCCTCGTCGCAGAGCTCCCGCGGTTCTCATCACGTTGAGGGCCACCTCCTGCTCGACACTTGCGAACGGTTTCTGCTGCTTGAGTTCTTTCTGTAGGTGTCCGGTCATTCATCGATGAGTGAAGGAGATTCCAAGATACAACGATTGTCGTTTTACGGATATCTTTTCGAGCGGAGGGTTGTGTAATAGAAATTCCTTTCGAGATACGCCAATCGACGATTCAGGGGCGGGGTGCGTTTGCACTTCGGAGCATCAGCGCCGGCTCCCGGCTCATCGAATACTGTGGACAGCGGCTCACTCCCGCCGAGGCTGACGCGGAGTATCCCGATGAGCCTGGCGAGCGCCATCACACTTATCTGTTCGCCATCGACGACGACGTTGTGATCGATGCGTCCGTCGACGGAAACGAAGCGAGATTCATCAACCATTCGTGTGATCCGAATTGCGACGCGGTCATCGATGACGGTCGCATCTGGATAGAGACCATCCGCGACGTTGCTCCCGGCGAAGAGCTGGCGTACGACTACGCGTATATCCTCGAGGAGCGGCACAGCCCCGCCGCCAAGCGCCGGTATCCCTGTACTTGCGGAGCAGGCAACTGCCGCGGAACCATCCTCGGCCGCAAAAGGTGAGGGAATGACGAAGGGCGAGATCGTGAAGGAGATAGAGCGAGACATGATCTCATTGTCTGACGCTGGCGACGCTTCGTTTCTCCAGCGTTTCTTCAAGACGTTGCCGGGACAATACGGTGGAGGCGATCACTTTCGCGGCATCCGCGTACCCGCGCTGCGGTCCCTGGTGCGCAAGCACACTGAGGTCACGCACGAGGCGGCAATCGAGCTGCTGAGCTCGGGTTACCACGAGGACCGCCTTCTCACGCTGATGATGATGGTGCGTCTGTATCAAAAGGGCGACGAGCCGCGAGCTTCGCGTTCATCAAAGCCTCGGACTTCGGTGATTCGCTTTCGATTGCCGGGAAGCTGCTCACGGACAGGGAAGACCTGATACATAAAGCGGTGGGCTGGATGCTTCGCGAGATCGGATCGCGCGATGGACCGGCCGAGAGGGAATTCCTGAATGCTCACTACAGGGCGATGCCGCGAACCATGCTGCGCTACGCTATCGAGAAATTTCCTGAAGCAGAGCGCCAGGCATATCTGAAAGGAACAGCCGGAGCGTAGACGTTACTGCTTCGCCGGAGGAATCCCTCCCCACGCATTGACGACGGCTTCTGCTATACGGCCGATGGCTATGTGAGCTTCATTGTCGATTGCGTAGCGCATGTCGACATTCTCCTTGGTCAGTGCGCACACGACGATGCGGTTGCGCAGGTAGAAGAGTGAGCACTCGGTTCGAACTTTGTCAGTGTCGCCGGTTTTGTGTGCTGCGCGGACGCCGTACACGTAGCGCTGCATTTTGCCGTCGTCCTGGTTGTGCTCCATCATCTCCAGCATCGTCGAATCGGAAGCGGGATTCACTGCTTTGCCGAGTGCCATCAGCTCGTAGAGGCGCGCCATTTCATTCGGAGTCGTCACACCGAGCCCGTACTTGATCGAGCTGTCCATCGCGACGCTCGAGTTTCTGAGAAATGACTTGGAGTGGACCTTCGTGTTGTGAAGCCCGAGCGAATCCATCTTTGCCCAGACACGGCGGATGATGATACGGTCGAGCAGGAGATTGGTGGCAGTGTTGTCGCTGACGGTGATCATGAACCACGCGGCATCCTGCACGGTGATCTCGCTACCGTTGTGCATGTACTGAAGCAGGCCCGAGCCGGGAACCTGGTCGATCTTGAGGACGGTCAACGGATCGCTCAGTGCGAGCTGGCTTTTCGCAACGAGGTCGTAGACAGTAACGAGAATTGGGACCTTGATCAGGCTGGCGGTGGAGAACGTCTCATCGCCGCGGTGGCTCATGCGGACATTTTTCTCGATGTCGATGACGCTGTAGCCGAGGATGCCGTGATGGTCGTTGGCGATCGAATCGAGTCTCAGGCGGAGCTTTGCAGTATCAGCCCGGATCGGAGCGAGACGGCCCGGCGTCGTTTGCGCGGAGCCGGGCCGAGTGCAGGCGGCGAATGAAGCGAGAAGCAAGTAGCGGATCGCTGAATATCTCAATGTCGTTTTTCGATGAAGGGAAAACCCGAGTAAGGAGTTTTCAGTCGACAGTGTTTGAGTGATGAGTCTTTAACTCAATCTCAACCCAAGGTACAGGCCGGGGGGACAAGTGAGCCATAGACCGGGAGGACTGGTGAGCCCGGCAAAGAGCCAAACTCGTGAAAAAACTCACGACTCAAACACTGTCGACTGAGAACTCCGGACTCGCCTGGCTTTGCTCCCCCTTAAACAAAAAGGCCGCGTCGTCTGACGCGGCCTTTCCCAATGAACTAACTGCTTCAGCCGAGCGGCAGACAACCTGATGCTTTCTGCTCTGGCGTAAGAACCGCGGCAATTGCGGTCGTCAGCGCCTTGCGAGCGGCCTCGAGCCGCGCGATTGCCGGCGCTACCGTCGCCAAAATCGCATCGCGATCAGCCTTCGATTTGCCTTCGGCCGACTGATAGGCTGCCTTTACCGCCTGAAGGTCTGCCCTGTTGTCCTGCTCGAACTTCTGTTCGAGGGCCTTGATCTGCGCCTTCTGAGCATCCGTCAGCGACGAAAATTTGTGTGGCTCGCATTTCTTGGGTGCATGCGAAGCGATCCAGGCGCGCTGGTCTGCCGTCAAAACTGCATCGATATCGGCCTTCAGCTTTGCCTCGGCTGCTGAAAGACGGGCGGTGATCTCGCCAGCCTTCGCCAGAATTTTTCCGAGTGCTTCAGCGGTCGGGCGATTGCCATTTCCGCTTTTGGCGTCTTTCAGGAGTGCGGCAAGCGAATCGCGGTCGGCCTTGGTCGCGGCATTGAATGCGTCGACGAGCGCCTTGATTTTCGCCTGCTGGTCGGCCGAGAGCTTGAGACTATCGGGAAGGGCGTTTCCGAGCCGGCTCTGGTAGAGCTCGGCTTCGTAGCCGCCGACTGTCGTCAGGGCCGTTCCGAACGCGCCAACTTCAATGGTGGAAAGATCTGTGGTGGTTGGAGCGGTGGTGTCGTTGGAGCATGCCGCAAAAGCCAGTGCGGCGATAGTCATCAGTGCAATCCTGCGCATCCGTCCTCCTGAGGTGTGGTGCTGCCCGTATCTACGCTTAGACGAACGCGCCGGTCTTACGTTAAGCCAAGGCTTCATTTTCTGTAAAGTAGATCGGTACTACATCTGTGTAGTCTGGCACATAAGGGGCCAAGATTCCGGGCAAAGTCTCCCCTGGCTCGCGCAGGCGTACAATTTGCGCCGAGCGGGGCATGAGGGCGCCGAATTCTGCGGTTTCCTCGATACGAACCTTTCTGGGGGTAACAATGTTGAAGATTCACTCAAACAGCGCTCGAATGGCATTGATGGCATCGGCGGCGCTTGCGTTCGGTGCGTGCGCGAAGAAGGACGCGGCGACTACAGACAGCGGAATGGCTGCAACGGCAGATACCGGAATGAAGATGGCCGATACGGCCATGGCGGCGGCGCCGGCTCCGGGGCTAACGGATGCGAACATCGTTTACATCCTCGACAAGGCGAACGAGCTTGACAGCACAACCGGTTCAGTTGCCGCGACAAAGGGCACGAGCTCCGATGTGAAAGAATACGCCAGGATGATGATGCGCGACCATCACTCGCTGAGAAAACAAGGTCAGGATCTGGCAAAAAAGCTCGGCGTTACGCCAATGGCGCCAGCGGCCGATAATAGTGGCTCAGACATGACGAAAGCGATGGCTATGCTCACCGGTGCCACGAAAGGAAAGGATTTTGACAAGGCGTACATTGACGACCAGGTCACCTATCACAAGAGCCTTCTCGAGACTGCAACCGCTGCGATGGGCGCGGCACAAAACGCAGACCTCAAGAATTTCATTCAGAAGGCAGCACCGTCCGTTCAGGCCCATCTCGACCGTGGCGAGGCGATTCAGAAGAAGATGATGTAAAGGGGGTGCTTCGCGGAGTAATCTTTGATATCGACGGCACGCTCGTAGCCAGCAACGAGGCGCACGCCCGCTCATGGGTGGAGACGCTTTCGGAAGCTGGCTACGACGTGCCGTTCAACGTCATCTGGCCGATGATCGGAATGGGCGGCGACAAGGTTCTGCCTGCAGCGACAGGAATCGAAGCCGACAGCGCCATGGGGAAGAAACTGTCGGCACGCAGGTGGGAAATATTTCAGGAGAGATACCTCGCCACGCTCGAGCCTACTCCCGGAGCTCGCGAGCTGGTCCAGCGAGTGTCGCATGACGGTCTCAAAACGATCGTCGCTACATCGGCAGGTGGTAACGAGCTGAAGTCCCTGCTCGTCGCAGCCGGAGTGGATGATTTGATGGATGCGACGACGTCGGCGAGCGACGCGAAAGATTCGAAACCGGATCCCGACATCGTTCAGGCTGCGGTCAGGAAAAGTGGATTCCATCCGGACGAGCTGATCATGCTCGGCGACACACCTTACGATGTGGAGGCGGCGATCGGCGCGCACGTGAACCTGGTCGGCCTGCTTTCGGGCGGATGGACCAAGGAAGAGTTGTCCGGAGCAATTGCGATCTATGATGATCCCGCAGACCTGCTTCGCTGGTACGACGATTCTCCTTTTGCAGTAAAAGCGCTCGCGGGCTGATTCAGCTCATCTTCGGATGAGCTTCATTCTCATTCCGTGTTTTGGTCGCAGCGTGATGAGCGGCTGAATGTCGACTGTTTGTTCGGGATCGAGACGCATTTTCCACTTCTGGGCAAGCGTTGCCACGAGGAGGATTGCTTCCATCCACGCAAACTGTTCTCCGATGCAGACGCGCGCGCCGCCGCCAAACGGG